>NZ_CP109171.1:963750-1285000 GCF_036246005.1 Streptomyces sp. NBC_01723
CGCGGCCCTGGTGCCCGGCGTACCGATGCCCGTGCCGGTGCTGCGCGCCGAGTTGTTCAAGCGTTACCGGCTGGATTGGGAGATGGGTGTCCCGCCGGACACCGAGGTGTCCGGCGGGACGACGTGCGACGCGGACCTGTCGCGGTTCTTCGCGACCGGCGGGCGCGACGAACAGGCTCAGTCGAAGTAGTCCGGCTGCGTCTGCGTGTTCAGCTCACGCAGGTGAACCCGCTTGGCCGGGTCGGTGCGCCGGTCGTCGAGCTTGAGGACGTCGAAGCCCTTGGCGATGTCGTTCGAGTAGATGTAGCCGTTGTAGTAGTACGCCGACCAGGAACCGCCCGTGGTCATGCCGTCCGTGGTCAGCGGTCCGCGCTCGAAGTAGGCGATCTCCTTGGGGCGCTTGGAGTCGGTGAAGTCCCAGACGGAGACGCCGCCCTGGTACCAGGCCTGCACCATGATGTCGCGGCCCTTGACCGGGATCAGCGAGCCGTTGTGGGCGACGCAGTTCTCGGTGTCCGCCTGGTGGCGGGGGATCTTGAAGTAGCTGCGGAAGACCAGCTTGCGGTGGTCGCCGCGGCCGACGATGTCGTAGATGCCGTCGGCGCCCCGGTCCGGGCCGATCTCCGCGTTGCAGGTGGCCGCGCCGCCGCCGCCCAGCTCGTCCGTGAAGACGACCTTGTTGGCCTTCTGGTTGAAGGTCGCCGAGTGCCAGAACGCGAAGTTCACGTTGTCCTGGACGCGGTCGATGACCTTCGGACGCTCGGGGTCCTTGATGGAGAACAGGATGCCGTCACCCATGCAGGCGCCCGCCGCGAGGTCCTCGGAGGGCAGCACGGTGATGTCGTGGCAGCCGGTGGTCTTGGAGACGCCCGGGTTGGTGGGCCCGCCCGGGTTGCCGCCACCGTCGGGGCCCTCACCGGGGAACAGCACCGGGAAGTCCACGACCGCCGCCCGCTCGGGCGCCTTGCGGGGCACCTTGATGACGGAGATCCCGTCGTGCGGCGGCCGGCAGTCGGGGTACGCGGCGCTCGGCGAGTACGAGGAGACGTAGACGTAGACGTCCTTGCGCTCGGGCACCAGCGTGTGGGTGTGCGAGCCGCAGGCGGTCTCGACGGCGGCGACGTACTTCGGGTTCCGCTTGTCGCTGATGTCGAAGACCTTCATGCCCTCCCAGGAGGACTTCTCGGTCGCCGGCTGCGTGGTGCTGTTGCAACTGCTGTCGCTGCGCGAGGAGTCGGTCGACAGGAACAGCAGGTCACCGGAGACGGAGATGTCGTTCTGCGAACCGGGACACAGCACCTGGGCGACGGTCTTCGGCTTCTTCGGGTTCCTGATGTCGAAGATGCGGAAGCCGTCGTAGTTGCCGGCGAAGGCGTACTGGCCCTGGAAGGCCAGGTCCGAATTGGTGCCCGGGAGTGCGTCCTTGGGGATGTTCGTCAGGTGCTCGATGTTGTCCGAGTGGACTATCTCGTCCTGACCGGGTATCTCGCCGCTCTCTATCGCCTCGCGCACCTCGGCGCGCGCGCTCTTCGACACCTCTTTCGACGTGGCCGGGCCGTCCCCGGGGTCTGGGGTCGCCACAGCCGGGCCGGCGGTGAGCAGCGCGGAGAGCAGTCCGGCGGCGACCGCCGCGACTCCCAGACGTCTGCGCCGCGTTCGCGGGTCGTTCAACAGGGTCACTGTTTCCTCCCTAGGTCCGTTCCCGTCGGAACGGTTCACGCACCACGCAGTATCGTCTTCGCCATGCTCATACCAACAGGGGGCAACAAACACGCAATGAAGTTTTTTGATCAGTGACGCGCGGAAGCGTGCTAGGACGGTCATCGCACCCACGAGGTGCTCCGCATTCCGCCTACCACAGGAGGTTGTTGTGCCCTTTCGCTCCGCGATGTCCGGTGCGTCGCTCGTCACGGCCTCGCTGACCGCACTGGCCGTGCTCGGCCTGAGCGCCTGCGACTCGGACCCGGACACCGGGTCGGCCGCCAGGACCGGGCCCTCGGTGATCGCTCCCGGCCAGCCGGGCGAGGGCAACCGGACCCTGTCCGCCGAGGACGCCGAGAAGCAGCGGGCCGACGACGACTCCCCCAACTCGGCGGACGTCTCCTACGCGCGGATGATGATCCAGCACCACGCCCAGGCACTGAAGATGACCGAACTCGTGCCGAAGCAGGCCGAGTCGGGCCGGATCAAGAAGCTCGCCGAACGGATCTCCTCCGCGCAGGGTCCGGAGATCGAGGCGATGCGGGGCTGGTTGAAGAACCACGGCGAGAAGGAGAAGGACGAGAAGGGGACGGGCGGCGGGCACGAGCACGCCGGGATGCCCGGCATGGCGACCGAGGCCCAGCTGAAGAAGCTGCGCGCGGCGCGGGGGAAGGCCTTCGACCAGCTCTTCCTCACTCTGATGATCACCCATCACGAGGGCGCGATCACCATGGCCACGGACGTCAAGTCGCAGGGCAACAACGTGCAGGTCGAGGAGATGGCCGACGACGTGGTCGCCCAGCAGACGAGCGAGATCTCGCGGATGCGCGAGATGCTGTGACCCTCGGCCGACGGCGGCTCAGCGGCGGGCGCGACGCGGCGCCAGGAACCCCTCGTCACGCGCCTGGCCGATCAGCCTGAGGGACTTGCGCCTGCTGTGCCCGGTCACGCGCATCACCGCGAGGACAGGGTCGTTCCCCTCCTCGCGGGCCTCCTGGTACTCCCGCGCCACGAGCCGGCACTCCTCCCTGCCGCGCGGCCACGCGGGACGGCCCCGGCGCGACACGGCCGGCAGCACGCGGCCGGGCGCCGGTACACAGGCCGCGAAGAGCGGGTTCTCCAGCCACTCGGCGAGCACGGCGAGGTCGTCGAGGGACAGGGGCGGCTCGGCCCGCACACCCTCGACCCGCACCTCCCGGCCGGACAGGACGGCGAGCGCGTCCACCCGGGCGCCGTCGGCGAAATCCAGCCGCACATCGAACCAGGAAGCCGTGGCGCCGCCCTCCCGCACCACCCAGGCGTGCCGCACGGACATCTCACCGTCGTCCGGACAGCGATCGGAAAGCTGAAGAGAACGATCAAAGAAGGATGCTTCGAGCACATGCGCAACGTAACCGAATGATCACATTCCATGCGGATGGAACACGCGGTCAGCTGTCACCAAGGACACCAAGGGCGGCGGCCTGGCGGGCGGCGGCGGCCAGCAGGGCGTCGAGCAACCCCGGGAACAGCGCGTCCAGGTCACCCCTGCGCAGGCCGTTCATCTTGGCCGTGCCCCGGTAGGTCTGCCGGACCACCCCGCTCTCGCGCAGCACCCGGAAGTGGTGCGTGGTGGTCGACTTGGTGACCGGCAGGTCGAAGTGCGAGCAGGAGTAGAGCGCGTCACTGTCGGCGGCGAGGTCCCGCACGATCCGCAGCCGCACCGGATCGGAGAGCGCGTGCAGCACACCCTCCAGCCGGATCTCCCCGCGCGTGGGATGCGGCAGCTCGCGGGCGCCTGCGGCGGTGGCGGCGGGGGTCACGGCGACTCCAGTTCGTCCGGGGGCTTCATTGTACGAGGACCACCGTAGTTTGACACCCGCCGTACTACGAGAAGTATCGTACGAGCTGCCACGCCCCTCCACACCCCAGGGAGCAGCCCGCCATGAGTGCCCTCTTCCAGCCTCTGCAACTGCGCGACACCACGATTCCGAACCGGGTCTGGATGCCGCCGATGTGCCAGTACTCCGCCGCGCCCCAGGGCCCGTTGGCGGGCGTCCCCGGCGACTGGCACTTCGCGCACTACGGCGCACGCGCGGCCGGCGGCACCGGCCTGATCGTCGTGGAGGCCACCGGCGTGTCGCCCGATGGCCGCATATCCCCCCAGGATCTGGGGCTGTGGAACGACACGCAGGTCGAGGCGTTCCGCCGGATCACGGACTTCATGCGCTCCCAGGGCACCGTTCCCGCCGTCCAGCTGGCCCACGCGGGCCGCAAGGCGTCGACCGCGCAGCCCTGGAAGGGCGGTGCCCCGGTGGGGCCGGACGCGTACGGCTGGCAGCCGGTGGCGCCGAGCGCACTCGCGTTCGACCCACGGCACCCGGTGCCGACCGAGCTGACGGTCCCGCAGATCCGGGAGGTGGTCGGCCGGTTCGCGGACGCCGCTCGCCGGGCCCTCGCCGCCGGCTTCGAGATCGTCGAGCTGCACGGCGCCCACGGCTACCTGATCCACGAGTTCCTGTCGCCGCACTCCAACCACCGCACCGACGCCTACGGCGGCTCGTACGAGAACCGCACCAGGTTCGCCCTGGAGGTCGTCGACGCCGTGCGTGCGGTGTGGCCGGACGACAAGCCGCTGTTCTTCCGTGTCTCGGCGACCGACTGGCTCGACGAGGGCGGCTGGACGCGGGAGGACACCGTCCGGCTGGCCGGCGACCTCAAGGCACACGGCGTCGACCTCCTCGACGTCTCCACCGGCGGCAACGTCCCGCGCGTGCGGATCCCGACCGGTCCCGGCTACCAGGTGCCCTTCGCCGCGCACGTGAGGGCCGGGGCCGCGGTGCCGGTCGCCGCCGTCGGCCTGATCACCGAGGTGGCGCAGGCCGAGAAGATCCTGGCCAACGGTGAGGCCGACGCGGTACTGCTGGGTCGCGAGCTGCTGCGCAACCCGTCCTGGGCGCAGCAGGCGGCGCGGGAGCTGGGCGAGGACGTCCGGATGCCGGCCCAGTACGGCTGGGGCATGTGAGGTGGCGTTTCGCGCGAAGCGTTGACCAGAAAGCGCTTACCCTCTACGGTCCGTTCATCAGCATGACCGATGCGCACGCGGCGAGGTGCCCAATGCCCCGCTTGCCCCTCACCGCGTGTGCATCGCAATCATGTCGACGCACATCGTTCACGTACATGTTCCGTTCCACCCCCACTCCCTATGGAAGGGATCAGAACATGACCGCAGCGACACGCCCCCGCGCGCAACGGCGCGCGGCCGCCGGCGCACTGGCCGCGCTCGGACTCTCCGTTGGCATGCTCATGACCACAGAGGCGACCTCGGCGCACGCCGCGACCTGGCCCACCCCCAACGGCAGCGAAGGCGTCTCCTCCACCATCTCGGTGTCCGGCACCAAGGACTACGGGATGAAGCGCCTGTACGGCACCGGCGACCTGGGCTCCGGCGGCCAGGACGAGGACCAGGGCCCGATCCTGGAACTGGCACCCGGCGCGGTCCTCAAGAACGTGATCATCGGCGCCCCCGCCGCGGACGGCATCCACTGCAAGGGCAGCTGCACGCTGCAGAACGTCTGGTGGGAGGACGTCGGCGAGGACGCGGCGACCTTCCGGGGCTCCTCGTCGTCGAGTGTCTACACCGTCTCCGGCGGCGGCGCCAAGGAAGCCAGCGACAAGGTCTTCCAGTTCAACGGCGCCGGCACCCTGAACGTCTCCAACTTCGCGGTGAAGAACTTCGGCACCTTCATCCGCTCCTGCGGCAACTGCTCGTCGCAGTACAAGCGGACGATCAACCTCAACACCATCGAGGTGAACTGGAAGGGCGGCCGGATCGCCGGCATCAACACCAACTACGGCGACAGCGCGACCCTGCGCAACATCACCATCGTCGGGGACAGCAGCAAGAAGATCGTCCCCTGCCAGAAGTACATCGGCAACGACGACGGCGACGAGCCGGACTCCAACGGCTCGGGCGCCGACGGCACGTACTGCAAGTACGCGTCCTCCGACATCACCTACAGGTGACGTCTCAGGTCCGGGTGCCGCCCGCCCGGACCTGTCCGGACTGCTCCCGCTGATACTCCGTGTAGGCGTCCCGCAGGGCCGCCCCCGGCCAGTCGGACGGGAGCAGTTCCGCGGGCAGCACGGGGTCGGCGAGCAGATGGCGCACGACGGCCGCGAAGGCGGTGAGACGGTCGGCCGGCCGCCGGGCCCGGCCGACCCGCGCCAGCAGGTCCCGGGCCGTGCGGGACCAGGTGTCCAGCGGCCACAGCCGCGCGGACAGGTCGGCGGCCGGGCACTCGGGGCGTGAGACGAGGCGCTCGGCGACGCCGTCGAGAGCGGCGGGCAGCGGGCGGCGCAGGTTGGCGGGGCGCAGCCAGACACCCTCCCGGAGTTCGGCGAGGCGCAGGGCGGTCAACCGGCTGCGCAGTTCGGCGCGTTCGGCGGGACCGCGGCCCGTCGCGGTGATCACGAGCATCTCCCAGTCGCCGTCCCACGCGCGCGTGCGCGGGCGCAGGGCCTCGTCCTGGCGCCGCTGGCGTTCCAGCAGCCGCTCGCTGAGCCGGTAGCCGGTGTCCGTCCGCCTCAGGTCCCCGGCGGCGGCCATCCGGCTGAGCGCGGCGCGCACCGTGGACCCGCCGACGTCGAACCCCTCCACAAGCCGTACCAGCTCCCGGACCGGCAGTTCGGGGGGATGGGTGCCGAGCAGCAGGCTCAGAACCACCGACCGCGCGGACAGCGGGCGCAGCGGCGGCTCGCCGGGGGCCTCGGAACCGTTCATCCGCGCGGGCACGTGTCGTCCGTCCACATGAGCACGTACTGTACGTGCGCCCGAGGTGTTGCACTATTGCTGCGGTCGCAGCGCTAGTGCAACATTCGGGTCATGACGACACTCGCGCAGGAGCCTGACGAGCAGTACGAGGAGTCCGCGGGCCACCCGGAGGGGTACGCCACGCACGACGTCACCAACCAGCCCCCTCCCCTGGCCCCCTACGACGCCTCGGACGACACGGCGCTGCTGGAAGGTCTGCGGCGGGAGGGCGCCGGATGGGCCGAGGACGGGCTGCGCCGGCTCGGGCGGCGGGCCGGCAGTGCGGAGGCGCAGGACTGGGGCGACCTGGCCAACCGCCACGAACCCGTACTGCGCACCCACGACCGGTACGGCAACCGGGTCGACGAGGTGGAATACCACCCGAGCTGGCACCACCTGCTGCGGGTGGCCGTCGGGGAGGGCCTGGCGGGTGCGCCCTGGGCGGACGACCGGCCGGGCGCCCATGTCGCGCGCACCGCGGGCGGACTGGTGTGGGGCCACACGGAGGCGGGGCACGGGTGCCCGACGTCGATGACCTACGCGGCCGTCCCGGCGCTGCGCGGCACCCCGGAGCTGGCCAAGGTCTACGAGCCGCTGCTGACCGGCCGGGAGTACGAACCGGGGCTGCGGACGCCCACGGAGAAGCGCGGCCTGCTGGCCGGGATGGGCATGACCGAGAAGCAGGGCGGCTCGGACGTCCGCACGAACACCACGACGGCCACCCCGACCGCCGAGCCGGGCGTGTACACGCTGCGCGGGCACAAGTGGTTCACGTCGGCGCCGATGTGCGACGTGTTCCTGGTGCTGGCCCAGGTGGCACCCGGCAGGGGGCAGGGGGGCCTGTCCTGCTTCCTGGTGCCGCGCGTGCTGCCGGACGGCACCCGCAACACCTTCCGCATCCAGCGGCTGAAGGACAAGCTCGGCAACCGGTCCAACGCCTCGTCCGAGCCCGAGTTCGACGGCACCGTCGCCTGGCTGGTCGGACCCGAGGGGCAGGGCGTCAAGACGATCATCGAGATGGTCAACTGCACCCGGCTGGACTGCGTGATGTCCTCGGCGACGCTGATGCGCAAGACGCTGGTCGAGGCCGGCCACCACGCACGGCACCGCAGCGCGTTCGGCGCCCGGCTCGTCGACCAGCCGCTGATGCGCAACGTGCTGGCCGACCTGGCGCTGGAGTCCGAGGCCGCGACGGCGCTCACCCTGCGGCTGGCCGGGGCGGCGGACCGGGCGGTGCGCGGGGACACCGCCGAGACGGCCTTCCGGCGGATCGCCACCGCCGTCGGCAAGTACTGGGTGACCAAGCGGGGCCCCGCGTTCACCGCGGAGGCCCTGGAGTGCCTCGGCGGCAACGGCTACGTGGAGGAGTCGGGCATGCCCCGCCACTACCGCGAGGCCCCGCTGCTGTCGATCTGGGAGGGCTCGGGGAACGTCAACGCCCTCGACGTCCTGCGCGCGCTGGGCCGCTCCCCGGCGACCGCGCACGCCCTCTTCGCGGAACTCGCCCTCGCACGCGGGGCGGACGCCCGCCTGGACGCCGCCGTGGCCCGGCTGGAGACGGGGCTGACCGAGGCGTCCGAGACCGGTGCCCGCCGGCTGGTGGAGCTGATGGCCCTCACCCTCCAGGGGTCCCTCCTGGTCCGGCACGCGCCGCCCGCCGTCGCCGACGCCTTCTGCGCGACGCGGCTCGGCGGCGACTGGGGGCACGCCTTCGGCACCCTGCCGTCCACGGCCGACCTCGGCGGCATCCTGGCGCGGGCGCTGCCGACGGCGGACTGACCGGGCGGGGTCGGGGTTCCGGCCCCGTGCCGCCCCTCCCCCGGCTCCGCGAGCATGCCGCATCACCGCGCCGACCTGCGACGACGCCGAATCCAGAGGTGACTGTCAGTGGCTGGGTGCAGACTGGCCCGTGTCCGAGACAAAGGCGTCGACGAGGACGCCGCGGAGGTGATCGGCATGACCGAGGTACTGCTCGCCGTGGGCACCCGCAAGGGCCTGTTCATCGGGCGCCGGCGGGGTGGCACCTGGGAGTTCGACGAGAGTCCGTACTTCAACGCCCAGGCCGTCTACTCGGTCGCCCTGGACATCCGCGGCGACACCCCACGCCTGCTGGCGGGCGGCGACAGCGCGCACTGGGGCCCGTCGGTGTTCCACTCCGACGACCTGGGCCGCACCTGGACCGAACCGAGCGCTCCGGCCGTCAAGTTCCCCAAGGACACCGGAGCCTCACTGGAGCGGGTGTGGCAGCTGCACCCGGCCGCCGCCGAGCCGGACGTGGTCTACGCGGGCACGGAACCGGCCGCGCTGTACCGCTCTGAGGACCGCGGCGAGAGCTTCGAGCTGGTCCGGCCCCTGTGGGAGCACCCCACGCGGTCCCAGTGGGTGCCGGGCGGCGGCGGGGAGGGGCTGCACACCGTCCTCACCGACCGGCGGGACCCCGGCTCGGTGACGGTCGCCGTGTCGACCGCGGGCGTGTTCCGCACCACCGACGGCGGCGCGACCTGGGCGCCGTCCAACTCCGGTGTCTCCGCGGTCTTCCTGCCGGACCCCGACCCGGAGTTCGGCCAGTGCGTGCACAAGGTCGCGCGGGACGCGGCCGACCCGGACCGCCTGTACCTGCAAAACCACTGGGGGGTGTACCGCAGCGACGACGCGGGCGCCCACTGGACGGACATCGGCGAAGGGCTGCCGTCCACGTTCGGGTTCGCCGTGGCGGCCCACCCGCACCGCGGCGACACGGCGTACGTCTTCCCGATCAACGCCGACGCCGACCGGGTGCCCGCGGACCACCGGTGCCGGGTCTTCCGCACCGCGGACGCGGGCAAGAGCTGGGAGCCGCTGTCGGCGGGCCTGCCCCGGGAGGACCACTACGGCACGGTGCTGCGCGACGCGCTGTGCACGGACGACGCGGACCGCGCGGGCGTGTACTTCGGCAATCGCAACGGCGAGGTGTTCGCGTCGGCCGACGACGGCGACAGCTGGCGGCAGTTGGCCTCCCACCTGCCGGACGTGCTGTGCGTGCGGGCCGCGGTCCTGGCGTGAACCGGGCGGGGGGATCCGGCCTTGGCCACCGCTTGATCGGCGTCACCCGCACGGCAGTAGGGTGACGCCCGTGGCACCACGACCCTTGAATGAAATCGTCGAAGCGGGCTGGGCGAAGGCACTGGAACCCGTCGCCGGGCGGATCACCTCGATGGGTGACTTCCTGCGCGGGGAGATCGCCGCCGGACGCACCTACCTCCCGGCCGGAGCCAACGTCCTGCGGGCCTTCCAGCAGCCCTTCGACGACGTCCGGGTACTGATCGTCGGACAGGACCCGTATCCCACCCCGGGGCACGCCGTGGGGCTGTCGTTCTCGGTCGCGCCCGAGGTGCGTCCGCTGCCCGGCAGCCTCCTCAACATCTTCCGGGAGCTGAACACCGACCTGAACCTGCCGCAGCCCTCCAACGGCGACCTGACCCCGTGGACCCGGCAGGGCGTGCTGCTGCTCAACAGGGCACTGACCACCGCCCCGCGCAAGCCCGCCGCCCACCGCGGCAAGGGCTGGGAGGAGGTCACCGAGCAGGCGATACGCGCCCTGGCGGCACGCGGCAAGCCGATGGTGTCCATCCTGTGGGGCCGCGACGCCCGCAACCTGCGGCCGCTGCTCGGCGATCTGCCGGCACTGGAGTCCGCGCACCCGTCCCCGATGTCGGCCGACCGCGGGTTCTTCGGCTCCCGCCCGTTCAGCCGGGCCAACGACCTGCTGGTGCGGCTGGGGGGCCAGCCGGTCGACTGGCGGCTGCCGTGAGCGGCGGCTTCCTGGCCGTGGACTCCGGCGGCTCGGGGCTGCGCGTGGTCGTGGGCACCGCCGGTACCGACGGACGCGGCCCGCTCGGGCACCGCGCGTCGCGGGAGCCCGTGCGCACCGGGCCCCGTGGCATCGACCCGGAGCACCTGATGGGGCAACTGCTGCCCATGGTTCGGGCATTGACCGCAGAGATCCGGGTGGGCCGGTTCGGCACCGTCGTCGTCGGGGCCGCCGGGCTGGCCACCCTGGGCGACGCGCTGCGCGCCGAACTGCCGGGCGCGCTCGCCTGGGAGCTGGGAGCCCGGAGGGTCGCGCTGGTCGCCGACGCCGTGACCGCCTACGTCGGCGCCCTCGGCCCCCGGCCCGGAGCGGTGGTGGCCGCCGGGACCGGACTGATCGCGACGGGCACCGACCTGGCCCGCTGGCACCGGGCGGACGGCTGGGGGCATCTGCTGGGCGACTGCGGGGGCGGCGCGTGGATCGGGCGGGCCGGTCTGGAGGCCGCGCTGCGCGCCCACGACGGGCGGGAGGGCGGCTCGGCGCCGCTGCTGGCCCGGGCCCGGGAGCGCTTCGGCCCGGCGGCGGGCATCCCCGGGCAGCTGTATCCGCGGACCGACCGCCCCGCCGTCCTCGCCTCCTTCGCTCCCGACGTGGCCGCCTGCGCGCCCGGCGACCCCGTGGCCGCCGAGATCCTGCGCGCCGCGGCACGGCACATGGCCGACTCGGCAGCCGCGGTCTGCCCCCGCGACGGCGAGCCCCGCCTCGCGGTCACCGGCGGCCTGCTGAAGCTGGGCGACCCGCTCGTCGCACCGCTGGAGGAGGAGCTGGCGAAGCGGCTGCCGCAGGCACGGCGGACGGCCGCGGAGGGTGATCCCCTGGACGGCTCGGTCCGCATCGCCACCGACCTGGCGACCGGCACGCTCACCCTCCCGGGTGATGACGCGATGCTGTGGGTGACGTCCGTGACGGAAGGCCGATAACCGGTCCGCCGGAGAGGTGAATCGTGCCGATGTCGGCCGATCCGTACATCACTCATCAGACAAAACAGGACGGATACCGCTCACCTGCACCCTCCCCGAACAGGGAAACCCCGGAAACCAGTAACATGCGGCGCCATGAGCTCCCCCACTGGGCCCGCGTCCGGCCTGCCAGTACGAATGCCGCGCCCCCGCCAGCCGGGACGGCACCGCCGCCCCGAACCCCTGGTGGCGCCCGAGGGCGCGCCCGCGCTTGTCCTCGCGGTCCCGGGCACGCCCAGTAGCGCCACCCGGGGCCTCGCCGACGAGGTCATCAGCATCGCCCGCTCCGAGCTCCCCGGCCTCGACGCCCGGGTCGGCCACCTCGAAGGGGACGACGCCGAGTTCCCCTCGCTGTCGGCCGTGCTCGTGAGCGCCGCCGAGGAGCGCACCGCCCGCTTCGAGCAGGCGCGCGCCGCCGGCCTGGAGGTGAAGGAGCCCGACGGCCCCGTCGCCGTCGTCGTGCCGCTGCTCGCGGGTCCGGACAACGCGCTGCTGCGCCGGATCCGGCAGGCCGTCATGGACAGCAGGGTCGCGGCCGAGCTGACCGACGTGCTCGGCCCGCACCCGCTGCTGGCCGAGGCCCTGCACGTCCGGCTCTCCGAGGCCGGTCTGGCCCGCGCCGACCGCGCCCGGCTGTTCACCGTGGCGACCGCCGCGGACGGCATCATCCTGGCGTCCGTGGGCGGTGACGAGGCGGTCCAGGCGGCCGGGATCACCGGCATGCTGCTCGCCGCGCGCCTCGCCGTTCCGGTGATCGCCGCCGCGCTGGACGAGGAGGGCTCGATCGCGTCCGTGGCCGAGCAGCTGCGCTCCTCGGGCTCCCAGCAGCTGGCGCTCGCGCCCTACCTGATCGGCCCCGAGATCGAGGCGTCCGTGCTGGTGGCGGCCGCCAAGGAGGCGGACTGTTCCACCGCCGAGCCGCTCGGCCCGTACCCGGCGATCGGCAAGCTGGCGCTGGCCAAGTACACGACGGCGCTCGGCATCTCGCCGCAGCAGCCGCAGGGCACTCCGGTCCGCTGACGCGCGGACGCCCGCGCGCACGCGGTCGCGGGCGGCACGAGGCACGGCGACACGGCACCTCAGGGGAGCCGAAGGGCCCGCTCCGGTACGGGAGCGGGCCCTCTGTCGTGCCGTGTGGCGAAGAGGGCCCACGGCAATCGGCCGTGGACCCCGCGCGACGTCAGCCGAAGACCACGCAGGACGCCGCCGGCACCGCGAGTGAGCCGGCCCGGCGGGGCACGCCGGTGTCCGGGTCGAGGGCGAACCAGGTCACGTCTCCGGAGCGCTCGTTGGCGGCGTACAGGAAGCCGCCCGACTCGGTGATCTCCCGGGGCCAGTGCCCGCCGCAGGGCACGGTCGCGGTCAGGCGCAGTCCGTCCGGCTCCACGGCGAGGACGGACAGGACGTCCTCGCCGCGGGTGGCGGTCCAGACGAATCGGCCGTCGGACGAGACCACGACGCCGGACGGGTAGGCGTCCCCGGCCGGTGCCCCGGGCAGCACCGGCACCTCGGTGAGCGGCTGGAGGATGCCCTCGGCCGCGTCCCAGCGGCAGACGGTGACGGTGGGTGCCAGTTCGTTGAGCACGTAGACCCGGCTGCCGTCCGGATGGAAGGCCAGGTGGCGCGGGCCCGAGCCGGGGCGCAGCGCGGTCTCCCGGTGCACGGCCGGGGCTCCGTCCGTCAGGGTGCAGACCCGGACCGAGTCGGTGCCCAGGTCCACGCTGACCGCCCACCGCCCGCTCGGATCGGGCCGCACCTGGTGCGCGTGCGGCGCCTGCTGCCGCTGGGCATGGGGGCCGGAACCGGTGTGGCGCAGGACGCCGGACGCGGACCGGGCGAGGCTGCCGTCGGAGCGGACCGGCACGGCGGAGACGGTGCCCGAGCCGTAGTTGGCGGTGAGCACGTGACCGTCGTACAGGCTGAGGTGGGTCGGCCCGTCGCCGCCCACGGGTACCGGGCGCCCGGCGGGCTCGGGCTTGTCCCCGTTCACGCGGTAGGCGGCCACCGCGCCCTCGGCCGTCTCGCTGACGGCGTAGAGCATGGCTCCGTCGGGGGCCAGGGCGAGGTAGGACGGGTCGGGCAGCCGGTCCGTGCCGCTCACGACGGTGAGCGCGCCGCTGTCGGGGTCGACGTCCGCCGTCAGGATGCCGGGGCCGCCGGCCGCCGTGAACGACCCGATGTACGCCCGCCGCTGCCGCCTGCCACCGTCCGCCACCGCTGCCCCTCTCGTCCTGCGTCACTCGTCACACGCCGTCCCGCGCGGGTCGGTGCCGACCGGTCGTCCGCCCCGGAGCGACGGTAGCAGTCGATCACATGCGGTCTAGACCAAACGAGTGGCGTGGCGCCCGACGACTCAGGCGCCGACCAGCGGGGACCCGGAGGGGGCGCGCAGGGGCGCGGCGAGTTCGGCGAGGGCGCGCTCCAGGTCGTGGAGGTGCGCCAGCGCCGGTTCGACGGCGCGCGGTCCACCCGCGTGGACGGGGACGTCACCCCCGCCGGTGAGCGCCTCCACCGCGGTCTCGACCCGCCAGCAGGCGGCTGCCAGCCGGGCGTCGTGCGAGGCCTCCGGGTCGGCGGCGACGGCGACCAGGCCGCGGATCTCCCGGGCGCAGTCGTCGAGCAGGTCGAGCACGCGCCGGGCGCGCCGTTTGCGGCCGGACATCGGGTTCAGCGGGTGCACGAGCGGGGCGACCGACAGCCGGACCCGGCCGAGCAGCTGCTCCAGTTCGGCCACGCGCGGCGCGGGGTCGGCGCCCTCGGTTCCGGCGAGCCGGGCGGCGGCCTCGGCGGTGCAGGCGTGCACGCAGCGCAGGGCGCGCTGGATCCAGGCGTCGGTGACGGCGTGGGTGGTGACCGGCAGGAGGAAGAGCACGGCGAGTACGGCGCCGAGCGCACCGACGCCGGTCTCGGCGATCCGCAGGGCGAGCAGGCCGGGGCTGAGGACGCCCAGGAGGCCGTAGAGCAGCTCGGCGAGGAGCGTCACGCAGAGCATCATCCAGGTGTAGGAGACGGCCGCGGTGTAGAAGATCCCGAAGACGCATGCGGCGGCGAGTACGGCGGTGGGCACCACGGAACCGGCCAGCGGGAAGGCGACCAGGAAGCCCAGGCCGATGCCGACGACGGTGCCGAGGACCCGGCGGAAGCCGCGGACCACGGTCTCGCCGCGCGAGGTGGTGTTGACGAACACCCACCAGGCGGCGCCGACCGCCCAGTACCAGCGTTCGCCCGACACCAGCTGGCCCACGACCAGCGCGAAGCCCGCTCCCGCGGTGGCCTGGACAGCCTGGCGGGTGGTGATCCGGGCGAGTCCGGTGCCGCCGGGCGGCGCGGGGACGGCGGGCGCGGGACGGCGGCGCTCGTAGCACCACACGCCGAAGCGGACCGCCGCGGCGGTCGCCACGGACAGCAGGACGGCGGTGAACATCTCGGGCAGCCGGTCCGTGGTCGCCCGCAGGAACTGGGCGATGAAGAAGGTCATGAACGCGAACACGCCGAGGCTGTGCCCGCGCGGGCCCCAGCGCCGGGCGTAGACGCCCGCGCCGACGACGGCGAGGAAGGTGAGGTCGCGGGCCACGGGGAGGTCGTGCAGAGCCGCCGCGGCGGCGAGCACCGGCAGTCCGGCCAACGGCAGCAGCGCGGTGGTGACGGCCTGTCCGCGGACGGTCGCGTCGGTGACGGTGAACAGCGCCAGCAGCGCCGCGAGCCCGCCGATGACGGCGCCCACCAGCGAGACGCCGGCCAGCCCGCACACGACGACGGCCGCCCCGATGCCGAGGACGGCGCGCGCGGCGAACCGCAGCCGCGCCCGCCCCGGGTCCGGGCTCATGAACACCTTCTTCAGCACTGCTTACCGCCCCCTCGCACCGGCCGAACGTTCTGGCATGAAAAAGGCGCCGCGGGATCCGCAGCGCCATCGACCCTCCTATAGGAGCATCCCTGCCGCCACTGGCTCAACCGGGCGCTTTCGAACTGGA
Source organism: Streptomyces sp. NBC_01723 (assembly GCF_036246005.1). Classification (NCBI taxonomy): domain Bacteria; kingdom Bacillati; phylum Actinomycetota; class Actinomycetes; order Kitasatosporales; family Streptomycetaceae; genus Streptomyces; species Streptomyces sp. NBC_01723. The sequence goes on from NZ_CP109171.1 coordinate 979,027, forward strand.
CCATTGGTACAGTCGTCGTGGCATTCACCCGGCCACTCGAGAGCCAATGGCCGACGAAGGAGGACCCGGCCCGTCATGGCCGTCGACGCGCTCGACACCCGCATCCTGCGACTGCTCCTCGAACAGCCGGGCACCAGCGTGCGCGAGTACGCCCGGCTCCTCGGCATCGCCCGCGGCACACTGCAGGCCCGGCTCGACCGGCTGGAGCGCGAGGGCGTGATCACCGGTACCGCGCCATCCCTCTCCCCCGCCGCGCTGGGCCACCCGGTGCTCGCGTTCGTGCACATCGAGGTCACCCAGGGCCACCTCGACGAGGTGGGCGAGGCGCTGGCGGCCGTGCCCGAGATCGTGGAGGCCTTCTCCATCACGGGCGGCGGGGACCTGCTGACCCGGGTCGTGGCCCGCGACAACGCGCACCTGGAGGACGTGGTCCAGAAGCTGATCAGCCTGCCCGGGGTGGTCCGCACCCGCAGCGAGGTGGTGCTCCGCGAACGCGTCACGCACCGGCTGCTGCCCCTGGTGGAGTCGATCGGGCGCTCGGCCCGGAAGTGATCCTTGGCATCCTGGAGCGCATGAGCACTCTCGGCGACATCTCGGTCATCTTCGATCTCGACGGAACGCTCGTGGACAGCGAGCCGAACTACTACGAAGCGGGTCGGCTGACCCTCGCCGAGTACGGCGTCCCGGACTTCACCTGGGCGGACCACGAGACGTACGTGGGCATCAGCACACAGGAGACGGTCGCCGACTGGAAGCGGCGGTACGCGCTGACGGCACCCGTGGCGGAGCTGCTCGCCGTCAAGAACCGTCACTACCTGGAGCTGGCCCGCACCTCGGCCCGTGCGTACCCCGAGATGCGGAGGCTGGTCGAGCGGCTGGCCGCCGAGGGCGTCCCGCTGGCGGTCGCCTCCGGGTCGTCGCCCGAGGCCATCGGGGCGATCCTGGCCCGCACCGGCCTGGACGCGCACCTGCGCACCGTCGTCTCGGCCGACGAGGTGGCGCGGGGCAAACCGGCCCCCGACGTCTTCCTGGAGGCCGCCCGCAGGATCGGTGCGGACCCGGCCGAGTGCGTGGTCCTGGAGGACGCCGCTCCCGGGGCCGCCGCCGCGCACGCGGCGGGGATGCGCTGCATCGCGGTGCCGTACGTCGCGGCGCAGGCGGACGCGCCCGAGTTCGCCACCGCCGGACTGCTGGTGCGCGGGGGCCAGGACGCGTTCACCGCGCGGGCGGCGTACGACTGGCTCGCGGGACCGGCGCGGGCAAGTTTTTACCCGGAGAGGTGATCAGAGCACGGCCCGTATCCGTACCTCCTGGTGTCCGAGCCTGTTTTCGCCCCAGGAGGCACGATGCGCATCACGCGCACCACGGCAGGGACGGCCTTCGTGGCCGGTGCCCTGGTCCTCACCCTCACCGCCCTCGCCTACCCGACCATGCTCGGGGTGCAGAACACGGGCAGTGACCAGGCCAGGATCATCACCAACACGCGGTACGGGCCGCTCACGGAGCAGGACCGGGACTTCGTGGTCAAGGTGCGTGCCGCGGGGCTGTGGGAGCACCCGCTGGGGCTGATGGCGATCGAGCGGGGGACGACACCGGAGATGAAGGAGGCCGGCGAGCACCTGGTCGTCGGGCACTCCCGGCTCGACGCGACCTGCCGCAAGATCGCTCCCGAGCTGGGCATCACCCTGCCCAACCTGGCGTCCCCGCAGCAGCAGCAGTTCGTGTCGACCGTGGACGGGACCACGGGCAAGCAGTTCGACACCACCGCGGTGAACATCATGCGCATCACGCACGGCCAGATCTTCCCGGCCATCGCCAAGATCCGCGCCAACACCAAGAACTCCCTGGTGCGGCAGCTGGCGGATCAGGCCAACGACACCGTCCTGGACCACATCACCGTGCTGGAGAAGACCGGGCTGGTCAACTTCGACCAGGTCAACTTCCAGCAGACGGCGCCTCCGAGCCTGCCCAAGGTGCAGCTGACACCGCCCGCGCCGCAGCCGGGTGAGCCGGTGCTGTCCCTCACCCAGCCCCCCGGGCTGGACGTCAACACCTCGGCGCCGACGCCGAGTCCGACGGTCCGCTGACGCGTTCGGAGGTCCGGCGGTTCAGCGGCGGCGAGGCTTGCCGCGCCCGCCGCCGCTGCCGCTCTTCTTGCGCGGGCTACCGCCGCCGCGCCGGGCTCCGCCGGTCTGCTGCTTGCCGGACTGCTGCTTGCCGGACTGCTGCTTCCCGCTCTGCCGCATGCCGGACTGCTGCGTGCCGGCCGCCGGCTTCCGTCCGGCGGGCGCCGGGTCGGGCTGCCGGCCCCGGGTGCTGTTGACGGTCCGGCCGCGGACGATGCCGATGAAGTCCTCGACGCGGTCCGTGTGCGCGTCCTCCGGCCAGGACAGCGCCACGCCCGACTGGGGGGCGTCGGTGACCGTCCGGTACGTGAGGTCCTTGCGGTGGTGCAGCCGGGCCAGCGACAGGGGCATCAGCAGCACGCCGATCCCGGCCGCCACCAGCTCGACGGCGTCCGCGGTGGTGGCCGGACGCTCGAGCGCGGGGCGGCCCGGCGGCCGCTCCTCCCACCCGAGGACGTCGTCCAGGGGGTGCAGCACGATCTCGTCGGCGAGGTCCTCGGCGGTCACCTCGTCGGCCGCGGTGACGAGGTGGTCCTTGGGGATCACCACGACCGTGGTCTCGGTGTAGAGGGGGATGGCGCTGAGGCGGGACCGGTCGACGGGCAGCCGCACCAGTCCGGCGTCGGCGTCACCGTCCAGCAGGACGCCGTCGGCGCCGGCCGCGGGGACCTGGGTCAGGGACAGCGGGACGTCCGGCAGCCGCTCGTTCCAGATGCGCGCCCACTTGTCGGGCGTCACCCCCGGGACGTACGCGAGCCGGAACGAGGGGCGATCTTCCGAGCCTGTCACCCGGCCAGGTTACCGGGCGTGGTCGGGGGCCGCTCACATGCTCGATACCCTTGACGGCATGACGTCGCACCAGAACACCCAGTCCATGAAGCCCGCGACCGCGGCGAAGAAGCTGGGTGTGTACCTCGAAGCCACACCCGCGGAGTTCCGGGAGGGCGTCGTCACGCGCGCCGAGCTGAACGCGCTCCAGACCGAACCGCCCGCGTGGCTGCGTGACCTGCGGCGCGACGGCCCGCACCCGCGGCCGGTGGTGGCGGCCAAGCTCGGGGTGTCCATCGCGGGCCTGCACCGGGGCGGAGTGTCGGAGCCGCTCACCACGGAGCAGATCGAGACGCTGAAGCAGGAACGCCCGGAGTGGCTGGAGCGGGAGCAGGCCGTCCAGGCCGACGTCCGCAAGGAGACGGCCCGGGTGAAGAAGCTGCACGCCGAGCGGGCCGAGCGCGCGGACCGCGACTGACCCTCGCACCCGGGTCGCCACGGCCGGGGGTTCAGCGCGGCGCCCGCCCCGGGCCGCCCACGAGGTCGGCGCAGTCCGGCGGCAGCTGGGCCAGGAGCTGATCGACCCGCTCGCGGGGCATCGATTCGGTCAGGGTCGCAAGCACGGCGCCCGCGTCCCATTCCGCGGTGCGCGGCCGGGCGCCGGTCTGCTGGGCCACCCGCCGCAAGAACTCGTCGCGTCCGAAGGACTCGGGCCGTCCGCGCTCGGGGCGCAGCACGTCGTCCAGGGGCTCGGGCAGGGCGGCGGCGAGTGCGGCCGCCTCCTCGGGTTCGACCCGGGACGCGAGCACCCACAGAACGGCCCTGCTGACCTGCTCGGCCTCGTCGTCGCTGTGGTACTCGCCGAGGTCGCGCACCCGGGTGAGGAACTCGTCCAGCAGCACGTCCTCGCCTCCTTCTCGCCGCCTCCGGCTCGGGGCCGGGTGCCCACGGCCCGCGAGGGGAAACAGGCCGGCGTCCGTACGGTTCAGCCGCGGGCGCGCACGGCGGCGGCGAGGTCGGTCACCCGGGTCAGGGCGTCGTCCGTGAACAGCGCGCGTCCGGCGGCGATCCGCTCGCGGCGGGCCGGGCCCGGGGCGGTGAGCCGGCGTACCGCGCCGAGCAGCGCGGTTTCGTCCCCGGCGACCTCCGACACGCCCAGCGCGGCCATCCGCCGGACACCGTCCGCGCCGTGGCCCGGTATCGGGCGGTACCCCACGACCGGCAGTCCGGCGGCGAGCGCCTGTACGGCCGTCTGGCCGGCCGCGTTGTCGATCAGGGCGCCGGCGGCGTGCAGCAGGCCGGGCATGTCGGTCACCCAGCCCAGGGCGACGACGCCCGCGGTGGCGGACAGGGTGCGGCGCAGCCGCTGGTTGCCGCCGCAGAGCACGACCGGCAGGAAGCCGTGGCCCGCGAGGAACCGGACGGTGCCGTCCAGGTGGGAGCCGACGCCCCAGGCACCGGCGGACACCACGACGGGGGGCCGCCCGGGACCGAGCCGGTCGAACAGCGCCCGCCACCCGGCGGCGCCGGTGGCCCCGGCGAAGAACTCCGGGGCCACCACGGGGCCGCAGGTCCCCGCGGGGCGGCCCGTGCTCTCGCGCGCCTCGCGTGCCGCGTCCTCGGTGAGACACAGGCAGTGGTCGTTACCGGGGTGCAGCCACTGCCGGTGGACGGCGAAGTCGATCACGAGGACGACGCTGGGCACCGGCAGCAGACCGCGGGCGCGCAGGTGCCCGGTCAGCTGGGCGCCGAGGTGGAACACGGGAACGACCACGTCCGCGCCGGACCGCTCGGCCAGCTCGCGCAGCCTGCCGCCGGCCAGCCGGGCCAGGGGCGTGCCGCCGGGGCGGCGCCCTGCGCCGGGGCGCAGGAAGGTGCGGTGGATCGCGGCGTACAGCCAGGGGAAGTGGCGTACCGACCCGCGGTAGAAGCGCCGCAGGGCGCCGCCGAGGCCGTAGGGCAGGAGCGCGAGGACGTCGACGACCAGGGCGTCCCCGCCGCGCTCGCGGGCGCGGCGGACCAGTTCGGCGGCGACGGTGTCGTGGCCGGCGCCCATGCTCGCGCTGACCACCAGCAGACGGCTGCCCTCCGGCGCGGTGGGCGGTGCCGCCGGCCGGGACGCCGGGAAGCCCGTCGGGGGGCCGGCCGATGAACTGCGAGGATGCACGGCGGACCAAGTTGCCCACCCGGCATGTTCCAAACCGTCCCACATGGGTGTGTTTCGGGCGGGCTGACAGGGATACTCCGTGACCGCCCGTCCGGCCGGCCGCCGGAGCCCGACCGCCCGGTCGCACGCCTCCGGTGTCCGCCCCGAGCCAAGGTGGTCCCCCATGGTCCATGCGTTCTCCCGTCCCCGGTCCGCTCCCGGACCGCGGGCCGTCGCCCCCGACGCGGACCGTGCGAACACCCGGCGGCAGCCCGCGGGCGTCCCGGACGCGCGGACCCGGACGGCGCTGGTGACGGGGGCGTCCTCCGGCATCGGCGCGGCCGTGGCCCGCCGGCTGGCGGACGACGGCGGCTGGCGGCTGGTGCTCACCGGGCGCGACCCGGTGCGGCTTCGGGAGGTCGCCGACGACGCGTCGGCCACCGCCTTCGCCGCGGACCTCACCCTGCCCGGGGCCGACCGGCAGCTGACCGACTTCGCCCTGGCCACGGTGGGTCACGTGGACCTGCTGGTGGCGGGTGCCGGGGTGGGCTGGGCCGGGGAGTTCCTGGACATGCCCCCGCACACGGTCGACGACGTGCTCGACATCAACGTGCTGGCCACGCTGCGGCTGGTACGGCTGGTGCTGCCGGGGATGGTGGCCGCGGGCTCGGGCCGGGTGGTGCTCATCGGCTCGCTGGCCGGCAGCGTGGCGGTCCGCGACGAGGCCGTGTACTCCGCCGCCAAGGCCGCGATCGGCGCCTTCGCCGACGCGCTGCGCTACGAGTTGCGGGGCACCGGCGTGGGCGTCACCCATGTGGTGCCCGGGGTCGTGGACACGCCGTTCTTCGAGCGCCGCGGGGCTCCCTACCGGCGCTCCAGGCCGCGCCCCGTGCCCCCCGAGCGGGTGGCCGACGCGGTGCGCGACGCGGTGCGGCGGGGCCGGGACGAGGTGTACGTACCGGCCTGGCTGCGGCTGCCGTGCCGGGTCCGGGGCGCCGCTCCGGGAGTGTACCGGCGTCTGGCGGCGCGGTTCGGATGAGCGGGAACGCGCGGCGGTGAGTGTCCTCACCGTCGTCCTTGCCCTGTTCGCGGCGCTGGCCAACGCTGCGGCGTCGGTCCTGCAACGGCGGGCCGCGGCACAGGACGAGGAGCGGGCGGGCGCCCGACACACGATGGTGCGCTCCCTGCTGCGCCTGGTGCGCGACCGGTACTGGGTGGCGGGCGCGGCGCTGCTGGCGGTGACGACGGTCCTGCAGGCGGCCGCGCTGGCGGTGGGCAGTCTGGCCGTCGTCCAGCCGCTGATGGCCAGCGAGCTGCTGTTCACCCTGATGGTGGGCAGCGTGGTCTTCCACCGGCGTCCCGACGCGCGGACGTGGGTGGCCTTCGTGGCCCTGGCCGTGGGGCTCGCGCTGTTCCTGGGCGCGGCGGCTCCCTCGGCCGGTGAGGACACCGCCGTCGAGGGCCGGTGGGGCTGGGCGGGGCTGGCGCTGTTCGTCCTGGTGACGGCGCTCGCCTCGGCGGGCAGCCTGGTGCGGGGCGCGCCCCGCGCCGCGCTGTTCGGATCGGCGGCCGCGGTGGGGTTCGGCGGTACGGCGGCGCTGCTGAAGGAGGTCACGGGGCGGCTGCCCCAGGGGGTGGGCGCGGTGCTGTCCCAGTGGCCGCCGTACGCCACCGCGGCGGTGGGTGTGGTCAGCTTCCTGCTGTTGCAGAGCGCCCTGCGGGCGGGGACGCTGGCCGCGTCGCAACCGGCCCTGACCCTCGGTGACGCGCTGACCAGCGTCGCCCTCGGATGGTGTCTGTTCGGTGAGGAGATCGTGCTCGGCGTGCGGGTGCTGCCCGAGCTGATCGGCGTGGCGCTGATCGGCCTCGGCAGTGTCGGACTGGCGCGGGCTCCGTCGGTCCACGGGGCGTGGGACACGGCGCCGGCCGCGCGGGACGGGCCCGGGCGGCGGCAAGGGGGACGCCGGGGGGCATGAGTCGGGCCGAGCGGACGGGAGGCACCAGGGATGCGTCAGGGGTTTCACACCGGACGGGCGGTCTGCGCCCTCGCACCCGCTCTCGTCGCGCTGGCCCACATCGGTCCGGCCGTGACCTGGCTGCCGGAGCTGCGCCGGCGCCGGTTCCCGGGCCTGGCGGGGCAGGGCCGCCCCGGTCACGTAGCCCTCACCTTCGACGACGGCCCCGACCCGGTGACCACACCGCGCTTCCTCGACGTACTGGACGGCCTCGGGGTGCGCGCCACGTTCTTCCTGCTCGGCGAGAACGTCGTACGCCACCCGGCGACGGCCCGGGAGCTGGCCCGGCGAGGGCACGAACTCGCGGTCCACGGCTGGGCCCACGACCGTCCCTGGCTGCCGTCGCCGGGGCGGGACGCGCGCGAGCTGCTGCGGGCCGCCCATGTGGTGGGCGAGGCCGCGGGACGGGCGCCGTTCTGGTACCGCCCGCCGTACGGCATCCTCAGCTCGGGGCGCTGGGCCGCCGCCCGCCGGGCCGGGCTGCGGCCGGTGCTGTGGACCGCCTGGGGCGAGGACTGGCGGTCGGACGCCACACCCGCGTCGGTGCGGGCGACCGTCGCGGCGGACCTGGGCGGGGGCGGCACGATCCTCCTCCACGACACCGACCACGCCTCTGCCCGGGACAGCTGGCGGGCCGCGCTCGGCGCCCTGCCCGACCTCGTGCGGGACTGCCGCGCGACGGGGCTGGAGGTGGGGCCGCTGGGCGAGCACGGGATCCCCGGTGCGGACGCCGCCACCGGCACCGGGGCCGGGCGGCGCGGGCCGGTACCGGCGCCCGTGCGATGACGTCGGGAACGTCATCGCTCCGGGCACCGGCCGGCATGCGCGACGGCCCGCTCGGCTCAGGCGGCCGTTTCCGTCAGGTCCCGGTGGATCGGGGTCGCTCCGCCCGTCAGGGGTTCGCCCGTACCGCCGCGCCGGGCGGCGACGATCTCCGCCGCGATGGACAGCGCGGTCTCCTCGGGTGTGCGTGCGCCGAGGTCCAGGCCGATCGGTGAGCGGAGCCGGGACAGCTCGTCCTCGGTCAGTCCGGCCTCGCGCAGGCGCCGGTCCCGGTCCCGGTGGGTGCGGCGCGAGCCCATCGCGCCGACGAACGCGACCGGCAGCCGCAGTGCCTCGGTCAGCAGGGGCACGTCGAACTTGGCGTCGTGGGTGAGCACGCACAGCACGGTCCGCGCGTCGGTGGAGGTGCTCCGCAGGTAGCGGTGCGGCCAGTCGACGACGACCTCGTCGGCCGCGGGGAAGCGCGCCGGCGTGGCGAAGACGGGCCGGGCGTCGCAGACGGTGACGTGGTATCCGAGGAACTTCCCCGCCCGCACGAGCGCCGCGGCGAAGTCGATCGCCCCGAAGACGATCATGCGGGGCGGCGGCACGCTGGACTCGACGAGCAGGGTGAGCCCACCGGGGCAGTGCGAGCCGTCCTCCGAGAGGCCCACCGTGCCGGTGCGGCCGCTGTCCAGCAGGGCACGGGCCTCGGCCGCCGCCGTGCGGTCCAGGTCCGGGTGACCGCCCAGACCGCCCTCGTACGTGCCGTCGGGGTGGACGAGCAGGGCCCGGCCCAGGAGGTCGGACGGGCCCTGGACGACCCGGGCGAGGGCGGCGGTCCCGCCCCGGGCGGCGGTCGCCAGCGCCGCCCGGAACAGCTCCCGCGACGGCGCGTCCGCACCGACCGGAGTGACCATCATGTCGATGACCCCGCCGCAGGTCAGCCCGACCGCGAAGGCGTCCTCGTCGCTGTAGCCGAAGCGTTCCCGCACGGTCTCGCCGCTGCGCAGGGCGTCGGAGCACAGCTCGTACACCGCGCCCTCCACACAGCCGCCGGAGACCGATCCGATCGCCGTGCCCTCGCTGTCGACGGCGAGGGCGGCGCCGGGGCCCCGCGGTGCGCTGCCGCCCACGGAGACCACCGTGGCGACGGCGAACTCCCGGCCCTCGTCGAGCCAGCGGTTCAGTTCGGCGGCGATGTCAAGCATCCGCCGCTCCTCCGCCCGGGCCGGCCGCTCCCCCGCTCGCGGTCGCCGCCGACAGGACGCGGTCCGGCCGGATCGGCAGATGCCGGTGGCGGACGCCGGTCGCGTGCCGGACGGCGTTGGCGACGGCCGCCGCCGCGCCCACGATGCCGATCTCGCCGACGCCCTTGATGCCCACCGGGTCCTCCGGGTCGGAGTCGTCCACCCAGTCCGCGTCGATGTCGCCGATGTCGGCGTGCGTGGCGACGTGGTAGCCGGCGAGGTCGGGGGCGTAGAGGCCACCGCTCGCGCGGTCCCGTACCGCCTCTTCGTGCAGGGCCATGGAGACGCCCCAGATCATGCCCCCGACCAGCTGGTTGCGGGCGGTGAGCGGGTTGACGATCCGGCCCGCCGCGAAGATGCCGAGCATGCGGCGCACCCGCACCTCGCCGGTGGCGGTGTCCACGGCGACCTCGGCGAACTGGGCGCCGTAGGAGTGCCGTTCCTTCTGGGCGAGGCTGCCCAGGGCGGCGGTGGTGTCGGACCGTACGGTGATGCCCTCGGGCGGGACGGTGGTGCCCAGCGCCAGCCGCTCGCGCAGTTCGCGGGCCGCCTCCGTGACCGCCCAGGCCCAGGAACGGGTGCCCATCGAACCGCCCGCGATCATGGCGGGTCCGAAGTCGCTGTCGCCGATCCGGACGCGGACCCGGTCGGGCGCCACCTCCAGCGCGTCGGCGGCGATCATCGTGAGCGCGGTACGGGCGCCGGTGCCGATGTCGGCGGCGGAGATCCGTACCGTGAAGCCGCCGTCGGCCTCGGCGGTGAGGAGCGCCGTGGAGGGTGCCGCGCCCGCGCCGAAGGAGGCCGCGGCCGTGCCCGTGCCCAGCAGCCAGCGCCCGTCGCGGCGCACGCCGGGGCGGGGGTCCCGCTCGGCCCAGCCGAAGCGGCGGGCGCCCTCGCGGAAGCACGCCTCCAGGTTGCGGCTGCTGAACGGCAGTCCGGAGACCGGCCCGGTCTCGGGTTCGTTGCGCAGGCGCAGTTCGACCGGGTCGACGCCGCAGCGCTCGGCGAGTTCGTCGAGCGCCGACTCGATCGCGAAGGAGCCCGGTGCCTCGCCCGGCGCGCGCATGAACGTCGGGGACGGCACGTCGAGGCGGACCACCTCGTTGGCCGTGCGGTGCGCCTCGGCGTCGTACATGACCCGGGCCACACCGGCGCTGGGCTCGACGAACTCGTAGACGGTGGACGTCTGGCTCACCGAGCGGTGGTCCAGGGCGCGCAGCCGTCCGTCGGCGTCGGCGCCGAGCCTGACCCGCTGGGCGGTGGGGCTACGGTAGCCGGCCAGGGAGAACATCTGACGCCGGGTCATGACGACGCGCACCGGGCGCTGCAGGACGGTCGCGGCCATCACGGCGGACACCTGGTGGGCGCGCAGGCCCTTGCTGCCGAATCCCCCGCCGATGTGCTCGGAGCGCACCCGCACCGCGGACTCGTCCAGGGAGAACATCTTGGCCAGTTCGCCCTGGATCCAGGTGGTGCCCTGGTTGGAGTCGACGACCTCCAGCCGTCCGCCGTCCCACAGGGCCGTGGCGGCGTGCGGCTCCATCATGCTGTGGTGCTCTTCGGGGGTGGTGTACTCCTCGTCCACCACGACGGGGGAGGCGGCGAGTCCGGCGTCGAGGTCGCCCTTCACGGTCTCGGCGGGCATCACCCCGGCGGCCGGGTACGCCTCGGGGTGGGCGCCGGTGAGCACGGTGTCGTGGGGTTCCTCGTCGTAGGCGACGACCAGGGCCTCGGCGGCCTCGCGGGCCTGCTCGGAGTTCTCGGCGACGACGAGGGCGACCGGCCAGCCGAGGTGCGGCACCCGGTCGTTCTGGAAGACGGCGGCGGTCGGGTCCGGCGGGATGCCGAGCAGGCCGACGTAGTCGGTTTCGAGGCGCGGCGCGTTGCCGTGGTGCAGGACGGCGAGGACGCCGGGCATGGCGAGCACGGGTTCGGTCTCGACCGCACGAATGCGGCCGCGGGTGACGGTGGACAGCACCAGCCAGCCGTGCGCGAGGTCGGCGAAGGGGATCTCACCGGCGTAGCGGGCCGCTCCGGTGACCTTCTCGCGGCCCTCGACGCGGGTCTGCGAGGTGCCGACGACGCCCCTGACCGTCGTACGGCCGCCGGTCGTGGCGGTGGTCATCGGGCGGCCTCCTCGGTGAGTTCGGTGAGCACGGCCACCACGAGGTTGCGCATGAGGGTCACCTTGTATCCGTTGTCGGGCAGCGGCCTGGCGGCCGCGAGTTCGGCGTCGGCCGCGGCGGCGAAGGTGTCGCCGTCGGCGGGCGCGCCGGTCAGCACGGCCTCGGCCGCGTGCGCCCGCCAGGGGCGTGAGGCCACCGCGCCGAAGGCCAGCCGCGCCTCGCGCACGACGCCGTCCTCGATGTCGAGCGCGGCGGCGACGGAGCCGATCGCGAAGGCGTACGAGGCACGCTCGCGCACCTTGCGGTAGCGGGAGTGGGCGGCGACCGGGGCGGGCGGCAGCGTGATGCCGGTGATCAGCGCGCCGGGCGGCAGGGCGGTCTCGCGGTCGGGGGTGTCGCCGACGGGGAGGTAGAAGTCGGCGAGCGGCAGTTCGCCGGGGCCGTCGAGGGTCTCGTAGGTGACGACGGCGTCGAAGGCCGCGAGTGCCACGCCCATGTCGGAGGGGTTGGTGGCCACGCAGTGGTCGGAGGCGCCGAGGATCGCGTGGTTGTGGTGCTCGCCCGTGACGGCGGGGCAACCGCTGCCGGGGGCGCGCTTGTTGCAGGGCCGGCTCGGGTCGGCGAAGTAGCCGCAGCGGGTGCGCTGGAGCAGGTTGCCGCCGACGGTGGCCATGTTGCGCAGCTGACCGGAGGCGCCGGCCAGCACCGCCTGGGCCAGCGCGGGGTAGCGGCGGCGCACCTCGGGGTGGGCGGCGAGGTCGCTGTTGGTGACGGTGGCGCCGACGCGCAGGCCGCCGTCCGCGGTCGGTTCGATGCCGTCCAGCGGGAGTTCGCGGACGTCGACGAGGCGGGCGGGGCGTTCGACGCCGGTCTTCATCAGGTCGACGAGGTTGGTGCCGCCGCCGAGGAAGCGGGCGTCCGGGTCGGCGGCGAGCAGCGCCACCGCGCCGGAGACGTCGTCGGCGCGCTGGTATCCGAACTCCCTCATGCCGCCGCCCCCTCTGCGGTCGGGGCGTGGTCGTCGTCGCGGGCCGCGGCCTCGTGCGCCTCGGCGGCGCGCGTGACGGCCTGGACGATGGAGACGTAGGCGCCGCAGCGGCACAGGTTGCCGCTCATCCGTTCGCGGATCTCGTCCGGTGTCAGGGGTGGCGGCCCCGCCTCGGGGCGTACGTCGTCGGTGGCGGCGCTGGGCCAGCCGGCCGCGTGCTCCTCGATGACGGCGATCGCCGAGCAGATCTGGCCCGGGGTGCAGTAGCCGCACTGGTAGCCGTCGAGGTCGAGGAAGGCCTGCTGCACCGGGTGCAGCCGGTCGCCCTCGGCCATGCCCTCGATGGTGGTGATCTCGCGCCCCTCGGCGGCGACGGCGAGATTCAGGCAGGAGACGGCGCGGCGCCCGTCGACCAGGACGGTGCAGGCTCCGCACTGTCCCTGGTCACAGCCTTTTTTGGTACCGGTGAGATCGAGCCGCTCGCGCAGGGCGTCGAGCAGGGTGGTGCGATGGTCGACGGTCAGCTGGTGCTTCTCGCCGTTGATGTGCAGAGTGACGGCGCTGGTCGTAGACGAGGGTGCTGGGGCCATGATCAGCCTTCTCTGGTCTCTGGTGACAGCTTCTTCGGTGTCCGGTGACGGGAAAAGCCGCGTTCGCCGCTAAAGTGGGCAAGTAACCGGACAACTGTCCGCTCACTTGGAAACGTAACGGACAGCTGTCCGGTTAGCAAGAACGGGATTCGGCCACGAACCCGGAAGGAGGAGGAGTGCCGCCGCCGAAGAGGGACAGGACGGACGCGCCCCTGCGCTCCGACGCGCAGCGCAACCGCGAGCGCATCCTGCGCGTCGCCACGGAGGAGCTGACGCGCTGCGCGAACGCCCCGCTCAGCATGATCGCCAAGAAGGCGGGCGTCGGGCAGGGCACGTTCTACCGCAACTTCCCGCATCGCGAGGCGCTCGTCCTGGAGGTCTACCGCTACGAGATGCAGCAGGTCGCGGAGGCCGCGAGGGAGCTGCTGGCCACGCGGGAACCCGACCGGGCGCTGCGCGAGTGGATGGACCGGCTCGCCCGGTTCGCCCTGACCAAGGTCGGCCTGGCGGACGCGATCCGGCTGGTCACCAGCGCACCGGGCAGCCCTGCGAAACCGGAGCCCGCCCCGGTCACGGAGGCGACCGAGCTGCTGCTCCGCGCGAACGAGGAGGCCGGCACCATCCGCCCCGGTGTGTCGGCGGACGACTTCTTCCTGGCCATCGGCGGCCTCTGGCAGGTCGACGCCAGCGAGGACTGGCAGCCGAGGGTCACCCGGCTCCTCGACCTCGTCATGGACGGGCTGCGGGCGGGAGCGCCAGGCCGGTGACCGCGCCCCGGAAGCGGTAGCGGCGCTCCGGGCGGCCCGCCACGCCGTAGCGCAGCGAGACCTCCGCGGTGCCGACGGTGTGGAAGTGCTCGAGGTAGCGACGGGCACTGACCCGGGAGACGCCGGTCAGGGCCGCGCACTCGCTCGCGGACAGCGTGCCGTCGGCCTCCCGGAGGGTGCGTTCGACCAGCTCGGCGGTCTCCACGCTCATGCCCTTGGGCAGCGCCGGTGCCGCGGCGGTGGGTACCGCGCCCGCCAGGACGCGGTCGACGTCGGCCTGGCTGCGCACCACCGTGCCGAGCAGCCGCCCGCGCTGGACGGCGTAGCGCTCCAGCCGGACCCGCAGGTCCTCGAACTCGAACGGCTTGAGCAGGTAGTCGACCACGCCGTGGCGGACCGCGCCGCGCACCGCGTCCGCCTCCCGGGCCGCGCTGATGACCATGACGTCGCAGTCGTGCCCGGCGGCGCGCAGCCTCGGGATGACGTCCAGGCCGAAGACGTCCGGCAGGTAGAGGTCGAGGAGGACGAGGTCGGGGCGGAGTTCGGCGACGGCGGCGAGCGCCTCCTCGCCGGTGCCGGCGACGCCGACGACCCGGAAGGGTTCGACGCGTTCGACGAAGGCGCGGTGGACACGGGCCACCATGAAGTCGTCGTCGACCACGAGCACGCCGATCGCGGCGCCGGGGCCGTGGGACGCCGGCGCCCCCGCCGTACCGGTCGCGTCGGGCGTGCCGCTCGTACCCGTCATGGCGTTGCTCCTTCCGCCACCGCGTCGGTGAGGTGGCTGACGGTCATGCGTGCGGTGAACATGGCCCCCTCGGGGGTGTTGGTCACCGAGATCTCACCGCCGTGACGTTCGCAGACGAGCCGGGTCAGCGCCAGGCCGATGCCGCGCTCGCCCTGCCGGGCGGCCTTGGTGGTGAAGCCGTGGGAGAAGACCTCGCGGGCCAGTTCGGGAGCCACGCCGGGTCCCGAGTCGCGGACCACGATCTCGACGCTGGCGGCGTCCTGCCGCAGCTCGACCTCGACCCAGGCGTCGTGCTCCTCACCCGCCGCCGCGGCGGCGTCCACGGCGTTGTCGACGAGGTTGCCGAGGACGGTCGCCACGTCGGCGGCGTCCTGCGGAACGAGCCGGTCCAGCGCCGTGCGGTCCGAGACCCGCAACGCGACCCTGCGCTCGGCGGCGAGCGAGGACTTGGCCGTGATCAGCGCGGCAACGGCGGTGTCGCGGACCCGGCGGCTGAGCGTGACGTCCAGGGACTGGCGGCGCTGGTTGAGCGCGCGGATGTAGCGCACCACCTCGTCCTGCTCACCGATCTGGATGAGCCCGGAGATGGTGTGCAACTGGTTGGCGAACTCATGGGCCTGGGCGCGCAGCAGCTCGGAGGTGCTGCGGAAGGAACCGATCTCCCGCTCCAGGCGGGCCAGTTCGGTGCGGTCGCGCAGGGTGGTGACCGAGCCCAGCGGGCGGCCGTCCTTGGTGACGGTCATGCGGTTCATGACCAGGACCCGCCCGTGCCGGACGACGACCTCGTCGCGGGGCTCGGCGGCGTCCGGCGCGGTCCCGGCCAGTACGTCGCGCAGCCGCCCCTCGATGCCGAGGCCGTCCAGACTCTGGCCGACGCAGTCGGCGGGGAGGTCGAGCAGGCGCCGGCCCATCTCGTTGACCAGGGTGAGCCGGTGCTGCGGATCGAGGGCGACCACACCCTCGGCGATGCCGTACAGCATGGCTTCCCGGTGCTCGGCGAGCCCCGCGATCTCGCGCGGCTCCAGGCCGAGGGTCTGCCGCTTGACGCGCCGGGCCAGCAGCCAGGAGCCGGCCACGCCCAGGCCGCTGGCGATGCCGAGGTAGGCGAGGAGGTAGGAGGAGGCGCCGCTCAGTCGCTGCCACACCGTCGGGTCGGCCTCGCCGACCATCACCGTGCCCAGATGCCGGCCCAGGGTGTCCCGGGTGGCGCCGAGGACCGGCACCTGGGCGACGAGTTCACGGCTGCCCCGCAGGGTCAGGGGCCCCGACCAGCCGCGCCCCGCGGCGGCGCCCTCCACGCGCGGCAGCCGGCCGCCGATCAGCGTGGGGTCGGTGGAGCTGACGACGCCGCCGTCGGCGTCGGCGATCGTGACGGAGGTGACGCCGGACTGGGTCTGTGTGGAGTTGACCAGCGGGGCGAGGGCCTCCTGCGGCACGGGGCGCAGCAGCTGGCTGCGGACCAGCGGCGTGGCGGCCAGCTGTTCGGCCAGCGCGGTGACCCGGCGTCCCTCGACGCGGTTGAAGGTCGCGCGGGACTGGGCGAGCGAGACGGCGGCGACCGCGCAGAGGACCACCACGACGATGGCGAGCTGGAGGACCAGCATCTCGCCCGCGAGGGTCTGACGGCGGAAGGTGGGTGCCACGGCGGACTCGATCTCGGCTGACTGGGGGGCGGGCGGGTGTGCCGGGTCGCCATCATGGCGCCCACCTGCGGCGAAGGAAAGAGATGTGCCGTCTTCGCAATGAAGCGGCGACCGCAATGACCACAACCTCCCTTGGTTCCGCAAGGAAGACACGCCGCCGGAGCGCGGGCACCATGTGGCCCACGTCACCCTTCCCCACAGGGCTCCCCGTACCGATCTACCCAACCGACAGGTGGTGTCATACGTGCGCCTGCGCACCCCCCTTGCCCTGCTCGGGGCCGCCGTGCTCGTGCTCGCGGGACCGCCGCTGCTCTCCTCCGGCGGCGACTCCGACTCCGGCACGCAGATTCCCGGCCTGCGCTTCATGGTTCCCAACACGCCCGGCGGCGGTTACGACATCACCGCCCGCACGGCCGCGAAGAACGCCGAGGACGCCGGGCTCACGCACAACATCGAGGTGTTCAATCTGCCCGGCGCGGGCGGCACCGTGGGGCTGAGCCGGCTGGTGAGCGAACACGGCAACGGCAAGCTCGCGATGTCCATGGGCCTCGGCGTCGTCGGCGCCGCCCGCTCCAACCACGCGCCCAAGACCCTCGCCGACACCACGCCGATCGCGCGGCTCACCGAGGAGCAGGACGTCGTCGTGGTCGCCAAGGACTCGCCGTACAGGACGATCGGCGAGCTGATCGACGCCTGGAAGAAGGACCCGGGCAAGATCCCCGTGGGCGGTGGCTCGTCGCCCGGCGGGCCCGACCACCTCGCGCCGATGCTGATGGCGCAGGCCGCCGGGATCGCCCCGAAGTCGGTCAACTACATCCCCTTCGACGGCGGCGGCGAGCTGCTCGCCTCGATCCTCGGCAACAAGGTCGGCTTCGGCGTCTCCGGCGTCGGCGAGTACCTGGACCAGATCAAGGCGGGCGAGCTGAGGGTGCTCGCGGTGACCGGCCCGGAGCGGGTGGACGACCTCAAGGACGCGCCCACGCTGAAGGAGTCCGGCTACGACGTGGACTTCACCAACTGGCGCGGCATCGTCGCCCCGCCCGGCCTCTCGGAGGCGGAGCGGAACAAACTGACCCGCCTGGTCGAGGAGTTGCACGACTCGCCCGAGTGGCGGGAGTCGATGGACAAGAACGGCTGGGACGACGCGTTCCTCACCGGTGAGAAGTTCGGCACCTTCCTGGACGCCCAGGACAAGCGTGTGGTGTCGGTGCTGAAGGAGCTGGGACTGTGACGACACCGACCGACTCCACCCCCGCCCCGGAGGCGGCCGGCGCCTCGGCGCCCGAGCGGCGCTCCTGGCTGCGGGACCACTCCGAACTCGGCGTGTGCGCCATGCTGCTGGCGCTGGGCGTCCTCGTCCTGACCGACGCGCTCACCATGGACGTCGACATCACCCAGCGCGGTCCGGTCGGCCCGAGGACGGTGCCGATCGTGGTGGGCATCGGCCTGCTGGTGATCGCCGCGCTGCTCGCCGTGGACGTCCTGCGCGGCGGCAGGGGCGAGGCCGAGGGCGGCGAGGACATCGACCTGTCCGAACCGGCGGACTGGCGCACGGTGCTGCTGCTCTCCGGGATCTTCCTGGGCGCCGCCGTCCTCATCGAGCCGGCCGGGTTCCCGGTCGCCGGGGCCCTGCTCTTCTGGGGCGCCGCCTTCGCCCTGGGCAGCCGGCGCGTGGACCGCGACCCGCTGATCGCCGCGGCGCTGTCCCTGCTCACCTACGTCGTCTTCGACAAGCTGCTCGGTGTGCCGCTGCCCGGCGGTCCGCTGATGGGAGTGCTCTGACATGAACGCCCTCAACTCCCTCATGGACGGGTTCGGCACGGCCCTGTCCCCGCTCAACCTGCTGTGGGCCGCCCTGGGTGTGCTGCTCGGCACGGCGATCGGTGTCCTGCCCGGCATCGGCCCGGCGATGGCGGTGGCGCTGCTGCTGCCGGTGACGTACGGCCTCGACCCGGTCGCGGCGTTCATCATGTTCGCCGGCATCTACTACGGCGCGATGTTCGGCGGTTCGACCACCTCCATCCTGCTGAACACCCCCGGCGAGAGCGCCGCGGTGGTGGCGGCCATGGAGGGCAACCCCATGGCCAAGGCGGGGCGCGGTGCGCAGGCACTGGCGGCCGCCGCCATCGGCCACTTCGCGGGCGGCATGATCGGCACGATCCTGCTGGTGGCGCTGGCGCCGACGGTCGCCGACCTGGCGGTGGACATCGGCGCGCCGGACTACTTCGCCATCATGGTGCTGGCGTTCATCGCCGTGACGTCGGTGCTGGGTTCCTCGCGTGTCAGAGGTCTGGCCTCGCTGCTGATCGGCCTGACCATCGGCCTGGTGGGCCTGGACCAGATGACGGGGCAGCAGCGGCTGACCTTCGGTTCGCTGCAACTCGCCGACGGCGTCGACGTGGTGATCGTCGCGGTCGGTCTGTTCGCGATCGGCGAGGCGCTGTGGGTGGCGGCGCACCTGCGGCGCGGCGCTGCCGAGCCGATCCCGGTGGGCCGGCCCTGGCTGGGCCGCGGGGACGTCCGCCGCACCTGGAAGTCGTGGCTGCGCGGCCCCTTCATCGGCTTCCCGTTCGGCGCGATCCCGGCGGGCGGTGCGGAGATACCCACCTTCCTCTCCTACGTCACGGAGAAGCGCCTGTCCAAGCACAAGGACGAGTGGGGCAAGGGGGCCATCGAGGGCGTGGCCGGACCGGAGTCCGCGGCGTCGGCCTCGGCAGCGGGCACGCTGGTGTCCATGCTGACCCTGGGCCTGCCGACGACGGCGGTCGCCGCGGTCATGCTGGCCGCCTTCCAGCAGTACGGCATCCAGCCCGGCCCGCTCCTCTTCGAGCGCGAACCCGAGCTGGTCTGGGGACTCATCGCGTCCCTCTTCGTCGGCATGGTGCTGCTGCTCGCGCTCAACCTGCCGCTGGCACCCGTGTGGGCCAAGCTGCTGCGGATCCCCCGGCCGTACCTCTACGCGGGGATCATGTTCTTCGCGGCGGTCGGCGCGTACGCCGTCGGCGGCGAGGTCGTCGACCTGGTGATCCTGCTGATCATCGGCCTGGTGGGCTTCGGCATGCGGCGCTACGGCCTGCCCGTCCTGCCCGCCGTGATCGGCGTCATCCTCGGCCCGAACGCCGAGCAGCAGCTGCGCCGCGCCCTGCAGATCAGCGACGGCAGCGTGACGGGCCTGGTCAACACGCCGTTCGCGGTGACGGTGTACGCGGTGATCGTGCTGCTGCTGGCCTGGCCGCTGCTGAGGCGACCGCTGGCGCGGCTGGCGGCCCGGGGACGGACGCGGGCCGACGCCTGACCTCAGATCCTCGTACCGTGATCCGGAGACGGGTCCTGCTCCGTCCGGCAGGACCCGCATCCGCACGACAGAGGGAGAGCCCCATGATTTTCATCACCGCGAAGTTCCAGGTCCTTCCGGAGCACGCGGACCGGTGGCCGGAGATCTCCGGCGACTTCACCCGGGCCACCCGGGCGGAACCCGGCTGTCTCTGGTTCGACTGGTCCCGCAGCGTCGAGGACCCCGCGGAGTACGTCCTGGTCGAGGCGTTCCGCGACGACGAGGCGGGCGCGGCGCACGTCCAGTCGGCGCACTTCCGCGCCGCGCAGGAGCAGCTGCCGCGCCACCTCGCCCGGACACCGCGCATCGTGAACGCGTCGCTCGACCAGGACGACTGGTCGCTGCTGGGTGAGATGGCGGTCGATCGCGGCTGACGGGCGTGCGGTCGTCCGGTCAGGGCGGCCGCCGCCGGAGCTCGGGGCGCCCTTCCCCAGGGGGCGCCCGTCGCTCGGTCAGCCTTTCAGGGCGCCCACGGCCCGAGCATGTCCTTCATCGCGTCCGTCATCGCGAATTGCAGCAGCGGGCCGTACGTGATCCGTCCGACACCGAGGCGACGGAAGCGCTCGAGGTCGTGCTTGACCGGGTGGGCCGTGGAGTTCACGGGAATGGAGACTGCGCCGACCACCGCCGCGAGCAGGTCGTCGTCGTCCTGGATACGCACCGGGTAGACACTGTCGGCGCCGGCCTGCTCCAGGGCCCGCAGCCGCTCGATCGCCTCGTCGAGGACGCCGGACGCGTCCTCCGCGTGCAGGAAGAGGTCGGTGCGCCCGTTGACCCAGACCGGGATCCCCGCGTCGTCGGCCGCCGCGCGCAGGCCGGCGATGTAGCTCGCGTGCTCCTGTGTACTGCGCACGCGTCCGCCCTCCGAGTGGACGGTGTCCTCCAGGTTGAGACCGACGCCGCCGACCTCGGTGAGCCCGGCGATGAGATCCGCGGGTTCCTGTCCGTACCCGGCCTCCAGGTCCACGGACACGGGGACGTCGACCGCCGCGATGATGGGCCTGACCGCGGCGAGCACCTCCTCGAACGTCTGCCCCTCCTGGTCCTCGGCTCCCCGGGAGTCGGCGAGCGGATGGCTGCCGATCGTCAGCGCGGGGAATCCCGCGCCGGCCGCCGTCCGCGCGGACCACACGTCCCAGACAGTCGGCAGCACCAACGGCTGGTACTGGGCGTGCAGTTGCTTGAGGAGTTGAGCCCGCTCAACAGTGGTACGAAAGTCCATGCCGAGGACGCTACCCCGGATCACACGACCGCGAGTCGGTACACGTCTCACATGTCGCGCCCGCGGTCAGTGGGTGGCCCTCAGCAGGACGAGGGATCCGCGGTATGCCGGGCGGCTGCGCAGGTGTCCGAAGGCCTCGTCCCAGCCGCCGGAGCCCAGGGCACGGCGCAGGGAGATGTCGAACTCCTCGCGGGCGTGGTCGTCGATGAAGCTCCACGCCGAGCAGGCTTGCCGGGCCCCGGGGTCGTGGAGCATCTCGGGGCGGCCCTAGTACGCCTCGTTGAAGCCGTCGGTGCAGTCCAGCGGGATGGGGACCGGCTCGACGGTCACGGTGCCGCCGAGGGCTTCGGTCAGGGCGGCCGGGCGCGGGGAGCGGCGGGCCTCGGTGTCGAGGACGTCGGGCGCGCAGTCGTAGAGCCAGAAGTCGCGCACGAGGGTGGGATCGCAGGTGAGGATCGCGACGGGGCCGCGGGTCACACGGCGCATCTCGCGCAGTCCGGCGGCGGTGTCGGACCACTGGTGAACGCTGAAGAGGGCCATGGAGGCGTCGAACCGGCCGTCGTCGAAGGGCAGGCCCTCGGCGACCGCGTCGATCGCCGTCGCCAGTTGGCCGGGGCGCTGCGCGCGCATGGCCGACGACGGCTCGACCGCGGTGATGACGTGCGCGGGGTTCTCGTAGGAGCCGGTGCCCGCCCCGACGTTCAGGACGGTGTCGGCCCGGCCGAGAGCCTGCGCGATGACCTGGGCGATGCGGGCGTCGGGTCGGGGCGGCGCGAGCGGGCCCGGCCGGAGCCGATGCCGCCGTAGCCGACGTCACCGGCGCTGCCGTCGTGAGTGCGCATGACCATGGGAGACCTCGCCTCGTGGACCGGGACCTGACCGGGGCGGTGACCGCCATGACCACCCGCCCCGAACAAATTTCTATCTCGCATCTGCGAGGCGAAATACCAAACAGGGCCTGTGCATGCTTGGCAGGTCACTCAATTCGCGAGGCATCTGCAACCCTGCGTGAATTGCAGGATGTGTCGGCGGACCTCCGCCGGTGCCGCGCTGTTCAGCCCAGCGCCCGGTCGAGGTTGAAGGCCGCGCTGATCAGGGCGAGATGGGTGAACGCCTGCGGGAAGTTGCCGTTCTGCTCGCCGGTGTGGCTGATTTCCTCCGCGTACAGCCCGAGATGGTTCGCGTACGTGAGCATCTTCTCGAACGCCAGCTGCGCCTCCTCCAGACGTCCGGCGCGACTCAGTGCCTCGACGTACCAGAAGGAGCAGATCGAGAACGTTCCCTCCTCGCCCCGCACCCCGTCCGGGCTCGCCTGCGGGTCATACCGGTAGGCCAGGGAGTCCGCGACCAGCTCCTCCCCCAGTGTGTCCAGCGTCGACAGCCACTTCGGATCCGTGGGGGAGATGAATTTGGCCAGCGGCATCATCAACACGGAGGCGTCGAGGACGCTGTCGCCGTAATGCTGGAGGAACGCCTTCCGTTCGGCCGACCAGCCGCGGTCCATGATCTGGCGGTAGATGGCGTCGCGCGTGCCGCTCCAGCGCGCGATGTCGGCCGGCAGCCCGCGACGACGGGCCAGGCGCATCGCCCGCTCGATCGCCACCCAGCACATCAGCCGCGAGTAGAGGTAGCTCTTGCGTCCGCCGCGGGTCTCCCAGATGCTCTCGTCGGGCTGGTCCCAGTGGTCGCAGACCCAGTCGACCAGGTCGCAGACCGTGTCCCAGTGGGCGCTGGATATCGGCTCTCCCCACTTGTCGTAGAGGTAGACCGAGTCGACGAGGGCGCCGTATATGTCCAGCTGCAGCTGGCCGACCGCCTTGTTGCCCACACGGACGGGGGAAGAGCTCCGGTAGCCCTCGAGACCGGGCAGCTCACGCTCGGCCAGGTCCCGGCGACCGTCGACGCCGTACATGATCTGTAACGGGCCGTTTCCGGAGTCGGAGGGGTGGGCGTACTCGGTCAGGAAGCGCATGAACGCCTGCGCCTCCTCGGTGAAACCGAGCCGCAGAAGCGCGTACACGCAGAAGGCCGCGTCGCGGATCCACGCGTACCGGTAGTCCCAGTTCCGTTCGCCGCCGATCTGCTCGGGCAGGCTCGTTGTGGGTGCCGCCACCATGGCGCCGGTCGGGACGTAGGTCAGCAGCTTGAGCGTCAGTGCGGAGCGGTGCACCATCTCGCGCCAGCGGCCGCGGTAGCGCGACGTGGACAGCCACCCCCGCCAGTACCGGACGGTGGCCTGGAACAGTTCCTCCGCCTCGGCCACGGCGCAGGCCCGGGGGGCGACGCTCTCCCCGACACGGTCGAGTGCGAAGACGGCGCTCTCGCCCTCGTGGAGCTTGAAGAGCGCCCACACGTCCCGGCCGTCGTGCTCCACCGGCACGCTGGAGGTCAGCGCCAGGGAGAGCGAGGCGGACTCGAAGACCGGACAGCCGTGCTCGGTGCGGATGGTGTGCGGCTCGGTCGCGTACCCGAACCGTGGTGAGACGTTGGCCCGGAAGGGCAGTGATCCGCGGACGCAGACCACTCTGCGGATCAGCCGATGCCGGTCGGCCTCACGCGAGTTGTCGACGATCGGCATGAAGTCCTGGATCTCGGCCACACCGTCATTCGCGAAGAAGCGGGTGATGAGCACATTGGTGTCGGGAAAGTAGAACTGCTTCGTGCGGGCCGGCACGTCCGGCGCGAGCTCGAAGCTCCCTCCCTTCTCGGCGTCGAGGATCGAGGCGAACACACTGGGAGCGTCGAATCGGGAGCAGCAGTACCAGTCGATCGTGCCGTTCGTCCCCACGAGAGCAGCACTGCGCAGGTCTCCGATGAGCCCGTGTTCCGAGACGGGCAGATACCTGGCAGACACGGTGAAGCCCTCCCCTGCCGGAGGAAAGTACCGTTATAGCTCATTTCATACTAGAACGTGAGACGCACCCCACTCACCGGAACCGGCCCCGCTCAGGTCCGGCGCCCCGTGTGGCGGCCTGCCATTCCGGGACGAAGTCGGTCAGACCGTGGCCGAACAGGCCGACCATCCATCAGCGACGCTTCGTACCGATGTCGATACGCAAAGCCACCGCGCCCGACACGCCTGCGCCGCCGCGACCCAGCACTCGATTACCACTCGAACGCGCTCAAGGCCCCCTTTGTCCCGATCAAGGGAAAAGTGGCCGTGTTTCGCGCTGAAGGTCTTACGCAGTCACCCGATGACCGCTAGCTTCATTGTTGCGGCCATGTCATGACCTGCCGACAGCCGCACATCGGCGCGACGGCGCGCGCCAGTACTCCCAGCACATGCCGTCTGACGGGCATGCATGCCTGAACCCCTCACAGCTTCGGGAGACACCTGTGCGCACGAAACGACCGTTAGGAAGCAGAACCCCAGGCCGGCGGCGCACCCACCTGCCATCGGCGGCCCGTTCCACGCTCCTTCTCCGCCTCGGCGGCACCCACAGCCGGCCCAGCGACCGCCTTTGGCCGACGGCGTCGGCGGACACTCCCACGTCGTGCATCCCCCATCGCGGCACAGCATGCCGGGACGTCGAGGTCTGACGGACGGGAACTCCGGGCCCCGTCCCGCGCCCAATCTCCGCGATGCGAGCTTCGCCGGGGCAACTCGCCCGTCATCTCGTTCGGCATGCCCGGGCGCGGCGCCCCGGCATGCCCGCTGAACCCCGCACTCCCCCCCGTGCGCGGTGCGACGGGACTGGTGTCCGGCACGCCGTCAGACGGCACCTCCCGCCTCGCGCTCCGCGCAACTCCGCAGTCCGTCCCCTCTCAATGAAGGAGATGACGCCGTCTTGCACAGAAAACTGATCGGTACCCTGGCCCTGATCGCGGCGGCAGCGCTGAGTGCCACGCCGTACGCCGCGGCAGCGCCCGAGAGACCGTCCCCGCCGTCGGCGCCCACCGCTCAGGCGGCTCAGGCCGCCGCCGACCCCCACTACGAGGTCCTGGTCTTCTCCAAGACGGCCGGGTTCCGCCACTCTTCGATCGACGACGGGCTGGCGGCCCTGCGCGAACTGGGAACGGCCAACAACTTCACCGTCGACGCCACCGAGGACGCGGGAGCCTTCACGGCCGCCGGACTGGCCCCCTACGAGGCGGTGGTCTTCCTCTCGACCACGGGTGACGTGCTGAACGACGCCCAGCAGACGGCCTTCGAGCAGTACATCAACAACGGCGGTGGCTACGTCGGCGTGCACGCGGCGGCGGACACCGAGTACGACTGGCCCTTCTACGAGGGTCTGGCGGGTGCCCTCTTCCAGTCCCATCCCGCCGTCCAGTCCGCCACGGTCCAGGTCGAGGACCGGGCCCACGACGCCACCGCCCATCTCGACCGGGCCTGGCAGCGCACCGACGAGTGGTACGACTACCGCTCCAACCCGCGTGCCTCCGCCCGCGTCCTGGCCTCGCTGGACGAGTCGAGCTACTCCGGCGGTTCCATGTCGGGCGACCATCCGATCGCCTGGTGCAAGGACTACCAAGGCGGCCGTGCCTTCTACACCGGTGGCGGCCACACCGACGAGTCCTACGGACAGGCCGAGTTCCGCCGCCACCTGCTGGGCGGTGTCCGGTGGGCGGCCGGCATGACCGAGTCGGACTGCCGTCCGGAGACCGGATACACCGGCCTCTTCGACGGCTCCGGCACCAGCGGCTGGAGCCAGGCGGGTCCCGGCGGCTTCACGCTCGCCGATGACTCCCTGACGTCGTACGGCGGGCTCGGCATGATGTGGTACAACGCCAGGGAGTTCACCGGCGACTACTCCGTGAAGCTGGACTGGAGGATGGACGACGACTCCAACTCCGGTGTCTTCCTCGGCTTCCCCGCCTCCGACGACCCCTGGTCCGCGGTGAACAACGGCTACGAGATCCAGATCGACGCCACCGACTCCCCGGACCGCACCACGGGCTCCGTGTACGGGTTCCAGGCGGCGGACATCGCCGCGCGGGACGCCGCACTCAACCCACCCGGAGAGTGGAACACCTACGAACTCCGCGTCACCGGCGAACGGCTGGAGATCTTCCTCAACGGCCGCAAGATCAACGACTTCACCAACACCGACCCCGCCCGCAGCCTCCGCCAGGGTCACATCGGCATCCAGAACCACGGTGACGGTGACGCGGTGTCGTTCCGCAACATCCGGGCCAAGGTACTGAACGCCGGTCCGTCCGCGGGCGAGGTGAAGGGCGTGCACGGCAAGTGCCTGGACGTCGACAACTCGCAGACCGCCGACGGCACGAAGGTCCAGTTGTGGACGTGCAACGGCACGGCCGCGCAGAAGTGGACGGTGCAGGGAGACGGCACGGTGAAGGCACTGGGCAAGTGCCTCGACGTCTCCGGCGGTGGCAGCGCGGACGGGACTCGCATCCAGCTCTGGACCTGCAACGGCACGGGCGCGCAGTCCTGGCAGCCGCAGGCCGACGGCACGATACGCAACCCACAGTCCGGCAAGTGCCTCGACGCCTCCGGCGGAACCTGGAACGACGGAACCCCGGTCCACCTGTGGACCTGCCACACCGGCGCCAACCAGAAGTGGACCCTGCCGTGACCTCGAGGTTCACCGTCCGACGTTGAACGCGGCGACCTGCACTTGATCGGCGCTTGGTAGACCGGCGGACGTGAAGACGGCCTTCGTCTGATCCTGTGCTCTCACCACGGAGTGGATCAGCGCGAAGGCCGTCGTCGTGCTGCGGCGCGGTGAGGTCGGCTCGGAGGCGAATGCCAAGCGCGGGAGCGCACCGGACATCCCTTGCGGAAGCGTGGGCGACGCGGAAACCGCAGCGATACCCCCGGTCGCGGCCTACCTCTGAGCATCCCGTTCCGGGCCCGGCACGCGGATGATCGTCTTTCCGGGAGTCCGCTTGTCCGGCGCGAAGGCCGAGGCAGCCTCGGCGAGCGGCCGGACGGCCCCGACGATCGGCTTGAGGCGCCCGTCGCGCAGGCGCTGGGCCAGGTCGGCCAGCCGGGCCCGGTCGGGTTCGACGACGAAGAAGACGGCGCGTCCGTCGCGGGGGTGGACGGTGGGCGGCTCGGCGATGGTCACCAGCGTGCCGCCGGGACGGACCAGCGCGGTGGAACGTTCGAGGATCTCACCGCCGATCACGTCGAAGACCACGTCAACCTCCCCGATGTCCTCCAGCTTCTCCGCCTGAAGGTCGACGAACGCGTTGGCGCCCAGGCCGAGGGCGGTGTCGCGGTCACCGGACCGGCCGGTACCGATCACTCGGGCGCCGGCCTCGCGGGCCAACTGCACGGCGATGGAGCCGACGCCGCCCGCGGCACCGTGGATGAGCACGGTCTGGCCGGTGATCAGGTGGGCGTGGTCGAACAGGGCCTGGTAGGAGGTGAGTCCGGAGATCGGCAGCGCCGCGGCCGTGATGTGGTCGACATCGGCCGGGAGCGGGGCGAGGTTACGGGCCTCGACCGCCGTGTACTCGGCCAGTGTGCCGTTGCGGGTCCAGTCGGTCAGACCGAGGACTCGCTGCCCGACCGTCAGGCCGGTGGTGCCGTAACCGAGTTCGGTGACCACGCCGGACAGCTCGTGGCCGGGCACGCTCGGGGTCCGGTCACGGCCGGCCCGGTCGGTCCAGGTACCGGGCCAGTCCAGCTCGCCCGGGGTGAATCCGGCGGCGTGGACCTCCACGATCACGTCGTTCTCGGCAGCATGCGGATGGGGCAGCTCGGAGCGGGTCAGGCCGCTGACACCGGCATTGCGGTCCTGGACGGTGATGGCTTGCATGAGGGGTTCCACCTCTGAGTGGGAGAGGTTCAGGAAGCGGGCATCGCGTCTCGTGGACGCGGGCGTCCCAGCCTACGATCGAGGAGGCCCAGACCTCTGGGCCAATCGCACTCAGTGCTAGTGGGCCATTGACATCCATGGTCCGCAGATCCGCAGATCCGCAGATCCGCAGGTCCGCAGGTCCGCAGGTCCGCAGGTCCGCGCGAAGACGCGCTGGGAATCAGTGCTGCGCAGGGGCTCTTCCGTGTCACCCGGAAGACGGGCTCGTGGCTGAGGAAGGCTGCTGTGGCACGTGATCCGATCGGGCTCGCCGGTGTACTGCCCATGAGGGTCCGGGGGTGTGTGGTTGCACATGCCGTAGCGGCATGTGGTGTCGTCGAGGGCACCAGAGCACGAAAGGCCCTGTCTGCGATGTATCCCTCCGCCATGCCTCCCCGCGAGGTCAAGATCGGCGATGCCGCCGCCTTCGCCGGAACCACTCCGCGCGCCATTCGTCACTACCACCAGATCGGTCTGCTGCCGGAGCCCGGACGAGGCGGAGACGGACGCCGCCGCTATGGCTACGACGACATGATCCGCCTGCTGTGGATCCGCAAGATGTCCGAGGCCGGCATCAGCCTGGATGACATGCGGGCCGCCTTCGACGAAGCCAGGGACGTCGAGGATGTCCTGGGACGGCTGGAGGAGACCCTGGCCGCCCAGGAGGCCGCCATCAAGCGTCAGCGCGCCGCAGTCCAGCGCCTGCGGGCCGTGGGCAGCCCACTGGGCCTGCTCTCGCCGCTGGTCACGGACCGGCTCAGCCACCTGCCTCCTGGCGCACTGCGCCCCTCCGACCTGGACGCCCTGCTGGTCACGGAACGGATCTTCGGACCGCTGGGAGCCGCGATTCAGGCCGGCGTGTTCATCATCCTGGCGACCCATCCCGGCCTACGGGCCGAGGCAGACCGCCTCGACGCGGCCGACGCAGCCCTCGATGACACCGTCGACCCACACGACCCGCAGGTCGAGGAACTCGCCGCGCGGCACTGCGCCCACCACAAGGCCCTGCTCCAGGCCATTGATGCGGCCGGACTGGAGGTGGCCGAGGAGAAGCTCTTCGAGATCTACGACGCCGAGGTGAGCGGTGCGGAGGACGCCCGGATGAGTGCCTTCGAAGCGGTAACCAAGATGCCCTATGGCTTCTCCGCGGCCCGGACGCGGTGCATGGAACTCACGGCACGACTCCTCGACGGGGACCTCGCCGCGGGCAGCTGACCGCTGGACTGTGGCCGTGCGTGAGGATCCCGGATGGGCCACCGACACGAAGCCGACGTCTCGGCGTCGCGCCACGGCCCGCACACAGGTGGTGCGGGTCAATGTGGGCGTCGGCCCCCGGGCATGCCACGCGCCGGCCGCACCCCGGCGTCACCGGCGTGGTGCCACGAGGGAATCGGTCCCCGGTCCGTCAAGCTCCTCCAGAGCCACCCGTCGCCCGCAGACAGCCAGCAGCAGCGAAAGCGCAGGCCCCCTGACTTCCGGACCGTCTCCGATGGACAGGTCGGCGTCTACCGCTGTGAGCCGGATACTGGCTGTCAGCTCCTTGGCTCCGCCGAACGACGCGGGAGTGCGAGCCTGCAGGCGCAGCGAACGGACGACAGCCTCCGGCGGATAGGAGCGGGTGATGCCCAGCGGCCTGCGGATGTCCTCACCGTGGACGACCTGCTCGACGAGCCGGCTGTCCAGCGGCGCAGGGGGCGTCGACCTACGCGACGCGACCTGCCGAAGCCGCTGCAACGTCTCCTGCGGTGAGGCGCCCCGCTCCCGCTCCACGCCGCGTGCGTTCTGGCGGTCGAAGTCGAACCGCTCACGGACGAGACCGACCACAAACCCAAGACGTGTCGTCCGGGCCGTGTCGATCAGGTGTGCGACCACGTCATGCACGGTCCACCCCTCACAGAGCGATGGCTGTCCCCACCGCTCCTCTTCAAGGTGCGCGAGGTCGTCGATCAGCGCAACACGCTCCGTATGCACCATCGGCCAGACATCGTTGCGCATGAGTTCATCCTTCACTCGACCCCGGCATTCGTCTGGTGAGACTCCCGGCACCGCGAGAACTCATCGCCCGGTCAGACGGCGGTCAGGCGGATCGGGATTTCCCCGCGGTCTTGACCACCATGTTCAGGAGGTGGACCTCAGCGACGGTGCCTGCCACGTCACCCCCGGCGGCTGGAGCAGGGGCGAGGGCTCGGGTCCAGGGTCGTCGGAGTCGACGACTCCGGCAGCCGTGTAATCGAAGTCGGCCGGCCAGCGGGTGTGCTCACTGGCCAGGGCGCCGGTCAGGCGTGCCTCGGCGAGGTTGGCGGTGCTCAAGTCGGTGCCGCGCAAGTCAGCCATGCGGAGGTCGGCGCGGTGGAAGACCGCACCGTGCGCGGTGGCCTTGCGCAAGTTCGCCTCGCGCAGGTCGGTCTCGGTGAAGTCGGCGTCGCACAAGTCGGTTTCGACCAGCTTCGCGGCCCGCAGGTCGGCCAGGACGCAGCGAGCCCGGCGGAGAACCCCCGTGGTGAGGTCGGCGTGCCGCAGGTTGACCGAGACCAGGGACGCCTGTGTCAGATTGACGCGGTACAGACTCGCCGCCTCCATGCAGGCGCGGTCGAAGTTGACCTCGGGAAACCACAGCCCGTCGCAGTCCGCTCGGCGCAGGTCAGTGACGCTGAGATTGACCCAGGACTGCTCCCGGCGCCGGCAGAGCACGCCGAGCGCGGTCAGCGCCACCTGGGCGTCGGCGGTGCGGATCTCCAACGGTGCGATGTCGTTGATGGGCACGTCCGGCGCCGGTGATTCCGGTCCCGCAGGTGGCCAGGGCAGGTGTGTACGCAGATATGCGGCCTGGATGGAGATGATGGCCTCCCGGTCACGGGTGGACTGCTCCGCGATCCGCCACAGCGCGTGCAACCCGCCGATGCGCACATCCAGCTTGTCGCTGCCGAGCTGGTCGACGGCGCGGCTGAATCGGTCCGTGACGTAGCCTTCCCGGGTGGCACGCAATCCGTCCTGGCTCACCCGCAGTTGCCGCCAGGTGGCGTAGGCGCCGAAAAGCACGATCAGGCCACCGACCACTTGCAGAAGCGTCGTGCGGACATCGTTCACCGCCTTCAGCCGGTCCTGCGCGGCGACGCTCGCCCCGGCGAGGTCGTGGTCGACCACCACCCCCGGCAGCACGACGAACAGCACGCCCAGCATGCCCAGACCCGCCCCGGCCAGCAGACCTGCGGCGATACGACGTCTGACCGGCCTGTCGTACCATCCCCGCCGCCCGCGGTCCGGCTCCCCCATCTCCATGGGCATGGGAGCCTAGGCGCCGCTCAGAAGACGATCAAGAGTGACGCCACGGGCCCGCCACATGAGAACGGACTTACCGGGTGCACGAGTTGTGAGTTCTGCCCGGACCCAGCAGCCTGTTCCCGTCCTGCCCTTTTCCGGTATCTGGATTCAGTCGATACAGAACTCGTTGCCCTCGATGTCCAGCATCACGAGCCCGGTGCCGACCCGCACGTCGAGATGCGCCCGGTTCTTCACGACCTTGCCTTCGGGGACGCGCTGACAGCACAGGCGCGGGCCCCCACCGGAGGGATCACTGCAGGCGGACCACGTTCCCTGCTTCTCAGGCGGCAGGGTGCGCTTGATCGCTGACATCAACGCGTACAGGGTGCGCCCTGCCGCTCGTTTCCGCAGGCGGATCCGCCCATCAGGCATCGCGGCCCGGGCCACCATGGACACCCAGTGATCAACCCGGACGCCCCCAGCATCCCCTCCTGACCGTATCTCCGCCTGGCACCCGGAAGGTTCCTGACGTGGGCACCCGTCCGCAGGAGGCCCGGACATCGCTCTCAGCCCCCCCCCCCCCCAAGTACGTGATTGTCAGGTCAGGGACGACACGCTCAGCCCGGCTCTGCTCGTAGGGCAGCTCGGTCCCAACGGCGCGGATCACTCTCCAGTGAGGCGCGGTCCCAGTCGCCGTGCTTGGCAGCGGCCTCGTAGGTGGTGTGCAGGAATTCCATCAGTGCGTGGTCGGGATCGCGCGCGGTGCGCACGGTCTCGTACGGCAGCAGGAACTGTCCGTTCTCGGCGCTGTAGTAGGCGCCGTCGGGGCGCACCGGGTGTTCCGCGAAACCGTCGGGCTCGGGGTACGCATAGGAGTAGAAGGCACCCTCGTCGCCGCCGCCGGGCCAGAATCCGCAGCTGGAGAGTTCCCGTGAGTAGCCTTCCGCCATCACCCAGTCGCCGCAGTTCGGGGCGCCGCCAGGATGAGTGGGAGCCGACCGGCCGGAGAAGCGGGTACAGGCCAGGTCCATGGCGCCCCAGAAGAAGTGAACGGGGCTGACCTTGCCGATGAACTCCGCGCGGAAGCGGCCCAGGAGCCGGTTGGCCTGTAGCAGTTGGCGCCAGAAGAGGTGAGCTGCCGTCGCGTCGTAGGAGCAGTGCTGCTCGTCCTCGGCGAACGGGATGGAGGGTTCCACCTCGTTGGGCCGCCGTTGGAAGGCGGCTTCGATGCCCAGCGCCTCCAGGGCTTGCATGGTTTCGGTGTAGAAGGTCGCGACCGACTTGGGCTTCAGGGCCACTTCGCGGCTCGCGCCCTTGCTGCTGCGGATGACGAGCCGGTGTTCGACGAAGTCGAACTCCGCATCGAAGGCGCCGTCGCCGTAGGGCACTGAGCCGGTCGTCAGGCCTCTCGGGGTGACGTAGAGGGTCACCTGCCACCAGTGGTTGACCATGGGAGCGTGGGCCAGCCGCAGCTTGCCTACGATCTGTGTCCACATGTGCAGGGTGTCACGGGTTTTGGTCCAGTCGGCCACCCGTAGTGAGGGCCATGCTGCGCGGTGCGAGGACTCGGATGCGGTGGGTGAGTGCGGGAGGCTCACGGGGTCCACCTCCGCTTCGGCTATCGGTGTTCCGGGTTGCTGGAGTCGGCGCGGCAACCGGCGTCCCATGCGGTGCGCTGGTTGCCATATGGCGGGATGCCTCCGGCTGCGCGCAGCATCGCCGCCAGGTGGAGCAGGTTGTAGGTCATGAAGGTGGTGTTGCGGTTGGTGAATTCATTGTCCGGCCCACCGGAGGCGGCGTCCAGATATGACGGTCCCGGCCCGGCCTCTCCGACCCAGGCCGCGTCTGCCTGCGGCGGGATGGTGTAGCCCAGGTGCTGCAGGCTGTAAAGGACGTTCATGGCACAGTGCTTGGCGCCGTCTTCGTTGCCGGTGATCAGACAGCCGGCGACCCGGCCGTAGTAGGCATACTGACCTGCGTCGTTGAGCATGCTGGAACAGGCGTACAGGCGCTCGATGACCTGCTTCATGACGGAGCTGTTGTCACCGAGCCAGACGGGGCCGCACAGGACCAGGATGTCCGCGTCCATCACACGACGGTAGAGCTGGGGCCACTCGTCCAGTGCGGCGCCGTGCTCGGTCATGTCCGGCCAGACGCCGGTGGCGATGTCGTGGTCGGCGGCCCGGACGATGTCGGCCTGCGCTCCGTGCTGCCGCATGATCGCCACGCTGCGGTCGATGAGGCCGCCGGTGTTGCTGACCTCAGGTGACCGTTTGAGGGTGGCGTTGACGAACAGTGCCCGCAGCCCGTCGAAACGAGGTCCGGTCCCGTCTGTGGACCTCGCGCCTGCTTCCGTTCCGGGTCCTGCCATGATCGGTTCCCCTTGGGTGCGTGGTGAGCAGTTCGAGAGCGCCGCGACCAGCACCGTAGGTCGGCACAGGAAGTTTGCCGCTTCCGCCACGCCCACCGGGGGCGAGGAGATCGGGGTGCGGGGATGCCTGGGCGCGGCCGGAGGCGGGCACTCGGCTCATGTCCGTTCGATCCCCACACTCCGTTCAGGAGGTATGGACGATGGCGCAGCAAGACCTACCGGCTCCGGCCGAGGGGCTGGTCCTCACTCACTTCCTGACCGTCCGCGACGTGGCGGTCTCCCGGCGCTTCTACGCCGATGTCCTGGGCGGGGAGATCGTGCTGGAGGAGAACCCGGCCATCGTGAAGGTCGCCAACAGCTGGATCATCATGAATCCCGGGGGCGGCCCCACCCCCGACAAGCCCGGCATCTCGCTGGAGCCGCCGGGAGACCCGGCGAGGGTGTCCGGCTTCCTCAACGTTCGGGTGGCCGACATCGCCGCCTTCTATGCGGATGCGAGCGCGAAGGGGGCGCGGTTCGTGACCGAGCCGATCGATCGTAAGGCGGAGGTGCGTTGTTACATGAGGGACCCGGACGGCTACCTGATCGAGGTGGGGCAGGCCACCGGGATGCTGAAAGGTGTCTTCGCCGACCCACCCGCGGGCGCTGACGGGTAACGGACGGTCCGTTCCCTCGCACGGGCTGTGGTTCTCGGGGCGGCGACCGCGTCAGAGTTCGGCCGGGTCATCGGGTCGGTGACGCACCGTACGGAGATCCGGCGGCCACACCCAAAACGATCCTGCTCAGCCCAGGAAGCTCAGCCGGACCTGGCGGTCGGGGTTGTCCCTGTTGGTGTCCGCCAACCTCCGCCAGGACAACCCCGACCCCACTCACGAGCGCGAGCTCCACGCGACGTCATGCGCGGCATGCCACCCAGGAGTGCTCCGAGCCCCGCTGATCGGGCAACTGCATCCACCACGAGCGGGCGCACGGCCGTCTGGTCTCCAGCAAGCGGCTCGAGGCGGGTGTGGCGGCGGGAGAGTCTGCTGTCGGGATCCCGGGTCATCCTTGTCAGTGGCGGCCTCTGTCCTTGGGCGGCATGTCCGCCTTGCGTACAGCGCGGACACGCCGCAGTCGTACCGGTCCGTTCCACCCCTTGGGCCACTCCCGCACTGCGGCCGGGTCGGTGGTGGACCGGCACAGCGCCATGGAGCAATGAGCCGTCGCTCGGCGACGAGGGGCCGACGCGGGTGGCTCAGGGACTCGGAGAACCGG
Source organism: Streptomyces sp. NBC_01723 (assembly GCF_036246005.1). Lineage (NCBI taxonomy): Bacteria > Bacillati > Actinomycetota > Actinomycetes > Kitasatosporales > Streptomycetaceae > Streptomyces > Streptomyces sp. NBC_01723. The sequence continues at coordinate 1,013,168 of NZ_CP109171.1, forward strand.
ATTCCCGCCCCTCTCCCTGCTCAGCGGTCCCGGAGCTTCGCCAGGGTGTCGTCGAGGTCGGCGGCGCGGGGACGGTTGTGCGGCAGCTTGGCGAGGATGGCGGCCATGCCGCAGGTGTTGGTGAGGGCGGAGAAGACCAGTCCGGCGGCGATGCACGCCGAGAGGACCTGGAAGGCCGGGTGTACCAGGTGTCCGAGAAGGAGGCCGAGCAGGACGAGCGTGCCGGCCGTGAGGCGGACTTGGCGTTCCATGCCCCAGGGGGCAGGGGCCGCGCCTTCGGGGCGGTGCAGGTCGTGGCCGTCGGCGGCCCATGCTCCCGTGCCTCCGGAGAGGGTGGCGGTGGCGATGCCGTTGTCGGCGAGGACGCGGCAGGCGTTCTCGGAGCGGGCTCCGGAAGCGCAGACGACCAGGACGTCTCCGCGCTCGGCAGCATGCCTGATGTCGGGCAGCGCCCGCTGGACCTGGTCCAGGGGGATGTTGAAAGCGCCGGGCAGGTGACCGCCCGCGTACTCGCCCGGCGTGCGGACGTCGATCACGGTCAGTTCGTGCAGGCGGGTGCTGGCCTCACCGGTGCCGAGGGTGGTGCGCGTGGTCATGGAAGGGTCGTCCTTTGCTTTGGGCGGGGCCCCGGAGGGGGAGTATATTACCCCTGGGGGTATGCAATGAGGAGTGAAGATGGAACTTGATCTGGCGGCTGCGGAGCTGAAGGCGGTCCTGAACCGGCTGCGCCGCGCGCAGGGGCAGATCTCCGGGGTGATCCGGATGATCGAGGAGGGCCGGGACTGCGAGGAGGTCGTGACGCAACTGGCCGCCGCGTCGCGGGCGTTGGACCGGGCTGGGTTCGCGATCATCGCCACCGGGCTCCAGCAGTGCCTGACCGAGGTGGAGGACGGCAGCCGCACTCCCGAGGACCGCGACGAGCTGCGCGGCCGGCTGGAGAAGCTGTTCCTGTCCCTGGCCTGACCCCACCGCGGGGCGGCGGCGTGCGGCTCAGACGACCACGTCGATGAGCATCACGGCCGCCACGGCCAGCAGAACGAACGCAAAGACGCGTTGCAGTCTCTCTCCGGTGATCTTCGTGGCGAGACGCTTGCCGTCCCAGGCGCCCAGGATCGCCGCGCCGGCGAAGGGGGCGATCACCTCCCAGCGCAGGTCCCCGCCCGCGTCCGTTCGCGCGGTGAGCGCCGCGAGTGAGTTGACGGTGATGACCAGCAGGCTGGTGCCCACCGCGTGCTTCATCCGCAGGCCCAGAGCGCCCACCAGGGCCGGGACGGCGAGGAACCCGCCGCCGACGCCGAGGAACCCGGTCACCGCGCCGAGTCCGGCGCCGGCGCGGAGCGCCCTGGCGGGGCGCACCCGCTCCGGCGGCTCGGAGTCGGTCGGGCAGAGCATTCGCACAGCGGCCAGGGCTGCTACGGCGGAGAAGGCTCCGGTGAGGACGCGTGCCGGTAGGTGGCCCGCTGCGGCGCCCGCGAGGAAGGCCGGCACGATACCTGCCGCCGCGAAGAGCGCCCCGGTCCTCCAGGCGACGTTGCCGTCGCGGGTGTGGGCGTAGAGGGCGGTGGCGGAGGTCGCGGTGACGATGATCAGACTGGCGGTGGTCGCCGACGCCGGGGAGAAGCCGAGCAGGTAGATCAGGGCGGGGACCGCGAGCACGCTGCCGCCGCCACCCAGGGCACCGAGGGCCAGACCGATGACGGCCCCGGCGACCAGGGCGAGGACGAGGATGCTCACGCTATTGAGCCACTGTTTCCGCGCTCGTCGACGACCGGATACCCGGCGGCGGCCCACGCGTTCATGCCGCCCTTCACGTCCACCGCGTCCGCGCCCCGTTCGGCCAGCAGCTTCGCGGCCTGCTGCGAACGGTGACCGCTGCGGCAGATCACGACCAGCGGACGTCCCTGGGCGGAGGCGGGCAGGGACGCGCCCGTGGCCAGGCCCGTCAACGGAGCGTGCACGGCGCCGGGGGCGTGCCCGGACTTCCACTCGGGCCGCTCCCGCACGTCCAGCAGGACGGCCTCGGGCGGCTCACCACCGGTACGAGTGCGCGCTTCGTCCGCGGACACGCGCCTCTCGCTCTTTCGGAACAAGAACATCAGCACTCTCGCCTTTCTCTCGTCATTCGCTCTTTTACGGCCCCCGGACGTGGGCCCGGACAAGTGCGCTCAGCCGGTGACGATGCTCAGCCCGGCGTCGGCGGCGGCGTCGAAGCCGTCGTCCACGGCGACCACCCGGCGACCGGCGGCATCCAGGAGCGAGGCGGCGATGCCCGCGCGCATGCCGCCCGCGCAGTGCACCCAGACCGTGCCGTCCGGCACTTCACCGAGGCGCCGGTGCACCTGATGGATCGGAATGTGGACCGAACCGGCGATCCAGCCCTCGGCGCGCTCGGAGTCACGGCGTACGTCCAGGACCACGATCCCGTCGCGATCCTGGTCCGCGAGTTCCGCGAACGCCGCCCGCGGGAACGAAGCCGGCTTGTCGCCCTCCCGCAGCCACCTGCGGGGACCGCCGGTCGCCGCGGCGGCCGGCCGGTCGATGCCGACCCGGACCAGTTCCCGCTGTGCCGCCGCCAGTTGCTCGGCCGTCTCGGCGAGCAGGGTGACCGGCTTGCCCCACGGGATCATCCAGGCCAGATAGGTGGCCAGCTTGCCGTCCGCCTCGAAGTTGAACGAGCCCGCCACATGCCCTTCGGCAAAGGCGATCCGGCTGCGCAGGTCCACGACCCACTCCCCTGCCGCCAGGCGCGCGGCGATCTCGTGCGGGTCGGCGACGGCGGGCGGGGTCATGTCGACCGGGTCGGGGCCGCCCGCGTTGGCCGGTCCCATGTGCGCGTAGTAGGCGGGCACGTCCTCCAAGCCCGCGAGCAGATCGGCGACGAAGGTCTCCACATCTACGGTCAGCGCCGTGTTCGCGGCCTTCTCCTTGCCGATCGTCGTGGACTCGACATCCGCCTGCGCCGACGAGCAGAAACTGCCGAAGCCGTGGGTGGGAAGGACCTGGGTATCGTCGGGCAGGGCGTCGGCGAGCCGGCGCGCGGAGGCGTGCTGAGCGCGAGCCAGCTGCTCGGTCAGCCTCGGCTCGACGAGGTCGGGACGGCCCACCGTGCCGATCAGCAGCGAGCCGCCCGTAAACGCCGCGACAGGTCGATCCGCCTCCCGCAGGACGTAGGCGGTGTGGTGCGGCGTGTGCCCAGGCGTGGCAACAGCCGCAAGACTCAGACCGGCGCCGGGATCGATGTCGACCTCGTCCCCGTCGGAGACCGGGGTCCTGGCGAAGGAGACATGCGCACCGGATGGCACCAGGTAGACGGCGCCGGTGATCCGGGCCAGCTCCAGGCCACCGGTGACGTAGTCGTTGTGGATGTGGGTCTCCACCACGTGGGAGATACGCACCCCTCGCCGCGCCGCGGCGGCCAGTACCTGGTCGATGTCCCTCGGCGGGTCGACCGCCACCGCCGCCGACTCGCCGCCGGCGATGTAGCTGCGGTTGCCCAGACCCTCCAACTCGATCACGTCAACGAAGAACACCTCGACACTCCTTCCGCACGGAAATTACCCCCGGGGGTATGCAATCGACCCTAACACCTTTACCCCGGGGGGTATATTTCAGAGAGTGGCAACCGGCACAGCGGGGCTCCGAGGGGAGCACCCGAACCACGCCGCAGTGAGAGTTGAGGAGGAAGTCACGTGACCTACGACCGCACCGTGACCGTGCAGGCACCGTTCGACCGAGTACAGCAGGACGTCCGCCGCGCCCTGGCCGACCAGGGATTCGGAGTCCTGACCGAGATCGACGTGCAGGCGACCTTGAAGGCCAAGCTCGGCCATGACATGGAGCCCTATTTGATCCTGGGGGCCTGCAATCCGCCCCTCGCCCACCAGGCACTCGAAGCCGACCGCTCGATCGGGCTGCTGCTGCCCTGCAACGTGGTCGTCCGGTCCGACGGAGACCAAGTCATCGTCCAGGCCGTCGATCCCGGCACCATGGTCACCCTCACCGGCCTCGACGCCATGGCACCCGTGGCCGAGGAAGCCACCCGCCGCCTCGACGCAGCCCTCGCCTCCCTCACGGGCTCCGAGGACTGAACGCCGTGCCGGCGACAGGCTGAACGGGAAGGCCTCCAAGGCGCGCACCTTGGTCGGGGGACGAAGCCCGGGAGGCAGATCATCCGACTGTGGGAGGTGTCCCGGGCTGCTCCGCGGGGTCCGGCTCCCACGGCCGGTTTCGTCGCCTCGGACGACACCGCGCCGTCACCGGGTCCAGAGAGCGAAGGGCCGCCCGAAGCAGCCACGCGCGGGCAAGCCGTTCATCTCTGTGACGGGCCTGGAACCGACTACTGGAGGGCGTCGCGCCACACCGAGGGCTCTGGCCCGCCGAACTTCTGGACGTCGCCGGCGACAACGACCTCGGCAGGGAGAGCACCTTCCGCTGACTCCTTCCGCTGACTCCGGGGCCTTGGTCGAAGAATGCCGCCCTCTCCAGCACGCCCCCCTCACCCCACCAGGGACGTCACCCGACCCACGGCGCCCAGATCCGGACCACGCCCCGCGCATGCACGAAGGCACGCACCCTCCCCCGACCCCCTCGAAGGGGCGCTGGGCCGGATGACCTCGCCCAGCGAGGGCCTGACGGAACACACGATGGTCGACTGTCAGACCGGCCTGGAGAACCTGCCTCGACGTCCGGCCGCGCCAACAGGACCGGGAACTGCCCGCAGCGCATGGGGCCGAGGTCGCTCACCGGACCTCACGGGCCGCCGGTGACGCCGGGGGCATGCCGAACCACGACGACGGGGCAGGGGGCATGCTGAACACAGTGCATGCCCACCGAGCCCACCAACGCCTCGCGGAAGGCTCCACGTCCTCGATTGCCTACCACCAGAAGGTCAGCACCCACAGCAGCGTGCAGCAGGACGGCAGCTGGGTGCCCGGCAGTCACCTCGAGCCGCATGGCCACCGGTCGCGCCGGTCCGGGACCCAGGACGTCGTCGATGGTGCCGTTCAAGGCTTCGCGTGCGCGAACCTCGAAGTCACCAGTTTCCTTGTCCGTGGGCGGGACCAACCCGTGCCAGTGGACCGGATCCTCCCACGCGAGCACCACGTCCACTGCCGCGCCGGTCATCCGCGCCTGATCCACGGCCCACTGGAGCGCGGTCTTCGAGGACTCTGAACCGTCCACACCCACGACGATACGAGGAGGGGGCGCTGCCACGTCATTCATTACGCACCTGCCTGGCTCTGCCTGATTCCCCTCTCCCACTTTCCTCGCCGTGCGTCACCTTCGCCACCGCGAAAATCTTCCCGTCGGTGATCGACGAGGCGAGATCAGCGCCGAGCGACCATCAGGCGCTCCACCGGGCCTCGAATGGCCACCACGGCCCATGTCCCATGGAGCCGGCCTTCACTCAGTCGGCGCTTCCGGGATAGAGAACCGAGCCGACGCGCCGCGAGAGGTCCTGCCGAGCCTCCGCCGTCGGAGTGGGTGCCGCTGCCAGCAGTTCCCGTGCCAGGTCTCGCAGCTTGCGATTCGTCTGCTGGGAAAGCCGACGCAGCAGACGCATGGCGACCGCGGCATCGACACCGTACTGAGCCATCAACATGCCGCGCGCCAGATCAATGTCCTCCTGGCTGGCCCGAGCCCTGGTGACATCGCTCTCGGCAAGGTCCTTGGCATGCGTGACAACCGACTGGGTGACGTCGACGACGAAGCCCCGCACCGTAACCACCTTGCCCTGCTCGTCAGTCCTGCCGTCTGCCGCCAAGACGACAGCGTGGTCGTCACCGGCGACGTCCCTCAGCCTGTGGTAACAGCCGAAGGGTTTGCCGTCGGCTCGTACGCTGTCCATCGCGACGGTGACTCTGTCCCGATCCTCAGGATCCTGGTGTTCACGCAACCGCTCGCTGGTCGGAACGACTTCGTCGGGAACGTAACCGAGGAGTCGGTACATGTCGTCGGACCACCACCAGGCGTCCTCTTCCACTTTGTAGACGAACACCCCGGTCAGCGGTTCCTCCGCCGCCGGTTCGTTCGTCGCCACGCCCCGCAACACGGCCATCTCCCTCGGAAGCGCCCTTGCACCGGTGTTCTGATTCCAGTGTGACGCGGACCGCGGGTACTCCGCGTCACGGTGGCGGCGGCACCGTTGAGTCAGTCTGTTCACTCCGTGCCGTCGCAGCGGCTCTGCGGTCCCCGCTGCCGTGGCGCGGCGCAACACGAGTTTCGGGGGCCAGGGCGGATCCGGCGCATCGGAGACGGCCCCTCGCACCGCTCGTGATCGCGGCGGTCTGGCCCTCTACGGGGCTGAGGGGCCCCGTAGAGGGGGCTCTTGCGCAAGCATCTGCCGGATGACACGGCCGCTGACCTCGCGCGGCCGGACACGAACCCACAAGTCGCGCCTGCCCCCCGCCCAGGGCCCCGCCCCGAGATGGCGGGCGACGGCCTCGAGGGCATCATGGTCTGCCGGGTGCTCGACGGTACCTGTGATCAGGACACTCCAGCCCACGCCGGTGGCCTCGTCGATGTGATCGACCTCGAAGGCGACTTGGACGTCGGCAGGGACCCCGGCCGCGCCTGCCGGATCCGTGCGGTAGACCACGCTTCGTCCGTCGACGAAGAAGTTGACCGGAACCACTACTGGCGCGCCGGTGGCCGAACCAGCCGAGTAGCCGATGCGGCCAATTCCGTGCGTTCCCAGCCGCTGCCAGCATTCCTGCGTGGACAGACGCTGCAGGACCGGGCGGGAGACCCCCGATCCCCTGCCGGGCGGCGCATCGGGCCGTCCCGCCGTAAGTTCCTCGAGCGACACTTCCAGCACTCCAGCGAGCCGCGCGAGCGCATCGGGGTCGAAGTCCCCCGCCCGATTCTCCACCTCGCGCAGGTACACCAGGGACATGCCGGCTCGCAGGGCCAGCTCGTTTCTGGACATGCCCAGCCGCTCCCGGAGCACAGCTATTCGATCGGCCACACGCTCCTCTCCGGAGGACGCGTCGGTGCCTGCTTCCGAGCGCTCTCGATCCCCTGGCACGATGGTCCACCCCGCTTAGTCAGCCTTCTTTCAGGGGACCAGAGACCTGTGCAGTCCGCCAGCGCAGCACAATCGCCGTCAGCCGCGGGTCTGAGTCACCCTGCCAGGAACAGTCACTGCGGTGCCCTCCGCGCCCTACTCCTCCTCGCAACGAAGCCTGCAAGATCACGGCGCCGAAAAGGACGAGCCACGTACAGATCCAGGGGTGCTCCCGGGTCCCGAGGTGGGGCCGCTCCTCATGCGCCTCGGCCGTGGAGCTTCCGACCGCCCCTGGTTGTCTCAATGTTGGATTTCGAGCACATCGGCCACGGGGCGTCGGGGTGTACGGGGCCCCACGGGGCCGTATCCCAGCCTCAGCAGCATCTGCGGGTGTCCCGCGCCGGTCTTCGGATCGCGAAGCAGCCACCGCAGGTCGGGCCGTTCGAGAGGTTGTGTGGCGAGGGAGCAGACGAGGCCCTCGGCCGTCGCCAGCAGCAGGACGCGCTCCAGGGCCTGGCCTGCTTTCACCCAGTCTTCCGGGCGGTCGTGCGTCGTGCTGATGCAGGCGATCTGGGGGGCGGTTTCGAAGACCGCGCTGTTGCGCCCGCTCACCCGACGCGGGCCCGCGAAGTCCCTCATTGGCGCCTTGCCCCCGCTCCGGACCGGGCCGAAGGCATACGCCGGTACTCCATCGGCCGCGCACTTCACCGAAGGCGCATCGGTGCGCGTCCATTCCGCCAGTTCCCGGTCGGACTCGCTGTCGGTGAGACCACGGGCGTCGGCCTCGCGCACGAGCTCCAGCACATGTTGTAGGTGCCACGATGCCGGGTAGACCAACCTGGCTCCCTCGCGGCGGGCTGCTTCCGCCAGCGCGTCGCGCAGGCCGTCGGGAATCCGCTTCTCCTCGAAGGGAAAGCGGCTGCTGTGCCGTTCGGCGACGGCCTTGTGCAGCGCGGCCAGATCGCGGTCACCAGCACCGCGCCCGGAAACCCGGACGGTCGCGACGAGCGACGGTTGCTCTGGGTGGGGCAGTAGCCAGGTCTCCGCCTGCCAGCCTTCGTCGGCCAGGGCTGCCCTCAGATTCAGCAAGGCGGCACCGCAGCCGATGTGGAGACCTCGGGTCCGTGGATCCGAATAAGGCATGGCGCGGTCGTAGTCCGCATGGAGCTCGAACGTACGGGTGTGCCGAACGTAGCGGAAGCGCCAGGGTTGCGCGTTGTGCATCGACGGGGCCGCTACGGCGTCGCCGACCAGACTGATCACCTGTTCGTCGGATGGTGCTCGGTCGTTCACAGGTGTCTCCTCGTCCGCTCGCCGGAGAGCGGCTTCCTTGTCGCCGCCTGAAAAGTCGCTCTCCGACGCCGGCGCGTCCGCCTGTCGGTGGCGGGGACCGGTCAGCTCACAACGAACGTCGACCACCCCCTCGACCGAGCGCGTCAGTCCTTCGACCAGCGGGACGACAGCGGTGTCGCCGACCTCGCCGGCGAGCGTGACCACACCTTCGTGGACCTCGACCCGAAGCGCACCCGCGCTGTCGGGGAGACGGCCGTCGAGGACCTCGCGCAGGACTTCCTCGGCGATCTCTTGGTCTGGCCTCAGGAAGACTCTCAACAGATCACCACGGCTGACGATCCCCCGCAGTACGCCGTCGTCGTCCACCACGGGCATGCGTTTGATGCCACGGCGTGCCATGACGCGGGCGGCTCCGGCCAGGGTCTCGTCGGCGTGCACCGTGACGGCGGGAGACGTCATCAGGTCCGCCGCCGTCACCCCTCGGGCCTTGTCGTGGGCCGAGACGGACCCGGTCTTGCGCTGCATGTGCTGATCGCTGTCGCGGAACTCCTCCTTGCGCAGCAGGTCAGCCTCGGACACGACCCCGACCACGCGGTTCCCCACGTCGACCACGGGGAGGGCGCTGATCCGCCGGGTCCGCACGGTGCGCACGATGTCCTTGAAAGGCGCCCCGGCGGTGAGCGCCACGACGGAGCGGGTCATCACGTCACTCACGGTGTAGTCGGAGCCGTACATCGTTTCCTCCCGCGCATGGGGGTGGGACTCCCCACATGGCCAGGGTGAGCCTTCGAGGCCGTGGTGGCTTGGGCCGAACGGGCCCTCCCACGGGGCCGGTGTTCCCGCCGTGCTGCGGCTCGTCGCCCCGAGGCGGGGGGAGGCAGACACCGCCTCCAGGTCCTCGGTCCAGCCGGGTACGAGGACATGCCGGGTCGGGATGCGGACGCCGAGGCGGTCCGGTGGGGGTTACGGCAGAGTGCTGGTCACCGTCGCCGCCGGGCCGGTCCGGAGGCCGGGAGGACCGACCGGCCCCCTTCACGGGACCGGCGGCCCTCGCACCGCGCCGACCGGTGGGGAGACGCTGGGAACGGCACACACCCTCCGAGCCGAGGAGCGGGCGTCATGGTCCGGTACGTGTACGACTTCACCGACGGCGGGCGCGAGAGGGCCGGCCTGCTCGGCGGCAAGGGCGCCAACCTGGCCGAGATGACCCGGCTCGGTCTGCCGGTCCCACCGGGCTTCACCCTCACCACGGAGGCGTGCCGGGACTTCCTCGCCACCGGCACGGAGCCCGCGGGCCTCGCACGCGAGCTGTCCTCACACCTGGGCGGGCTGGAGGAGGCGGCCGGACGGCGCCTGGGGCAGCGGGACGATCCGCTGCTGGTGTCCGTCCGCTCGGGCGCCCGGTTCTCCATGCCCGGCATGATGGAGACCATCCTCGACGTCGGGCTGAACGACGACTCGGTGGGCGGGCTGGCGAAGGCGTCCGGGAGTGAGCGCTTCGCCTGGGACTCCTACCGTCGCCTCGTACAGATGTTCGGCAGTACCGTGATGGGCGTCGAGGCCCCCAGGTTCGAGGCGGCGCTGGACCGGCTGAAGGTGCTGCGAGGAGTTCCGGACGACGTGCACCTCGAGGCCGGCGACCTTGCCGGGCTCGTGGAGTCGTACAAGGAGCTCATCCGAAGCGAGACCGGCGAGGAGTTCCCGCAGTCCCCGGCAGACCAGCTCCGGCGAGCTGTCCTCGCCGTGTTCATGTCGTGGAACGGTGAACGGGCTCGGCTGTACCGGCGCCGCGAGCACATCCCGGACGACCTGGGGACCGCCGTCAACGTGCAGCGCATGGTCTTCGGCAATCTCGGGGCCGACTCCGGCAGCGGCGTCGCCTTCACCCGCGATCCGGCCACTGGACGGCCCGGTCTGTACGGCGACTACCTGCCCGACGCGCAGGGCGAGGACGTCGTCGCCGGTATCCGTAACACCGTTCCTCTCGCCGGGCTCGAGCGCCTGGACCCGCACTCCTACAGGCAGCTCCGGGAGCACATGCGGACACTGGAACGGCATTACCGCGACCTGTGCGACATCGAGTTCACCATCGAGCGCGGAAAGCTGTGGATGCTGCAGACCCGGGTGGGCAAGCGCACCGCCGAGGCGGCCTTCGCCATCGCCGCAGCCCTGACGGACGAGGGCCTCATCGGCGCGGACGAGGCCCTGGCGCGGGTGAGCGGGGAGGGACTGGCGCGGTTGATGTTCCCCCGCTTCGACGCCTCCACGACGGGCGAACCGCTCACACGCGGCCTGCCGGCCTCGCCGGGTGCCGCGGTCGGCGCCGCCGTCTTCGACTCCGCGGAAGCGGTACGGCGCCACGCCGCGGGTGAGCCGGTGGTCCTGGTGCGCCAGGAGACCAATCCGGACGACCTCCCCGGCATGGTCGCCGCCCGGGCGGTGCTGACCAGCCGGGGCGGCAAGACGTCGCACGCGGCCGTGGTCGCACGCGGCATGGGCAAGGTCTGCGTCTGCGGTGCGGAGGACATCGTCGTGGACACCGCGGCCCGGCGGCTCACCACAGGGGACGGCACCGTCGTCGAGGAGGGCACCGTGCTCTCCGTGGACGGCTCCGCGGGCACGGTGTACACCGGCGCGGTGCCGCTCGTCGACTCGGCGGTGATGCACCGGCTGGAAACCGGTGACGCCGACGGGATCCCGGACGCGCTGGTCGGCGCCGTCACGCGTGCCCTGGACCACGCGGACGAAGTACGGCGGCTGGAGGTCAGGGCCAATGCCGACACCCCCGAGGACGCCGCGCGCGCCCGTCGGTTCGGCGCCCAGGGCATCGGCCTGTGCCGCACCGAGCACATGTTCCTGGGCGAGCGGCGCAGGCTGGTCGAGCGGATGATCCTGGCCGACGGTGATACGGACCGCGACCGGGCGCTCGAGGCCCTCCTGCCGCTGCAACGCCAGGACTTCACGGGCATCCTCGCGGCGATGGACGGGCTGCCGGTCACCATCCGCCTCCTCGACCCGCCCCTGCACGAGTTCCTCCCCGACCGCCTCGGGCTCGCCACCCGCCTCGCCGCCGCCGAGGCCCGTGGCGAGACCCCGGACGGGCACGACGCCGAGTTGTTGGACGCCGTGAGCCGCATGCACGAGGAGAATCCGATGCTCGGGCTGCGCGGCGTCCGTCTCGGCCTGGTGGTTCCCGGGCTGGTCGCCATGCAGGTCCGGGCGGTGGCCGAGGCAGTCGTGGAGCGTGTCCGGGCGGGCGGCAGCCCGCAGGCGGAGATCATGGTCCCGCTCGTCGGCGACGTCACCGAGTTCCGGCTGGTACGCGAAGAGGTGGACCGCGTCCTGGCCGACGTGTCCGCCACGTCCGGCGTCCCGGTGGACTGCCCGGTCGGCACCATGATCGAATTGCCGCGGGCCGCACTCACCGCCGGCCGGATCGCCGAGGAAGCGGAGTTCTTCTCCTTCGGCACCAACGACCTCACCCAGACAACCTGGGGCTTCTCCCGCGACGACGTCGAGGCGGCCTTCTTCTCCGCCTACCTCGACAAGGGGGTCTTCACCGCCTCACCTTTCGAGACGATCGACCGCGAGGGCGTCGGACGGCTCGTGGAGATCGCCGTCGCCGAGGGCCGCTCCGTTCGGCCCTCCCTGGAGACGGGCGTGTGCGGCGAACACGGTGGAGACCCCGAGTCGGTGCACTTCTTCCACGCCGCCGGCCTCGACTACGTGTCCTGCTCACCGTTCCGGGTCCCGGTGGCCCGGCTGGAAGCCGGACGGGCCGCGCTGAAGGGAGAAGCGCCACCCGACATCAGGTGAGGGCCACGGCACTGGAGGCGACGCCTGCGCATGTCCAAGACCGCGGCGCCGGCGTCATCGGCGGCGTTACGCAGCATCCGCCCGCGGCCGGTGTACCAGAGCGGCCAAGTCCGGATGCAGCACAAAGGGGGCCGTGAGGTACTTGTTCAAGGGAGTGCGCACGTTGCTGAGACCGCGGAGGCCACCTGTTATGTCACCAGCTGTCATCGCGGGTCTGGAGACCCGGGAGGCCCGCTGTGTCTGATCCGGGGCACCACGGGGATTCTGCGCCGGAACAGCGCGCGGACGTCTCTGAGACGCACACCGCAGTGGTCTTCTTCATGGGAGATCGCGCTTACAAGCGCAAGAAGCCGGTGAATCTGGGGTTCTTGGACTACACCGCGCTGTCGTCGCGTCGCGCCGTGTGTGAGCGCGAGATCGAACTCAACCGACGGTTCTCGCCAGACGTGTACACGGGTCTGGGAGAGCTGCGCGCCCCGGGTGAGCAGGAGGCTGAGCCGCTTGTAGTGATGCGCCGCATGCCTGGTGACCGCCGTCTGTCGCATCTTGTCCGGGCCGGAGCCCCCGTCGACGAAGCCCTACGGGCCGTCGCCAGGCAACTCGCCGCATGGCACGTCGCCGCGCCCCGAGGACCCGGCATCGCGGCACAGGGCACGCGGGACGCCCTGGCAGCGCGCTGGGACGCCAGTTTGGCGCAGGTCGATGCCATGGCCGCCGAGGGCGCGACGAGGGACGAGCTGACTGGGATCGAGCGGCTGTTCCGTCGCTATCTCGCGGGCCGCAAGCCCTTGTTCGACCTTCGCATCGAGCAGGGGCGGGTGCTCGACGGGCATGGTGACCTTCTCGCCGACGACATCTTCTGCCTCGACGACGGGCCACGGATCCTGGACTGCCTGGAGTTCGACGACCTTCTCCGGTACGTCGACGGGCTTGACGACGCCGCGTTCCTGGCCATGGACCTCGAACTGCTGGGAGCGTCCGAGTCCGCGGCATTCTTCCTGGCCCAGTACAGCGAGTACTCCGGTGACCACGCACCGCGGTCCTTGTGGCACCACTACGTCGCCTATCGCGCCTTCGTCCGGGCCAAGGTCTCCATGATCCAGGCCCGGCAGGGCGCGCCCGGCGCGCAGGCGACGGCACGACAGCTCGTCGTCATGGCGCTGCGCCATCTGCGGACTTCGGCCGTAGGTCTGACGCTCGTGGCCGGACTTCCCGGCACCGGGAAGTCCACGCTTTCCGGGGCACTGGCCGACCGTCTGGGAGCAGTGCTGCTCAGCAGCGACCGTCTGCGCAAGGAGATGGCGGGACTCTCCCCTCAAGAGACCGCAACGGCCGAGTACGGCGAGGGCTTGTACACCCCTCAGTGGACGGCCAGAACCTATGTCGCGCTGCTGGACCGCGCAGCGGCTCTCCTGGCCAGGGGCGAGTCCGTGGTCCTGGATGCCACGTGGATCGACTCGGCCCAGCGCGAGGCGGCGCGGCGCACCGCAGAACACGCCGACGCCGATCTCGTGGCCCTGCACTGCCATGTGCCCGGCGACATGGCGGCGGCCCGCCTGACCACCCGTACCCCCGGCGCATCCGATGCCGATCTCCGCGTGGCCGACGCCATGGCGGCCAAGGAAGAGCCCTGGCCCGAGGCAATCAGCGTCGACACCAGCGGTTCTCTGGAATCGGCGGTCGCCCAGGCTATGGCGGCCGTCCGGCCGTGGGGCTCGGACCAGGCGAAAGTATTCCGGCGACCCTACATGGAGCCGGACTGACGCACGGCGGTGTCCACCCGGCCCTGTCGGGACCCGGTCCTCCCCATGTCTCCCTGGCCGTGCGGGCGATGACCGGATTGCGGTCGCCGTGCGAAGGTACGGCGACCAGCGCGTCGCTACGCACCGTGCCCACCTCGGCGAGCTCCCCCCATCGGTCATGACCGAACCAGTCCGCCGCTCGACTTGACGGCAGGGCGAGGGCCGAACGGCCGGAAATCCGGCCCGGGCAGCCCCTGGCGTCGTGCCGCGCCCGGGAACAGCCTGGAATCAGCGAAGGGCGCGCCGCCCGGCCTGCGTGCGGAGGCGAGGTACCGCTGGACGCCACCCGACCGCGCGCCCCCGAGAAGCAGGGAGCGGAGCGATGACCTCCATCACCACACTGGCCGCGGGCCTCCCGACGGAGCACCGTGAACGGCTCCTGCGAGCCGCTCGCGAGGTGTCCTTCGCGGCGGGCGCGCGCCTGTTCGAAGAGGGCGAGCGTGCCGACCGGTTCTGGATCGTCCGCACCGGCAGCGTCACCCTCGACCTGCGTGTGCCCGGCCGCCGGCCGGCCGCCATCGAGTCGCTCGGCCACGGGGAACTCCTCGGCTGGTCCTGGCACTTCCCGCCCTACCGGTGGCATCTGGGCGCTGAGGCGATGACCCCGGTTCGGGCCTGGGAGTTCGACGCCGAGGCCGTGCGTGGCCTGTGCGCCCAGGACCCGGCGTTCGGCCGTGCGGTCGCCGTCTGGGTCGGCAACGTGGTCGCCCAGAGGCTGCACGCGGCGCGCATCAGGCTGCTCGACCTGTACGGCCCGCACGGGAGCGGAAGCCTCCCATGACCCGGACGTCGTCCACTCCGCGAGAAGGAAACACCATGCTGTACGCCGGTCCGCGCGTCGTGAGCGACGTCATGACGCACACCGTCGTGGCCGTGGGCCGCGACGCCCCGTTCAAGGACATCGTCACGCTCATGCAGCAGTGGAAGGTCAGTGCCCTGCCCGTGCTGGAGGGCGAGGGCCGGGTCATCGGCGTCGTCTCCGAGGCCGACCTGCTCCCCAAGGAGGAGTTCCGCGACAGCGACCCGGACCGGTTCACCCAGATGCGCCGTCTGGCCGACCTGGCCAAGGCGGGAGGGCTGAGCGCGGCAGACGTGATGTCCGCGCCCGCCGTCACCGTCCACCCCGACGCCACGCTGGCGGAGGCGGCCCGCATCATGGCCCGGCGGAGCGTCAAGCGACTGCCGGTGGTCAGCTCTGAGGGACTGCTGGAGGGTGTGGTGAGCCGGGGAGACCTGCTGCGAGTCTTCCTGCGCGCGGACGAGGAGATCGCCGACGAAGTCGAGCACGACATCGTGCCGATCGTCTTCCCGGGCGCGGCCCGCCCTGTCCGCGTGGCCGTCGCCGACGGCGTGGTCACGCTCACGGGCCCCTTCCGGGACACGTCCCTCGTCCCGGTCGCCGCCCGACTGGTCCGCGCGGTGGAGGGCGTGGTCGACGTCGAGTGCAGGGTCGAGCGTGACGAGCCTCGTGAGGCCGTGGGAAGCAACAACCCCTGACCGGCGTGGCACGACCGTGCGCGGCCGGTGGTGTCCGGCCGCGCACGGCGTTGTGGGTACCCGCACCCGACAGGACGGTCAAGTCCTCCCGCGGGTCTGACTCAAGGCGGCCAGGGCACTCCGTACAAGTCCTGCCTGCCGCGGAGTTCGCGTCCGGTTACCAGTTCCGGCTCGATCCGCACGAAAAGGTCGCCCGGCCGGGCGGCCCACGAACGGGGGCCGGCTCTGATCAGGCGTTGCCGGTCGACGGGATCGGTCACCACGGAGGCCGGACCGGTGACGACGACACTCCACCCCGAGTGCGCCGCCGCGTCGACCTCGTCCGCCTCGAAGGCGATCACCGCTCCGTCGACGGCGCGGGCCATCTCGGACGCCGCCGAGGTCCGCAGCAGAACGGCACCGCCCCCGTCCAGCGAGAAGTGGACCGGCAGCACCGCCGGCAGCGCGTCGCGAGTAAAGACGACACGGCCCACATCCGCCATCGACAGCCTCCGCAGGCTCTCCTGCCTGCCCAGTTCCAGGAAACCGTCGTTGCGGTACATCGGCCCGCCGTCTCTCGTTCGTGAACCGTTCTCACCAGTGGTTCGGACGCGCCCGGCGCCACCGGACGCATCCGGCGAAGGTCGTGTCAGATGGCGTCGGCGGCGACGACATCGTGCCGCGGGCCTCCGAGGACCACCTTCAGGGCGCCGGTGTCGGCGGCACCCGCGAACACCTCGTACGCCTCCTCCATACGCTCCAGCGGGAAGGTGTGGGTCACCAGCTGGGACGTGGGGAGCCGGCCGGACGCGGCCATACGCAGCAGGGTGGGCGTGGAGTGGGTGTCCACCAGACCGGTGGTGATCGTGACGTTCTTGATCCAGAGGTCCTCGAGATGCAGACTCGCCGGTTTTCCGTGCACGCCGATGTTGGCGACATGTCCGCCGGGACGCACCATGCGGGTGCACATCTCGAACGTCTCCGGTACGCCGACCGCCTCGATGACGACATCGGCGCCCAGGCCCCCGGTGAGGTCGGCCACCAGCTGCTCCGGGGTCTCCCGTGCGTCGGCCACGGCCTCGGCACCGAGTTTGCGGGCAGCCTCCAGCCGGGCGGCGGCCAGGTCCACGGCGACGATCCGTTCGGGCGCGAACAGCCGGGCCGTGGCGACGGCCGCCAGCCCTATGGGTCCGGCGCCCACGACGACGACGGTGTCCCCGGGGCGGACGCGTCCGTTGAGCACGCCGACCTCGTAGGCCGTCGGGAAGATGTCGGCCAGCAGCACGGCGTCCTCGTCGCTGACGGCACCCGGCAGGGGGTACACCGAGAGGTCGGCGAACGGAACCCGGACGTACTCCGCCTGTGTGCCGTCGATCAGGTGGCCCAGGATCCAGCCGCCTCCTCCGAGGCACTGACCGTAGACGCCCTCACGGCAGTAGCGGCACCGTCCGCAGGCGGTGATGCAGGAGACCAGCACGCGGTCTCCGGGCCGCACGGTGCGCACGTCCGTGCCGACCTCGACGACCTCACCGACGGCCTCGTGGCCGAGGACGGTTCCGGGGCGCACCTCGGGGACGTCCCCCTTCAGGATGTGCAGGTCCGTTCCGCAGATGGTGACTGCGTCCACCCGCACCACGGCGTCGGTGGGGTCCTTGAGGTCCGGATCGGGCAGGTTCTCCCACGCGGACCGACCCGGCCCGTGGAACACGTAGCCCTTCATCGCGATGCTCACCCTCTCTGTGCTCGGGAGCGTCCTGGGCCCGGCCGGCCGGATTCGCCAACGGGCCCGCGACCGTCGTTACGACGGGGGCTGCCCCATGCCTCCAGAATGTCGCGGGGGCGTGGGTCACGCTTGGGCCGGACGGCCCCCGCACGCCGCTCGTCGGCCCCCGAACCGGGCCCGACGACCCGTTCGGTGAGGGCTCCGCCACTGCCAACTAAGGACGGGCCGACGATGGAAGGTCGGTGCGGCCGCTACGGCTTCCGGCGGCGGCCAATGACCCGGAGCCAGGCACTCCCGAGCCATAGGTGACCCTGCCGGGTCCCAGCCGGCGTCCTGCAGCGCTCGGATGTCCTCGGAAACGGGACCGACCGCCGCTCCTCGGCCGACCGGCCGGCCCGACCACGTTCGCGGAGGCGCCGGTCAGCGCTCTCGCGGCCGCTCGGGCACGATGACGACGGGGCACGACGAACGGTGCAGCACCGTGTGGGTGACACGGCCGAGCTTCGCATGGGTGTGACGGCCGACCGCCAGCAGATCGGCTTCGGCCGAAGCGGCGGGCAGTACTCTGCGGGCCGGCCCCTCGGCGGTGTGCCTGCGCACCGTGATGTCGGCCGGCGTGTCCTCCAGCGCGGCTTCCAGTTCCTTGGCCGCCCGCTCCTCGTACAGGCGGGCCGGTTCCCCGGTCAGCAGCGGGTGATCGATCGTCTCGGGGGCGGGGCAGCGCCACGCCCGTACGGCGGTGAGAGGCACACGGCGCAAGCGCGCCTCCGTGAAGGCGAATCGCAGGACGGAGGCTGACGCTTCTCCGACACCGACGACGAGACCGTCGCGCCGTCCGCCGACCGCCCTGTTGTCGTGGTCGCCGCGCAGCACCACGACGGGGCAGTCGCTGCCCGCGGCCACGGCCCGGCAGACGGAACCCAGCAGCCTGTCCGCGAAACCGCTCCGACCGCGGCTGCCCAAGACGATCATGGACGCGTTGCGTCCCGCGCACACCAGGGCGTGCTCGGCTTCGTCAGGCACCGTCTCGGAGGTGACCGCCAGGTCCCGGTGTCGCAGCCGGGCGCGCCCCGCTGCGACGCGCAGGATGTCGTCCGCCAGCACCCTCTCGGACGGCTTGCCCAGTTCGTGTGCGAGCGCGTCCCCCTCGTACCGCTCCCATCGGCTCGCGAAGAGCACCAGCAGAGGAAGCCGGTGCAGGAAGGCCTCGTCGGCCGCCCAGTCGACGGCTCGCAGGCTGGGCTCGGAGCCGTCGACGCCGACCACCAACGGCAGATACATGATCCCTCCTCCACACGGCAGTAGACGTCAGAGGTGCGCGACAACGGCGACGGGGGCGGTGGCGTGGTGCATCACCGCGTGGGTGATGGCGCCGATGTGCGCTCCGAACGGGTTGTGACGAACGCGTCGGCCGACGACCAGGAGGGACGCGTCGTGCGAGACGTCGACCAGATGGCGGGCGGGACTGCCAGAGCGGGACACCTCGACGACCTCGACGCCCGGGTACTTCTGCCGCCAGGGCAGCAACACCCGGGTGAGGTCGGACGCCTTCCTGCGGACCGCCCCTTCCTCGGGTGCCGCACCCGCAGCCAGCACGTACGGGTAGTACGGCGGCAGCTGCCAGCCGCTGACCACGTGCAGTGCGGTGCCGCGGCGTCGAGCCTCCTCGAAGGCGAAGTCCAGGACGCTGTCGTCGGGGCTGTCGCTGTCGACCCCGACGACGACGGGCCGGAACGCGGTGGCCGCAGAAGGGATTCCGGAGGGATCCATCACGTGCTCGTCTGTCGCCTGCTCGCCCGCTCGCACGAGGACCACGGGGGTCTCGGTGTGGGCGATCACGGCCTGTCCGACCGAGCCGACGAGGAAGCCGCCGAGTCCGCTCAGGGCGCGCGATCCGAGGACGAGCAGTTCCGCCCCCTCGCTGGACTTGACCAGTGCGTCCGCCGGCTGGCCGGACAGCTGCTCACTCATCACCCCGACACCAGGATGGCGACGCTCCAGTCCCTCGGCCGTTTCCCGCGGAACACGCTCCGTCCAGTGCTGGTGCGTGTCGGCGCCGAGGAGCGGGGCTTGGGCCATGGGCTCGGGCACCGGCTCCCAGACGTGCAGCAGACGTACCGGCACGTCGCGCAGCTCGGCCTCGCGGGCCGCCCATTCAGCGGCGGCTCGGCTCTCGGGCGAGCCGTCGATCCCCACGGTGATCATGCGGGTCATGCTGCACACCTCCTGGGTCAGGTCTTCCTGTTCTCAGCGTGTGACGCGGCCGGCCCCTGGGCGAGGGCCGCTGGTCCCCGCGATGCGGCCGAGGGTCCCGCGCCGGACGGTGGGGCAGGCCTCGGCCCCGTCTCCGAACCTGCCCCACCGGTCCTCTTCAGCGCAGCCACATCCGGTCGCGGACGATCGGCAGCCGGGACCACGGCCGACCGAGACCGACAGCGTCGCCGGCGGACGCCGTGGCCAGGACGACGAGTACCGCCGCGTAGACGATGTGGTAGTCCACGAACGGGTTCGTGGACATGCCGGGAGCACCGTCCGGCAGATGCCGCGCAGGAGGCCACTCGGCCATCCACATCGGCCCTGGAACGTCTGATCTCCGCGGCCGCGGCCGCTCCATCCCTTCACGGCACCCAGCCCTGGCGCTTCGGCCTCGAACCGGACACCTGCACGCCGGAGGTCACAGCCGCTGCCGAACGAGCGCTGCCCCGTGCCGACCCGAGGGGCGCGCCGTCCATCTGACTGCGGGCTGCGCGGCCTTCAACCTGCGCGTGGCCGCGGTCCACCTGGGCTGGGAACCGATGACACGATTGCTACCTCACCCCGACCGCCCCGATCTGCTGGCCACGGTCCGGCTCGCGGACGCCACCCGCACCACGGTTGCACCCGGGTCGTACGACGCTGTCCGGTACCGGCACAGCAGCCGGTTCCCCTTCTCCGGCGTGGCGCTGCCCCTCGATCTCCGCGGCGAACTGGCCGACGCGGCTCGGACGGACGTCCTATCGCCCCGCCCTCTGGAGCGACCACCACAGCTCGCGGTTCTCGCCACGGCCCAGGACCGCCGGACGGACTGGCTGCACGCCGGTCAGGCACTGGAACGTGTACTCCTGCTGGCAACCGCGTCCGGCGTGCAGGCCTCCCTGCTGCACCAGGCCGTGGAGTGGGCGGACTGCGCGGCCGGCTCAGTGACTCGACGGCTGCGCGTCGCGCCCGGCCGCAGATGGTGATTCGCATCGGTTACGGTCCGGGGAGCTCCCTCTCACCCCGACACGGCGCCGACCGAGTCTGGAGCCCGTGACGCACCCGGCACACTGAACGGATCGCCGCCCGCGGAGGTCAGGGGGTCGGCCCGGCGGCCTCCCCCGCCACGGGCACCCTCCACACGAGGCGAGTCCCTCCCCCCTCGGGACTCTCCAGGCGCATCTCTCCGCCGAGCTTGCACGCGCGTTCCGCCATGTTGCGCAGTCCGCTGCGGTGACCGCCGGGCGGGATGCCGACCCCGTCGTCGGAGACCGTGAGCCCGACCCAGGTGCCGTCCGTCTCCAGGACGACATCGGCACGGCCGGCGTGGGCGTGGCGTGCGACGTTGGTCAAGGACTCCGTCAGGACCGCTACGAGGTGCTCGACGGTGTCCCTCGGTACGTGCGTGTCGAGCAGACCCTCCATCCGGATACCGGGGGCGAAGCCCAGTGCCGGCGCCGTCTCCGCGACGGTGCGGACCGCACGGGCCCGCAGCGCGGACGACGTGCCGTCGCCCTCTCTGGCTCGCAGCCCGAAGATCGTCGATCGGATGATCTTGATCGTCTCGTCAAGGTCCCCCACGGCCCGCTGGACCCGTTCCGCGGCCTTGGCGTGCTGGATGAAGCGCGCCGCGCTCTGCAGAGTCATGGCCGTGGCGAACAGACGCTGGATCGCCAGGTCGTGCAGATCCCGCGCGATGCGGTCACGGTCCTCGAGCAACGCGATCTGCTCCGCGTCCCGGCGGCGTTCGGCCAGTTCCATGGCGACCGCGGCCTGGGCCGCGAACACCTGCAGTGATCCGGTCTCCTCCTGAGTGAACCCGGGGTCGGACGCCGCTCGCACCAGCAGCACCACACCGCGCAGACGCTCGCCCGCAACCACGGGTACGGCCACGGCGGGCCCCAGTCCCGAGAAACGCGGCGGGCCCACCGAGATCCGCTCGTCGCCCGCCACGTCCGGGCTCCTCACCGGTGCTCTGCCGGCGTACGCCGCGCCGACGAGGCTGCCCTCCACGGGCAGCACCAGTCCGCGCCAGGTCTCGGCCTCGCGGCCGATCGCCACCTCCACCGCCAGATCCTGGGTACCGGGGATGGGCAAGGCCACAACCCCGAGAGCGGACACCGTGATCTCCTGAGCCCGCTCCGCGATCAGCCTGAGTGCGTCGCTCTGCTCGGCACCGGACATCAGGGTGTGCATGATCTCCGCGTTTACCTCCAGCCAGCGCTCACGCAGCCTGGATCTCTCGTACATCCTCGCGTTGTCGATCGCCACGCCGGCCGCCACGGCCAAGGTGGCCAGTACCGACTCGTCGTCCTCGTCGAATTCCCGCCCGCCGCGCTTCTCCGTCAGGTACAGGTTGCCGAAGACGTGATCGCGGACACGGATGGGGACGCCCAGGAAGGTGTTCATGGGCGGATGGTGCGACGGGAACCCGTAGGAGGCGGGGTGGTCGGAGAGCTTGGCCAGGCGCAGCGGCTCGGGGTGTCTGATCAGCTCCCCCAGGATGCCGTGCCCCTCCGGGAACGGACCGATGCGGGCGATCTCCTCTTCGCCGACCCCCACGGTGTGGAAGGCGGACAGCCGCCGGCCGTCCGGGCTGATCACGCCCAGCGCACCGTATTCGGCGTCCACGAGCGTCGCCGCGGCCTCCACGATGCCGCGCAGCGCCTGCTCCAGCTCCAGCTCCCGGCCCACCGAGAGCGCCGCCTCCAGCAGGCTGTGCACCCGGTCATGAGTGCCGCGGGCAGCGTCGAGTCGGGCCTGCAACTCGCCCAGCAGCTCGTCCAGCCGCAGCTGTGGCAGCCGCACCTCCCGCGCCCCCTCGGGTTCTCCCACCACCGGCCTCCGTGCGCCCATGGACAGTACGGCTCTCACACCGCACGTCTCCACGGTAGCGGCTCCCAGGGGACCGCGACATGGGAGTCGGTCGGCTCCGCACCACGCCCGGGGACGGGACCCCGGCGGCGGGTCAGTGTCCTTCGGTCCGCATGCGGTCCTGGGCGTGGGTCGCGATCACGGCGGCCTGGATGCGCCGCTCCACCCCAAGCTTGGCGAGCAGGCGGGAGATGTGGTTCTTGACCGTCTTCTCCGCCAGATACAGCCGCTGGCCGATCTGCCGATTGGTGAGCCCCTCTCCGATCAGCGCCAGGATGTCCCGCTCCCGCTGGGTCAGGCCGGGCAGCGCGTCCGGCTCCTCGGGCTCCTGCCCGCCGCGCAGCCGTGCCATCACTTTCGTGGTGGCGCTCGGGTCCAGGAGGGACTGTCCACGGGCCACGGTACGCACCGCGGAGACGAGATCCGAGCCCTCGATCTGTTTCAGCACGTAACCGGCCGCACCCGCCATGATCGAGTCGAGCAGCGCCTCCTCGTCGTCGAACGAGGTCAGCATCAGACAGGCCAGGTCGGGCATGCTCGAACGCAGTTCCCGGCACACGGTCACCCCGTCGCCGTCCGGCAGGCGCACATCCAGTACGGCCACGTCCGGCCGCAGCGCCGGGACCCGGGCCAGGGCCTGTGCGACACTCGCCCCCTCGCCGACCACGGTGATGTCGGGCTCGTCGTCCAGCAGGTCGTGCACCCCCCGCCGGACGACCTCGTGATCGTCCAGAAGGAAGACCTTGATCTCGGTCACCCCGTCGGCCCGCTCGCTGCCCATCATCGACCACTCCTCGAGGACGCGTCCCTGCTCCAGCCTCAGTCTTCCCCCGTGCCGGGGCCATGGGCCAGGGCCGGTCGGCCCACTCTCGGCCGTGCTCCGCGGCTCCGGGCGACGGACGGCTCGCGGCCACGGGGGGCCGGGTGTCACGCCGCCTGGGGCACGACCGCCACCGGGCAGGCCGCGTGCTGGAGCAGGGTGTGGGTGACTCGCCCGAGCTGGAGGCCGAAGTGGCCGGACCTGTGCCTGGCGCCCACGACGACGAGATCGGCGGCGGCCGACCGTGCCACCAGCACCTTGCGGGCGGGCCCCTCGATCGTCGTCCTGCGCATCTGGACACTGGGATGCGCCGTCACTGCCTCCGCTGTCAACGTGTCGATCAGGGCGGACGCCCGCTCCTGGTGCTGATGCCCGGCATCGGCCAGCGCCGCGGCCCCCATGATCTCGTACTCCGGGCAGCGCCAGGCCCGTACCACGTCCAGTTCGCAATCTCGTATCTCGGCCTCGTCGAATGCGAACCGCAGCGCCTCACCGCTCGTGTCGGGGTCGCCCGCACCCAGCAGGACACGCTGGTGGGAGCCGGACAGCGCGGGCTTGTCGCCCCGGACCACGATCACGGGGCAGTCGGCCCGCGCGGCGACGGCCAGGCTCACCGAGCCGAGCAGCGCCCCTTTGAGCTCTCCACGGCCGCGTGATCCCGTGATCACCGCCGTGGCGTGCATGCCTTCGGCCAGCAGCGCGGACACCGCCTCCGCGGGCACCACCTCGGTGTCGATCTCCAGGTCGGGGCCGTACCGGCGAACACGTTCGGCGGCCGTGCCGACGATGTTGTCCGCCATCACCTGTTCGGAGGGGCGCTCCCGGCCCACGGCCGGTCGGACACCCTCGTACCGCTCCCACAGCGAGGCGTAGACGAGGCGCAACGGGAGTCGGCGCAGCAGCGCCTCGTCCACCGCCCAGTCGATGGCCTGCAGGCTGCCGTCCGACCCGTCGACTCCGACCACCAGGGGAAGTGCCATCATCTCCACCGCCTTCTCCTCCGCGTCCCCCCTCGTGCCGCATGGCTTGCCGTCTTCACGGTCGCACTGCCCGGACAGACATGACAGGGACGGGCGGGTCCCGACAGGGGACCTTCGGCCCTCCGGCAGGATGACGTGCCGTCCGGGCTCTTCTGCAGGGGCCGAACGCCCCTCGTCCTGTGGCCGCCCGTGCGTGACGCTGGTGAACAGCGGGGGCGGAGTGAGGCGAGGCGATCGTCATGCAACGGATCCCTGTGACAAGTCACCCCCGGCCGCCACGCCGGCCGGACCCGCCGGACCTGCTTACGCCCTCGGGGCGGCCGATGCCCTATTAGTACGGCCGCACCCGGGGATCTCGCCGACCAGGTCGCGCCCGTCAGGTTTCGAGCGGACCCGGGGCGTCCTCCGGGGCGCCGTTGATGACCCGTAGCTCTGTCTCCGGCGGCCTGGTGAGGGAGTTCGTGACCGTGCAGTGGGCCACCACCGCACGCAGTGCTCCCAGCTTCTCCGGTGGCAGCTCCGGAGCCACGACTGTGAGGGACAGCGAAGCCACCCGGGCCGGCCGGTCGTCCGCCATCCGGAATCGCGCGCGGACGGACAGACCGTCACGGCCCACACCGTGCCGGTCCAGGAACCGCCCGGCGTAGTGCGCCGCGCACGAGGCCACCGCCGCGACGCACAGTTCCACCGGGGTGGGAGCGGTGTCCTTGCCTCCGTCGGTGAGCGGCTGATCGACGGTCAGGACGTGTCCACGGACGCGTATCTCGTAGGCGTCCCCGACTAACGGCACCACCTCGACCGCTCCGGGGTCGGGACGGGGCTCCGGATCCACGGCGGCGGCCTGGTACAGCAGCAGCCCGGCCAGGCGTCTTGCCTCCTCGGCCGTGAGCGACGCCCACAGCTCGTCCTCGTCGTGGGTGGAGAACGAGGTGTCCAGGACGACCCGGCCCATCCGCCCGGGCAGACCTTCCGGGGCGAACCGGGTGACGTTGATCGTGCGGCCACAGCGTGTGTGCAGTTTCATCGTGTCTCCCGCGAAGTTTCGACCGTCCGGCTCCTCTTCGTCGGCCGGGCATCTCCCGTCTCACGTCACGGCGCGCGGGCGCGCGCTCATGAGCCGGCCGCCGACGTGATCCGTCGCCCCGTCAGACGCCCGGTCGACACGGCGAACCAGAACGTACGCGCCCCGCCCGCCCAGGGCACGGTGTGGGCGGCCTCGTCCAGCCGGCGTGCCTCTTCCGGATCCGTGACGGCCCGGCACCGGCCCACGACAAGGACACTCCACCCCTGGCTCATCGCGTCGTCCACGTGGTCGACCTCGAAGGCGACCTCATGGTCCGCGGCCGCGGCCGCCGCCGAGCCCGGAGCGGTGCGGAAGACGACCTCCCCTTCCGCCGCGTCGTAGTCGTAGTTGACGGGAAGCACGCAGGGACCGTGCTCCGAGGTGAACGCCAGGCGCCCCACTCCGTGCGTGGACAGCAGTGCCCGGCATTCGTCCCCGTCGAGGTCGCTCAGACGCGGGGTGGCGAGGGCCACTCCCTGCCCGGGCGGGCGGTCCGTGCCGCCCCCCTGCAGTTCGGCGTACGTGGTCCCAAGGGCATCTGCCAGCCGCAGCAGGGAGCCGAAGCCCGGGTCCGCGGTGTGATTCTCCAAGTAGGCCACGTACTGGGGTGCCATACCCGCTCTCCGGGCCACCTCCTCGAGCCCCAGGCCCTTGCGCCGGCGGGCGGCGAGCAGGCGTCGCCCGATGTCCCCTGCGCCGGTGGCAGGCTTCGGCGCTCGGTGGGCCGGGCGAGTTGTCCGCCTCGCCTCCGGCACCTGGTCCTGGGGCTCCCCGGGACGGTCCACATGCGCGTCGGGACCGGGAAAGACCAAGGTGACGTCTCCGGTGTCGGACCAGCGGACGTCGTAGGGCGGAGTCCCGTCGTCGTGGTGCAGGCCGACGATCTCCCCATCCCGCCGGACGACGCCGGTGGAGGGACTCTCGACGACCAGCCGGTCGCCAACGTGCGCGTACATGACGGTGCCCTCTCCCTCGATGAGGCTCTGCTTCCAGCGTCACGCCCCGAGGCCGTGCCCACCAGACGGCCGAGGGTCCCGGCGGCGGGTGCCGAACGGCCCTGGCCGCGTTGCACGAAGGGCCCCAAGCTCCTGACGGCCCGCGTGAGCACAGTGGGAGTGACCGGTGCGGATGGCCCCGGCGGCCGGCCCGCAGTGATCATCCCCAAGGAGGAGTCATGCAGCACCGAACGGTGGGAGACCTCATGACCCGAGGTGTCGTCCAGGTCCACAAGGACGCGTCGTTCAAGACGATCGCGCGTTTGCTGGCCGACAACGACGTCACCGCCCTACCCGTGGTCGACGATCTCCGACACCCCCTCGGCGTCGTGTCGGAGGCCGATCTGGTGGTCAGGATCGCCGAACGCCCCGACCCGGCCGGGCCGGTTGTCTACGCGGCCTCGCCCCGGACGGACGACACTGCGGGCGACGACGTCACGGCGGAAGCGCTGATGACGGCGCCGGCGGAGTGCGCACGACCGGAGTGGACCGTCGTGGAGGCCGCGCGGGCGATGGAGTCCGGAGGAGTCAAGCGTCTGCCCGTGGTGGACGAGGTGGGACAACTGGTGGGCATCGTCAGCCGCGGCGATCTCCTCCGGGTGTTCCTGCGTCGGGACGAAGCCCTGCGCGAGGAGATCAGCCGTGACCTGCTCGTCCGGACTCTGGGCCTTGCGCCGACCAGCCTGACGGTGGACGTCACCGATGGCCGCGTCACGCTGAAGGGCCGCGTGGACAGCGCGGAGCTGGTCCCCGTCATCGAGCGCCTCTGCCTGGGTGTCGACGGCGTGGTGTCCGTCGACACCGAGATCGTCAGCCGTTCCGGGGAGTCGGTGGAGGAGAGCATCAGCTGAGTCCGCCATGCCCGTGGCGGTGGTGCCGCATCTCTCCGAAGGACCGCTGCCCATCGGGGCCGGACGACCCGGGCAGAGCGCGAGCGGTGCCCGAACGGCCCATACCGCGCATCGTCGCGGGGCGTGAGGCTGAAGTCGACAGCCGGAGGTGGTCACAATGCGCAGGACCAGAACCGTTCGCCGGTCTCTGTGGCGCTGGCGCCGCAATCCGCTGCGCCGCCGCGAAGACGTGCTGGAGGGCTGGATCCTGCTACTCGTCTGGCTGCTGGTCGCTGTCGCGGCCCCCGTGGCCGGAATACTGGGGGCGCAGGCCTCAGCTCACGGCTCGGCACAGCGACGCGCGGATCACCATCCCGTCACAGCAGTCCTGCTGTCGGACACCTCCCGCAATGCCCTGGCCGACGGAGCCACGGGGGGCCGCGTCGACGCGTCCGTGCGCTGGACGGCACCCGACGGTACGCGGCACTCGGGCAAGGCCACGGTCGACGAGAACACGAAGGCGGGTTCCCGGGTCACGGTCTGGACGGACCGGCAGGACCGCCTGACGACCGCGCCCCCCACCGCCAGTCAGGCAGGCGTGGACGCTGTTTTCATGGGCGCCGCCTCGACCTTCGCCGTCGTTACAGCGGCGGCGGCCGGCTACTACGGGTTCAAGTTGGTTCTCGACCGCCGGCGGCGCGCGGCGTGGGAGGACGAGTGGCGGGAGATCGGGTCCCAGTGGGGCCGCGCTGCCAGCTGATCCGCCCCTCGCGGACGCCCACATCCATCACCGCTTCGAGAGCACCGGCTCCCAGGGCGTCCGCAGGTCGGTGCGGCGGAGGGAGGAAGTGATGAGGGCGAACGTGACGGTGGGCGCGGACGGTTCCGCCTCTTCCCTGGACGCCGTCGTGTGGGCCGCCAGGGATGCCGAGGCGCGCAGCCTCGCGCTACGAGTGGTGCACGTACTCGCCCGGCCCCTGGGGCTGCCGCTGGACGCCGCCCTCCCCAGGACTGTCAGAGAATATGTCCGGGAGGCGGCGGACGCGGTGGTGCAGGAGGCCGCCGACCGGGCGCGGGACGAGGCGCCCGGCATCGAGATCTCGACGCTGGTTCTTCCCGGCGAACCGGTCGGCGTGCTATCGGCCCAGTCCCGCACAGCCGAAGCCGTCGTCGTCGGACACGGCGGCCCGACTCCATTCGCCCGGCCTCTTTCGGGCGGCACGGCCCTCGGGATCGTCGCCCGTGCCGCGTGCCCCGTGGTCGTCGTGCGGCGGGCCGAGGCGTCGGCAGGGCCCGTCGTCCTGGGCGTGGACGGTTCGCCCGCCGGAGCGGCAGCCGTCCGTTTCGCCTTCGACCAGGCGTCTGTACAGGGCGCCCGAGTGATCGCCCTGCACGCCTGGACGACCTGGAACGCCCCCCTGCCCCCTCCTCAGGACCCGTCCGAGGCCTACGCCTGCGCACCCGGCGTGTTGGCCTCCGAGGAGGAACGGCTCCTCGCCGAGGCCCTTGCCGGGATGCGGACCCGGTATCCCGACGTGAAGGTCGAGCGCCGGAACATCCACGGACCGACGCGGCAGGCGTTGATCGAGGCGAGCCGCGACGCCCGGCTCATGGTCGTCGGGTCGAGGGGCCGCGGAGGCTTCGCCGGCCTGCTGCTGGGCTCGGTGAGCCAGGCTGTGCTCCAGCACGCGCACTGTTCCGTCGCGGTCGTAGGGGGGACCGCCGCGACCGACACGGCGGTATGGAAATCCAAGTGACGGAGGGAAGGAGTCACAGGGGCCAGGGCGACGGTCAGGGGCCGGGCCCGGACGCTCTTCGGGGCTCCCCCGGGAGGGCCTTGGCAGGAGGTGAGCCGCCACGACGGCCGGAAGCCGAGGCTACGGGGCGGGGATCAAGGAAGCCGCCCTCGTGCACGAATCCCCTCAGGACCACATCGCCCGGGCCACGGTGACACCGATGAAGGCCGCTCCGAGACCTGCCACGATGCTGGACACGACGTTGGCGGCCGCGAAGAACTTCGCGCCTGACTCGGCCAGCCGCATCGTCTCGTAGGAGAACGTCGAATAGGTGGTCAGCGCCCCGCAGAACCCAGTGCCCACCAGGAGTTGGGTCGAGTCGGAGGCTGCGCCGTAGGTGACGGCGCCGGCGAGCAGGCCCAGGATCAGGCAACCTGCCACGTTCACGGCAAAGGTGCCCCAGGGAAAGACGGTGTCGTGCCGCTTCTGCACCGACAGGTCGGTCAGATACCGCAGGGGCGCGCCGAGGGCGGCTCCGGCGATGACCAGTGCCCAGTTCACTTCTTCGGCTCCTTGTCGTGGCCGGTATACCGGATGATCTCGCATTCGTCGACGATCACGAGCCCTTCGGTGACCAGTCCGTCGAGCTGTGACAGGAACGCGCGCAGGGGCTGCTCGTCGTCGACGATCACGATGGCGACGGGTAGGTCGTCGCTCAGCGAGAGCAGCCGGGTGGTGTGGATCAATGAGGAGGCTCCGAAGCCCTCGATCCCGCGGAACACCGAGGCCCCGGCGAGCCCGGCCTGGTGGGCGCGGTGCACGATCTCGGTGTAGAGCGACTTGTGATGCCAGACGTCGCTCTCTCCGACGAGAATCGTCGCGCGCAGTGCGCGTCCGGTCAGTTTCGTCATGTCTGCCTCCACGTCACAATCCGACGTGTCATCCACGCCGCGCTCCCCACCGCTGTCAGCGCCGCGAGCGGCGTCAGCCCCAGGTAGGCCAGTCCCGTACGGGCGCTGTCGCTGTCGATGAGTTGCCGGGTGTCGACCGCGTAGGTCGAGAACGTCGTGAACCCGCCCAGCACCCCGGTGCCCAGGAACGGCCGCACCAGCCGGTGGGCGGCGGCCCACACGTCGCTGAGGACGACCATGAACACACCGAGCACGGCGCAGCCGGCCGCGTTCACGACCAGCGCGGTCCACGGGAAGCCGCCGGCCGCGTTCGGCCACCACAGGAATGCGCCGTAACGGGCAGAGGCGCCTATCGCACCGCCCAGTGCCACTACTCCCAAGACGGGCGCCCGATCGCGCCACGCGCCGGTTCGCGGAGCGGTGATGTCGCGGTCGGCGTCCGGCTCGGTCGCCTCGCCCACGGCCGGGGAATGCGGGAGCTTCATCGGGTACACCTCTCCTACTCGCCGAGCGCCCCTGGCTCAGGGCGCCTCGTTACCGCAAGTAGGGACCGTTGGCGGCTCGCGCCGCGGTTCGGGTACGGCGGGCCCCACCGCCGCGCGGCAACCACAGGGTCGCCGACCCAACCCAGAATACGCACTGCCGGAAGCCGGCCGGTGGGAAACACGAGCAGCCCGGCAGCAGACCGATCGCGGCAGAGGACGTCCGACGCGCCGTGGTCACCGTCCGTAGCCCCGGGGCGGAACCCGAGTAGAGCCTGCTGGTCCCTACGCGGGCGCACAGACGCCGGGGGCTCGGCTTGACCTTCGAATAGGTCGAAGGCTTACCGTCGGTCATGGCCCACGGCTGCAGCCACCAACCCGTCGTACGGGCCCCTCTCATCGCGACGCCCGGGTCCCAGCTTCGGCCGGGTCATCAGGTCGGTGGCGCCCGAGACCTCCCAGTCGTCGGCCCAGCCGATGATGTGGCCTCCGACAGTCGCGGCAACGGTCAGCACGTTCTCGCGCTGCCGTTCCGGAGACGACGTGGCGAGCTTCATCCGCGACAGCCGTCACACACCGAGTAGACGCTTCCCGCATCCGTCGTAGGGGCGTTCGATCATGCGCAGGTCCGGCACACACAAGACCTATCCATGCCGAGCACGCAAGGTGCGCAGAATCGGCCACATCCAGGACGATCCTGCTCAGCCCAGGAAGCTCAGTCGAACCTGACGGTCGACATTGTCCTTGTTGGTGTCCACCAGGCACACCGACTGCCAGGTTCCCAGCTCCAGGCGGCCGCCGATCACCGGCAGGGTCGCGTGCGGGGGTACGAGGGCGGGCAGGACGTGGTCGCGGCCGTGGCCCGGGCTGCCGTGGCGGTGCTGCCAGCGGTCGTCGGCCGGGAGCAGGGTGTGCAGTGCGGCCAGCAGGTCGTCGTCGCTGCCGGCGCCGGTCTCGATGATCGCGATCCCGGCGGTGGCGTGCGGCACGAAGACGTTGAGTAGGCCGTCGCGGCCGGCCGCCGCCTCGCGCAGGAAGGACTCGCAGTCACCGGTGATGTCGGCGACGCGCTCCGCCGAGCCGGTGGTGAGGTTCAGGACGCGGGTGGTGAAGGCATCTGGCATGGGACCATCCTGACACCGCGGGAAGATCCAGACCCTCGGCGCCGTTGGTAGAAGCGTGAACTACACACACGAGGTCGAGGTCGTCGTCATCGGGGCCGGTCAGGCGGGACTCGCCGCCGCCTATCACCTGCGGCGCACCGGCTTCGAGCCGGAACGCGACTTCGTGGTGCTGGACCACGCGCCCGGTCCCGGGGGCGCCTGGCAGTTCCGCTGGCCGTCACTGACGTACGGCAAGGTGCACGGCATGCATTCGCTGCCGGGCATGGAGCTGACCGGCGCGGATCCGGCGCGGCCGTCCGCCGAGGTGGTGGGCGGGTACTTCGCCGACTACGAGCGGACCTTCGGCCTGCGGGTGCGTCGGCCCGTCGACGTGCGCGCGGTGCGCGAGGGGACGGGCGGGCGGCTGCTCGTGGAGACTACGGCCGGGTCCTGGTCCGCGCGCGCCCTGATCAACGCGACCGGCACCTGGGACCGGCCCTTCTGGCCGCGCTACCCCGGGCAGGAGTCCTTCCGGGGCCGGCAACTGCACACCGCCCAGTACGCGGGGCCCGAGGAGTTCGCCGGGCAGCGCGTGGTCGTGGTCGGCGGCGGTGCCTCGGGGACGCAGCATCTGCTGGAGATCGCCTCGTTCGCCGCTTCCACCACTTGGGTGACCAGGCGGCCCCCGGTCTTCCGCGAGGGGCCCTTCGACGAGGACGCGGGCCGGGCGGCGGTGGCGCTCGTGGAGGAACGGGTGCGGCAAGGGCTGCCGCCGAAGAGCGTGGTGTCGGTGACGGGGCTGCCGCTCAACGACGCGATCCGGGCGGGGCTGGAGTCGGGCGTGCTGGACCGGCAGCCCATGTTCGACCGGATCACGCCCGAGGGGATCGAGTGGGGCGACGGGCGGCGCGTGGCCGTGGACGTCATCCTGTGGGCGACCGGGTTCCGGCCCGCCATCGATCATCTGCGGCCGCTGCGGCTGCGGGAGGCGGGCGGTGGCATCCGGGTCGAGGGGACGCGCGCGGTCGCCGATCCGCGGGTCCACCTCGTCGGCTACGGTCCGTCTGCCAGCACCATCGGCGCCAACCGGGCGGGGCGCTCGGCCGTGCGGGACATCAGGCGGCTGCTGGCCGAGGAGGCACCGGTGGCCGCATGACGCCCCGCCCGGTCACGCGGCCCCGGCCGCCTTCGAGGCGCTCTTCCGGGCCCGGTTGAACTCGGCGACGTTGCGCTGGTGTTCGGCGTAGTCGGCGGTGAAGCGGGTGTCGCCCGGCTTGACGGTGACGAAGTACAGCCAGTCCCCGGGGGTCGGATTGATCGCGGCGGTCATCGCGACGTCGCCCGGGTTGGCGATGGGCGTGGGCGGCAGGCCCATGCGCTGGTACGAGTTGTAGGGGCTGTCGACCCGGGTGTCCTTGGTGGTGGTGTCCAGCGTGGAGCGGCCCAGGGCGTAGTTGATGGTGGAGTCCATCTGGAGCGGCATCCCGCGCTCCAGCCGGTTGAAGACCACCCGGGCCACCTTGCCCATGTCCTCCTTGGCGGCGGCCTCCGCCTGCACGATGCTGGCGATGGTGACGGCCTGATAGACGTTCAGCGCGTTGCGCTGGGCGCCCGCGGCGACCGGCGCGCCGGTGAACTTCTTGTTCGCCGCGTCGACCATGGCCTCCAGCAGCTTCTCCGGCGTCGGGGACTCACCGAGCGGATAGGTCGCCGGGAAGAGATAGCCCTCGGGGTTTCCCTCGGCGTCGTTCGGCAGCTTGAGGTCGGCCTTGGTCAGGGACTTCTTGGTGGTGCCCGCGGGCAGCTCGAGCGTCTTGTCGACGGCCGCGTAGACCTGCGTCGCCCGCCAGCCCTCGGGGATCACGAGCGAGGTGGGGCGGGGCTCGCCCTCCTCGTCCGTCGTCAGCAGGGGCACCGCCACGGCGGTGGCGGCCACGACGGCGCCGGCCGCGATCAGGGCGACGCGGCCCCGGCGTGTCAGCCGAATCGTCCGCCTCGGGCTCCTCAGGCTCCTCGGGCTCCTGGTGCTGCCGGCGCTCCTCGCGCGCCTCGCGCTTCGTCGCGGAGTGTTCGTCTGCATGCGGGCACGGTAACCCCGATTTGCACACAAACCCGGCATATCGTCATCTTGTCGGCTCCAGTCGGGCGTCTCTGCGGACCAGTGCCGCGTAGCGT
Organism: Streptomyces sp. NBC_01723; assembly: GCF_036246005.1. Taxonomy (NCBI): domain Bacteria; kingdom Bacillati; phylum Actinomycetota; class Actinomycetes; order Kitasatosporales; family Streptomycetaceae; genus Streptomyces; species Streptomyces sp. NBC_01723. Next base: position 1,046,488 of record NZ_CP109171.1, read on the forward strand.
CCGTCCCGCTCCAGGAGTTCCTCGTGCGTGCCCTGTTCGGCCAGGCGCCCGGCGTCGAGGACGACGATGCGGTCGGCGTCCCGGACGGTGGACAGGCGGTGGGCGATGGTGACCGTGGTCCGGTTGGCGGACAGCGCGTCGATGGCGTCCTGCACGGCGGCCTCGGTACGGGTGTCCAGCGCGCTGGTCGCCTCGTCGAGGACCAGGACGGGCGGGTCGCGCAGGATGGTGCGCGCGATGGCCAGACGCTGCTTCTCCCCGCCGGAGAAGCGGTGGCCGCGCTCGCCGACCACCGTGTCGTAGCCGTCGGGCAGGGCGGCGATGTGTTCGTGGATCTGGGCCGCCCGCGCGGCCGCCTCCAGTTCGGCGTCGGTGGCGTCCGGCTTGGCGAACCGCAGGTTCTCGGCGACCGAGGCGTGGAAGAGGTACGTCTCCTGCGAGACCACGCCGATTCCCCGGGCGAGGGTGTCGAAGTCCAGGTCGCGCACGTCGACCCCGTCGAGGGTGACCCGGCCGTCCGTCGCGTCGTACAGGCGCGGCACCAGGTGGCCGAGGGTGGACTTGCCGGCGCCGGTCGGGCCGACGACGGCGAGGCTGCTGCCCGCCGGGACGGTGATGTCGATGCCGTCGAGGACCGCGGAGCCCTTGCCGTCGTAGCGGAACCCGACGTTCTCGAAGCGGACCTCGCCCTTGATGTGGTCGAGGTGGACCGGCTCGTCGCGTTCGGTGATGTCGATCGGCAGGTCGAGGTACTCGAAGATGCGCTGGAAGAGCGCGAGCGACGCCTGGATCTGGACACCGGTCGACAGGAGGCTCACGGCCGGACGGAACAGGCCCTGCTGGAGCGAGACGAAGGCGACGATCGTGCCGAGGGAGACCTCCGGCCCGCCCAACTGGAGGGCGATGCCGGCGGTCCAGTAGATGACGGCCGGCATGGCGGCCATGACGATCGTGATGACGGCCATCCGCCAGCGGCCCGCCATGTTCGACCGCACCTCGAGGTCGACCAGCCCCTCGGACTCGTCCGCGAAGGCGCGGGTGAGCGAGTCCGAGCGGCCCATGGTGCGGCCGAGCAGGATGCCGCTGACGGAGAGCGACTCGGTGACCGTGGCGGCCATCGCGGCCATCTGCTTCTGGCGCCGGGTGGTGATCTTCCGGCGCTCCTTGCCGACGCGGCGGCTGATCCACACGAACACCGGGAGCAGGAGCAGCGAGACGACGGTCAGGCGCCAGTCGAGGACGAGCATGGCGACGACGGTGGCGACCACGCTGGTGAGGTTGGAGACCAGGGAGGTCGCCGTGGAGGTGACGGTCGCCTGCATGCCGCCGATGTCGTTGGCGATGCGGGACTGGACCTCGCCCGTGCGGGTGCGGGTGAAGAAGGCGAGGGACATCTGCTGGAGCCGGCCGTAGACGGCGGTGCGCAGGTCGTGCATGACGCGCTGGCCCACGGTCGTGGAGATCAACGTCTGCAGCACGCCGAAGACGCTGGTGAGGACGGCGCCGAGGATCATGCCGAGGGCGAGCAGGCTCAGCAGGCCGGTGCGCCCCTCGGGGATCGCGACATCCAGGATCTCCTTCAGGAGGAAGGGCGTGGCGACCGAGACGAGCGAGGCGGCGCCGACCAGCAGTCCGACGACCGCGAGGCGGCCCCGGTACGGGCGGAACAGCTTCAGGATGCGTCGCACCTGCCGGGGCTGTTCCTCGGCGTCGGCGGGTGCGGTCCAGGTGGACGCGCGGTCGGGTTGCATGGGCTCCTACGGGGGTGTCGGCAGTGGAGGGCCGGCGGATCCCTCGGATCGCCGGCCTTGCGGAGCATAGGTCATTGTTACCTATACTCACAATGAATATCGTCCTGATATTGTTCCCGCATGACCGCCCCCGATCCCGACGGCCTGCTCGCCGAGCAGTTGCTGCGGCTCACCCGCAGGGTGCACCGCATCCAGAAGCGCCACCTGGAGCACCGCGCCCTCGGCATCACTCCGGCCCAGTCCCGGCTGCTGCGCACCCTGGCGCACTACGGCTCGCCGCCGCGCATGGCCGACCTGGCCGAGCGCCTCGAGGTGGTTCCCCGGGCGGTGACGACGCTGGTCGACGGGCTGGAGGCGGCAGGGAAGGTGCGACGTGCCCCGGATCCGGCCAATCGCAGGGTCATCCGGATCGAGCTCACCGACGACGGACGCACGGCCCTGAGTGAACTGCGCGGCGCCCGCCGCTCGGCCGCGGAGGAGATCCTGGCGCCACTGTCGGACGAGCAACGCGCGGTGCTCGGCGGTCTCCTGGACACGCTGGTCGACGGCCCCGGCTGCGGACCGGACCGCGGCGCCGCCCGGAGCTGAGGCGTTCCAGGGCGCTGTCAGGCCTTCAGCCGCCCCTTGTCCCCCATCACCACCACGGGACGTGCGTCCGGATCCAGCGTGCGCAGCAGGTACTCCATCGTCGGCTTGGGCAGGCTGACACAGGCCGACGTGCCGCTCCCGTGGTCCATGTGCAGCCAGATCCCGCCACCCTTGGACGCGCCCTGGGGACGGGTCGGATCGTTCGGTGAGGTGCCCTTGACGCGGTTGTAGTCGATGGCGATGACGTAGTCGAAGTCGTGCCAGTACGACTTCGCCCACCACCTCGGCGCCGCGAAGGACGCGGAACGGGTGTACGGCAGCCCGGGGCGGGATCCGGGTCCGGGAGCACGCCGCCGGCATCGCTCAGCGTGAAGACGCCTACGGGGCTGCGCTTGTCGTTCTCGCGGTGGTCGGTGGTCCACCCCTTCGTGCCGTTGTGCGCGGCCCAACCGCGGGCGCGGTGCCAGGCGGAGCCCTGCTTCGTGTAGAGCACCACGGTGGCGTCGGCGGAGTCCGGGCCGTCGCCGTACACCGCCACGACCTGCCGGGAACCGGCCGGCACCAGCCGCTGGTACCGGTCGCCGACGCCGGGGATCCGCGTCGGGTCGGCCGTGGCACTCGCGTGCCCGGCCCCGTCGGCCGGTCCGCTCCCCCGGTCCTCCGTACCGCCCCCGGAGGGGCCGCCGCAGCCGGCCAGCGCCGCCACCGTCAGGGATCCCAGGGCCGCCATCGCGACCGCCGTACGCCGTGTGCCACCACTTCCCATCGGTCCATGGTCGCACCAGCGTCCACAACCGCGTCCCCAACGCCCGGCGCGGGTACGGCGGAAGCAGCCTGATCCGTGCCCCACCGCGGAAAACCGCTTGATTTTGGGCATGCCTCGACGCGAACCTTTCACGGTTTGCAGCCTCTCGATGCCGTGTGGCAACGGCACCTCCTGACACGAGCCACTGGGACGTCATGCAGATCCAAGACCTTCCGTATCCCGACCCGGGTGTGCCGGACGCACGCTCGGGCTCCCGCTTCCTGTGGTGGCTGTTCCGCAACCAGCTGGGCGGCCAACTCAAGTCACTGGCCTGGGGCCTGCTGCACTTCGCCTCCGTCTCCGCCCTGCCCTTCTGCGTCGGGCTCGCCATCCAGGCCGTCGTCGACCGCTCCGGCACCCGGCTCGCCCTCGCGGGCGGTCTCATGGCGCTTTGCTGCGCCGGCAACGCGCTCGGCGACACCTTCCTGCACCGCGCCGCCGTCACCAACTGGATCACCTCCGCGGCCCGAGTACAGCAACTGCTCGCCCGCAAGGCCGCGCTGCTCGGTTCGGCACTGACCCGGCGCGTCGCGGCCGGCGAGGTCGTGGCCGTGTCCACCGGCGACGTCGAGAAGATCGGCTGGTTCGTGGAGGCCGTCTCCCGCTTCACCGCGGCCGCGCTCACCATCGTGCTCGTCTGCGTCGCGCTGGTCGTCTACCAGCCGGCCCTCGGCGTCGTCGTGATCGTGGGCCTGCCGGTGCTGGCCCTCGCGGTACTGCCCCTCCTCCCCCGGGCCACCCGGCGGGCCGACGTCCAGCGTGAGAAGGCCGGCCGGGCCACCGAACTCGCCTCCGACACCGTCGCCGGCCTGCGTGTGCTGCGCGGCATCGGCGGCGAGGCGCTCTTCCTCGACCGCTACCGGAGCGCCTCCCAGGAGGTGCGCCACGCGGCCGTGCGCAGCGCGCGCATGTGGTCCCTGATCTCCGCGATCCAGGTGCTGCTGCCGGGCCTGCTGCTGATCGCGGTGGTCTGGCACGGCGTCCACCTGGCCCGGGAGGGACGCATCGGCATCGGCGAACTCGTCACCGTCTACAGCTCCGTCATGCTCCTCACCTACCCGCTGCGGCACTTCGAGGAGATCGCCATGGCGTACTCCTTCTCCAAGCCCTCGGCCAAGCGTGCCGCCCGGGTGCTGGCGCTGGAACGGGCCACGGACACCGCGGGGACGCGCACCGCCGAGATCCCGACCGGCGATCTGTACGACCCGGCCACCGGTCTCCTCGCCCCGTCGGGCCGGTTCACCGCCGTGGTGTGCGGCGACCCGGACACGGCCGGACGTCTGGCGGAACGGCTCGGCGGACACCCCTCGGAGGAGGGCACGTCGGCCCTGCTGGGCGGGGTGCCACTCGACGAGCTGCCCCTCGGATCCGCCCGCACGGCCGTCCTGGTGCAGGACAAGGACCCGGTGCTGCTCTCCGGCACCCTCCGCGAACTGCTCGACGTACCCGCCTCCGGCGCAGTGCGCGCGGGGGACGCGCTGGCCGCCGCCCAGTGCGGCGACGTGCTGGCCGCCGCCCAGTGCGGCGACGTGCTGGCCGCCCTCGCGCAGGGCTCGCTCGATGCGGAAGACCCCATGGACGCTCGCATCACCGAGCGGGGCCGCTCGCTCTCGGGCGGCCAGCGCCAGCGACTCGCCCTGGCCCGGTCCCTGATCACGGACCCTGAGGCGCTCGTCCTGGACGAACCGACCTCAGCCGTCGACTCGCACACCGAGGCACGGATCGCGGAAGGCGTACGGGAGCTGCGCGCGGGGCGCACCACGGTGGTGTTCACCTCGTCGCCACTGCTGCTGGACCGCGCGGACCGGACCGTTTTCCTGCACGAGGGCGAGGTCGCCGCGACCGGCACGCACCGGGATCTGCTGCACACCGAGCCTCGGTACCGGGCGGTGGTGACCCGCGAGACCGAAGAGGAGACGACAGCCCGCACGGACGTGACCGCGGTCGGCGGCCGCCCGGCGAAAACCCCGGACGACGTACTGGGCGAGGACGACGTACTGCGCCACGACGGCGACGTACTGCACCGACTGGAAGAGATCGAGGAGAAGGCATGATCGGCGTCGCACCACCGTCGTACGACCCGGCGGCCCCCACGACGGCGAACACCCTCCCCGTCGGCGCTCCCGCGACCGTCCGCGCCTACACGGGCGAACTGCTGCGCCGCCACCGCCGGGCGTTCCTGCTCCTCGTCACCGTCAACACCGTGGCCGTGATCGCCTCGATGGCAGGCCCCTACCTGCTGGGCGGGCTCGTGGAACGGGTCTCGGACGGCGCCCGCGAGCTGCATCTCGGCCTCACGGCCACGTTCTTCGTGCTCGCCCTCGCCGTGCAGGCGCTCTTCGTCCGCGAGGTGCGGCTGCGCGGGGCCATGCTCGGCGAACGGATGCTGGCCGATCTGCGCGAGGACTTCCTCGTGCGGTCGGTCGGACTGCCGCCCGGCGTGCTGGAACGGGCCGGTACCGGGGATCTGCTGTCCCGGATCACCACGGACATCGACCGGCTCGCCAACGCCATGCGCGAGGCGGTACCCCAGCTGGCGATCGGTGCCGTGTGGGTGGTGCTGTTGCTCGGCGGACTGGTGGTCACCGCTCCGCCGCTGGCACCGGTGGTGCTGATCGCGGTGCCGCTTCTGGTGATCGGCTGCCGCTGGTACTTCCGACGGGCGCCCTCCGCCTACCGGTCCGAGGCCGCCGGGTACGCCGCGGTGGCCGCCGCGCTCGCCGAGACGGTGGACGCCGGACGCACCGTCGAGTCGCACCGTCTGGACGCCCGGCGCATCGAGCTGTCGGAGCAGCGGATCAGGGAGTGGACGGCCTGGGAGCGCTACACGCTCTGGCTGCGGTCGGTGCTCTTCCCGGTCATCAACGTCACCCATGTGACCGTGCTCGCCTCCGTCCTGCTGATCGGCGGTGTGTTCGTCCTGCAGGGCTGGATCGGGGTCGGGCAGATGACTACGGCCGCCCTGATCGCGCAGATGCTGGTCGACCCGGTCGGCCTCATCCTGCGCTGGTACGACGAGCTCCAGGTGGCCCAGGTCTCCCTGGCCCGGCTCGTGGGCGTGCGGGACATCGAACCGGACGCCGGTGACGGCGCCCTGTCCCCCGAGGGACGGGACGTCCACGCCGACCGCGTGCACTTCGGCTACGTCGAGGGCGTGGACGTCCTGCGCCAGGTGTCGCTGGAGGTCGCCCCCGGCACGAGGCTCGCCCTGGTCGGGCCCTCGGGCGCCGGCAAGTCCACGCTGGGCAGGCTGCTCGCCGGAATCTACGGTCCCCGTGACGGCCGGATCACCCTGGGTGGCGCCGAACTGTCCCGGATGTCCGCGGAGCGGGTCCGCTCCCACGTCGCCCTCGTCAACCAGGAGCACCACGTCTTCGTGGGCTCCCTGCGCGACAACCTCCGGCTGGCCAGGACGGACGCCACCGACGCCGAGCTGTGGGCGGCGCTGGGCGCGGTCGACGCGGACGACTGGTCCCGCGCACTCGAGGACGGTCTGGACACCGAGGTCGGCTCGGGAGGCTTCGCCCTCACTCCCGCGCAGGCCCAGCAGATCGCCCTGGCCCGGCTGGTGCTGGCCGACCCGCACACCCTGGTGCTGGACGAGGCGACGTCGCTGCTCGACCCGCGGGCCGCACGTCATCTCGAACGGTCCCTGGCCCGGGTCCTGGACGGTCGCACGGTGATCGCGATCGCCCACCGGCTGCACACCGCCCACGACGCGGACGTCATCGCCGTGGTCGAGAACGGCAGGATCAGCGAGCTGGGCAGCCACGACGAGCTGGTGACGGCGGACGGCGCCTACGCGGCACTGTGGCGGTCCTGGCACGGGTGAACCCGCGGCGCCCTCCGGCGGCGGGGGCGGATTCGGGATCGGGTTCGGGTGCGACCGGGCACCGGCATCGGTCCGGCCCGGTCGGCCCCCATCGGTGCCGGACGGCAGCCCATCGGCCGTGGACCGCCGCTCACCGGCCCGAGACCGCAGCTCACCCGTGCCGGACCAGGCGGCCGCGGGCCGGACCGAAGCGAGGGTGCCGGACGGAGCGGCGATGTGGCGAGGAGCGGGGTGGACAGGGACGGCGGCCACCCGGGCGGGGTCCGTGCCGTTGCGCGGTCCCGAACCGGAGTGGAAGGCTGGGGGTAGGCACCGGCTCGAGGTGAGCCCGGGGACCGTGCGGTTCCGCGACGGGCGAAGCCTGTGCCCCGTGCAGCGGCGGTCCGCCGCGGTGCGCGGCGAGAAGGGGCCGGTCCCCACCCCCTGGAGGTACCCGTGAACAGCGCCGACGGATGGGGAGACGACGTCTACCAACCGGACGGATCGGAGCAGCGGGAGGACACCGGGCTGCTCGACAGCGAGGACACGCTCGAGAACGACGGTGTGGGCGATCCCCTCGATCGCGGCTGGTCCCCGCCGGAGCGCCCCTGGGCGGTGGAACACACCGGCGTGACGGCAGCCGAACGTCACGAGGGCGAGACCCTCGACCAGCGGCTCGCCGAGGAGCGGCCCGACGAGCTCGCTCCCGAGGGCGACGGGCTGGGGGACGCCGACGGCACCGACGGAGAACTGCTGGACGGCGAGGTGGGCGCCGACCGTTCCGGAAGGCTCGTGGCACCCGACGAGGGGGCGCACGAGGACGAGGAGCCGGCGCTGGTGGCCCTGGACGTGGGCATCGACGGCGCGGCCGCCTCCGCCGAGGAGGCCGCGATGCACGTCGTCGACGAGGACGCGCTGCCCGGCTGACACCCCCAGGGGCGGCACATCCACGTCGTCCGCTCCAAGATCCGCGCGGCACGAGGAGCAGCCATGCAGCAGGACAAGCATCCCGAGTACCGGCCCGTGGTCTTCCGCGACCGCAGTGCCGGCTACGCCTTCCTCACCCGGTCCACCGCGACCAGCGACCAGACCATCGCGTGGGACGACGGGGAGACCTACCCGGTGGTGGAGGTGGAGATCTCCTCGGAGAGCCACCCCTTCTACACGGGCAAGGCGCGAACCGTGGACTCGGAGGGACGGGTGGCCCGCTTCGAGCGGCGCTACGGCGGTGAGGGCGGCGACGCGGGGCAGGACGCCGGCGCCTCCGGCTGAGGTGACGGTGCCCGCTTCCCTCAGATGAAGTTGAGCGCCGACGCGCCGCCCGCTCCCCCTAGCAACATGAACGCCGGCATGAGCACCTTCAGCTCCACCCAGCTCCCCGCCCGGAACCGCATCGGCTTCGGCGGCCCGATCGGATACCAGCGCTTCCGGCCCACCGGTATCGGCCAGAGTATGGGGCAGCCCGAGACGGTCAGCGCGTCCCCGATGTCGTGCACCAGCGCGCCGAGGACGACCGGCAGCCCCAGCCACAGGTACTCCTGGCCAGGCGCGGTGAACAGCCAGTCCGCGCCGCCGTCCGGCTTGTCCAGTATCCCGGCGATGATCCACGCGCTCGTCCCGGCCAGCAGCCAGACCAGCACGTCGCTGCTGGAGCCCCGGGTGGCCCGCCACAGCAGGCCCTCGATGGCCAGCACCATGTGCACGAAGAGGATCGCCAGGACCGCCCAGCGGCCACCCGTGATGGCCAGCACCGACGTGCCCGCGCCGATCAGGACGGCCCACAGCCAGGTGTGCGTGAGGGTGCGGTGCCCGCCCGAGCGTCGCGGGTCGGCCGGCTTCTTCGTGGCCTTGTAGACGGCGTACGACAGCTTGTCCACGATCTCGCACAGCCCCCGGGAGAGCGGCCCGAAGGCGCGGGAGATGGTGGCCGCCTTGTGGTCGAGGTCCGGGGCCAGCGCCGCGCCCGCACAGATCAGGGCCCCCGCGAGCAGCACCGGCCACGGCATCGGGTGTCCCACGGCGGCGGCCGCCGCCCCGACGCCGAGCCATGCCGCGGCGCCCGAGAGTGAGTGTGCTGGTCCCATCATCGCCGTTGCCCGCCCCATTCCTCGTGTGCCGCTGTGCAGTTGTCCGGGTCCACTGATGCCTCGTCGGCGACCCAGCGTAGCGTTCGTGATCTTCATGCGGACAGCCGATTCCCCCATCGCGACGCGGGGCAGGCAAGATGGGGGCGTGACCCTCATCGATCAGCTGCCGCGGACCGCCGACCCCGATGCCCTGTACGAAGCCTTCGAGGCGTGGGCCCAGGAGCGCGGTCTCACGCTCTACCCCCATCAGGAGGAGGCGCTGATCGAGGTGGTCTCCGGGGCGAACGTGATCGTGTCGACGCCCACCGGCTCCGGCAAGAGCATGATCGCGGCGGGCGCCCACTTCGCGGCCCTGGCGCGGGACGAGGTCACCTTCTACACAGCTCCGATCAAGGCGCTGGTGTCGGAGAAGTTCTTCGAGCTGTGCAAGATCTTCGGTACCGAGAACGTCGGCATGCTGACCGGCGACGCGTCCGTGAACGCGGACGCACCCGTCATCTGCTGCACCGCCGAGGTCCTGGCGTCGATCGCGCTGCGTGACGGGAAGCACGCGGACATCGGCCAGGTCGTCATGGACGAGTTCCACTTCTACGCGGAGCCGGACCGCGGCTGGGCCTGGCAGATTCCGCTGCTGGAACTGCCGCAGGCCCAGTTCGTCCTGATGTCGGCGACCCTCGGCGACGTCTCCTTCTTCGAGAAGGACCTGGCCCGCCGCACCGGCCGGCCCACCGCGGTGGTCCGCTCGGCCACCCGCCCGGTGCCGCTCTCCTACGAGTACCGCTACACGCCGCTGACCGAGACGCTCACCGATCTGCTGGCCGCCCGGCAGGCGCCCGTCTACATCGTGCACTTCACGCAGGCGCAGGCCGTGGAGCGGGCGCAGGCGCTGATGAGCATCAACATGTGCACGCGTGAGGAGAAGGAGCGGATCGCCGACCTGATCGGCAACTTCCGCTTCACCACCAAGTTCGGCCGCAATCTCTCCCGCTACGTCCGGCACGGCATCGGCGTCCACCACGCCGGCATGCTGCCCAAGTACCGGCGGCTGGTGGAGAAGCTCGCGCAGGCCGGTCTGCTCAAGGTGATCTGCGGGACGGACACCCTGGGCGTGGGCGTCAACGTCCCCATCCGGACGGTGCTGTTCACGGCGCTGACCAAGTACGACGGCACTCGGGTGCGCACGCTGCGGGCCCGGGAGTTCCACCAGATCGCGGGCCGGGCGGGCCGTGCCGGGTTCGACACGGAGGGTTTCGTCGTCGCCCAGGCGCCGGAGCACGTCGTCGAGAACGAGAAGGCGCTCGCCAAGGCCGGTGAGGACCCGAAGAAGCGGCGGAAGGTCGTCCGCAAGAAGGCTCCCGAGGGATTCGTGGCCTGGTCGGAGAGCACGTTCGACAAGCTCATCGGCTCCGATCCGGAGCCGCTGATGTCCCGGTTCCGGGTCACGCACACCATGCTGCTGTCGGTGATCGCCCGCCCGGGCGACGCCTTCGCCGCGATGCGGCACCTGCTGGAGGACAACCACGAGCCGCGCAAGCAGCAGCTGAGACACATCCGGCGGGCCATCGCCATCTACCGCTCGCTGCTGGACGGCGGCATCGTCGAGAAGCTCGACCGGCCGGACGCCGAGGGGCGCGACGTGCGCCTGACCGTGGACCTCCAGCAGGACTTCGCGCTGAACCAGCCGCTGTCCACGTTCGCCCTGGCGGCCTTCGAGCTGCTGGACCCGGAATCGCCGTCGTACGCGCTGGACATGGTGTCCGTCGTGGAGTCCACGTTGGACGACCCGCGGCAGATCCTCGCCGCCCAGCAGAACAAGGCGCGCGGTGAGGCCGTGGCCGCGATGAAGGCCGACGGTGTCGAGTACGAGGAGCGCATGGAGCGCCTCCAGGACATCACGTACCCGAAGCCGCTGGAGGAGCTGCTCTTCCACGCCTACGACACGTACCGCAGGAGCCACCCCTGGGTAGGTGACCATCCTCTGTCGCCCAAGTCGGTCATCCGTGACATGTACGAACGGGCGCTGACGTTCACGGAGCTGGTCTCCCACTACGAACTGGCCCGCACCGAGGGCATCGTGCTGCGCTACCTGGCGAGCGCCTACAAGGCCCTCGACCACACCGTTCCGGACGACCTGAAGTCCGAGGACCTTCAGGACTTGATCGAGTGGCTCGGCGAGATGGTGCGCCAGGTCGACTCCAGCCTGCTGGACGAGTGGGAACAACTCGCCAACCCGGAGGAGATGACCGCCGAGGAGGCACAGGAGAAGGCCGATCAGGTGCGGCCGGTCACCGCCAACGCGCGGGCCTTCCGGGTCCTGGTCCGCAACGCCATGTTCCGCCGGGTCGAACTCGCCGCCCTCGACCATGTCGACGAGCTGGGCGAGATGGACGCGGAGGCGGGCTGGGACGCGGACGCGTGGGGCGAGGCGATGGACAAGTACTGGGACGAGTACGACGACCTCGGCACCGGTCCCGACGCCCGCGGCCCGAAGCTGCTGGTGATCGAGGAGGAGCCGCAGAACGGTCTGTGGCGCGTGCGGCAGATCTTCGACGACCCGAATGACGACCACGACTGGGGCATCAGCGCTCAGGTCGACCTCACGGCCTCCGACGCGGAGGGCCGGGCTGTCGTCCGCGTCACCGATGTCGGCCAGCTGTGAGCACAGGAGAACCCCACCCATGACGAATCCGGCCGAGAGCCTCGTCGCCCTGCTCGACCTGGAGCAGATCGAGGTCAACATCTTCCGTGGCCGCAGCCCCGAGGAATCACTGCAACGGGTCTTCGGCGGGCAGGTGGCCGGCCAGGCGCTGGTCGCCGCCGGCCGTACCACCGACGGCGACCGCCCGGTGCACTCGCTGCACGCGTACTTCCTGCGTCCCGGACGTCCGGGCGTGCCGATCGTGTACCAGGTCGAACGGGACAGGGACGGACGGTCCTTCACGACCCGGCGGGTCACCGCCGTACAGCAGGGCCGCACGATCTTCACGCTCACCGCCTCCTTTCACAAGCCTGAACAGGGGAGTTTCGAGCACCAGCTGCCGCCGGCCCGCGAGGTCCCGCACCCGGAGTCGCTGCCGACGGTGGCCGACGAGGTGCGGGAGCACCTGGGCGAGCTGCCCGAGCAGTTGGAGCGGATGGCCCGTCGTCAGCCCTTCGACATCCGCTACGTCGACCGGCTGCGCTGGAGCGCCGACGAGGTCAAGGGCGCCGAGCCGCGCAGCGCGGTGTGGATGCGGGCGGTCGGGCCGCTCGGCGACGACCCGCTCGTGCACACCTGCGCACTGACCTACGCCAGCGACATGACCCTGTTGGACGCCGTACGCATCCCGGTGGAACCGCTGTGGGGTCCCAGGGGCTTCGACATGGCGTCGCTGGACCACGCCATGTGGTTCCACCGGCCGTTCCGCGCGGACGAGTGGTTCCTGTACGACCAGGAGTCGCCGATCGCGACCGGCGGACGGGGCCTGGCGCGCGGGCGGATCTACGACACCGAGGGACGCATGCTGGTGTCCGTCGTCCAGGAGGGGCTCTTCCGGGCCCTTTAGGTCATCGTGGCCGCCCCTGGGGTCAGGCGTCTCTGCGCCACAGCCTGCCCAGGAGACCGCGAGGCCTCCTTGGCTCCTCGGCGTCGTCAGGCGTGGACTCCGGTCCCGGCGGGACAGGAGCGGCGCGAAGGGCCGGTCCGGGCGCGGGGCGCTGCTCGCGGGCGGCTGCCACCGCGTCCGCCAGGTCCGCGCGCAACCAGTCGATCTCGTCCGGGTCCGCCGCCGTCATGATCTCCTCGGCGAGCTGTGCGGCGGCGGAACCGGGCGAGCCGTGGGCCGGCCGCAAGGGGTGGAACCGGCGCAGGTACGAACGCTCGTAGGGATCCCTGACGACCTCGGCGACCTCGACCGCGTCGAGCAGCGACGCCACGGCCGCCGCGCGGGCCCAGGGGTCGTCGGCCTGGCGCAGCAGGAATCCCAGGTGCCGCCCCCTCCAGTTGCGGGGGCGCAGGTCCAGCCCCTCCCCCAGCTGGCCCCGCAGTCCCTCGGGCGTGCGGCCCTTGAGCAGTGAGGCGTTGCGCTCGTCGGCGGCGAACTGCCGCAGTTCGTCGGCGAGGTACAGCCAGACAACGGCTCGATACCGGTTGACGTAGAACTTGACAGGGACCAGCAGCCCCAGCCGTGCGAGGCGGGTGAACCGGACCTTGGTCACGACCATGAGGGCCGCGCCCTCCGTGGTCCCCACGGTCCGGACGCCCGCCCTCAGTGTCTCGGGGAAACCGTCCGCCGCCCGGATCCGCTGGATCTCGTCGCGGGCGACGCGCCCCCCACCTCCTGCACCGTCGGGCACGGTGCGGATGCGGCCGAGATGGACGGCGAGGTCGAACTCGCTGCGTTTGAGGCCCAGTACTCGTGCTGCGCGCCCCGGCGCGAGAGGGGCGTCCCGGGTACTGCCGGTCTGCTCGGTGGCCGCTGAGAATTCGCGCGTGACGGTGTTGCCGGACATGCTCGTCTCCCCCGTGGAGTGTGCGGCCGGCACCGTGCGTGCCCGCCTGACACGAAAAACCGTAGCCGCTGCGACGGCATCCGCGTCCGGCCTGTGGAAAACTCCGCCGCCCATCCCACGACGGCTGAATGTGCAGGTCAGAGGTCTGTGGGCGATATTCGTCCCGGCTGCCGTGCGTCGACGTCGAGGTGCTCGCCGACCCGGTTCACGAGCAACGTCATCTCGTACGCGATCTGCCCGATGTCGACCTCGGCCCCGCTGAGCACGCACAGGCAGCTGCCCGAGCCCGCCGCCGTCACGAACAGCACGGCGTCGTCGAACTCGACCATCGTCTGCCGCACCTGGCCGGCACCGAAGTGCCGGCCCGAGCCCTTGGCCAGGCTGTGCAGCCCGGACGAGATGGCCGCGAGGTGTTCGGCGTCCTCGCGTCGCAGTCCCGTACTGGCTCCGGTCACCAGGCCGTCGTTGGACAGGACCAGCGCGTGCCGGACGTGCTCGACGCGCGCGGTCAGGTCGTCCAGCAGCCAGCCGAGTCCCTGGTTCTGCACCATTGATCCGAACTCCCCGTGTCGTCCCCGTATGCCTTGCCTCCCCCTGGCCGGGGGATCTGTCCGCCAGCCTTCCCCACGCCCGTGCTCCGGGCAAGGAGGATGGGGTGCATGGCACAGAAGATGACCGATGAGGAATGGCGGGCGTTCGTCTCGGACGGCACCCGCACCGGAAAGCTCTCGACCGTCCGGGCGGACGGCAGTCCGCACGTGGCGCCGATCTGGTTCCTGCTGGACGGGGACGACATCGTGTTCAACACCGGCAAGGACACGGTGAAGGGGCGCAATCTGGCCCGCGACGGCCGGATCGCCCTGTGCGTGGACGACGACCGGCCGCCGTTCCACTTCGTGGTGCTGCAGGGACGTGCCCGGCTCTCGGAGGATCTCGACGAACTCCGGCACTGGGCCGGGCGCATCGGGGCACGGTACATGGGTGAGGAACGCGCCGAGGAGTTCGGGGCGCGCAACGGCGTCCCGGGCGAACTCCTCGTCCGTGTCGCCGTGGAAAAGGTCCTCGCCCAGAAGTCCGTCGCGGACTGAGGCACGTCAGAGCACGGAGTCGAGCAGCCGGGCGGTGTACATCCGCCCGGCGTACTCGACGAGCCGGATCAGGACCTCCTTGCCCGAGTCGCGGTCCCGGGCGTCGCACAGCACCACAGGTGTTCCGGAGTCCAGGTCGAGGGCGCGCAGCACGTCCTGGGCCTCGTGTCGGCGTGCTCCGGTGAAGCAGTTCACGGCCACCACGAACGGGATGTGCCGATGCTCGAAGTAGTCGACCGCCGGGAAGCAGTCCGCCAGCCTCCGGGTGTCCGCGAGGACGACGGCCCCGAGCGCGCCCTGCGACAACTCGTCCCAGAGGAACCAGAAGCGGTCCTGCCCCGGTGTGCCGAAGAGGTAGAGAGAGAGGCCGGAGCGGATGGTGATCCGCCCGAAGTCCATCGCGACGGTGGTGGTGACCTTGCGGTCGATGCCGCCGGTGTCGTCCACCAACCGACCGGCCTCGCTGAGCAGTTCCTCCGTGCGCAGCGGCCTGATCTCGCTGACCGCGCCCACCAGGGTGGTCTTGCCCACGCCGAACCCTCCGGCGACGAGGATCTTCAGCGCCAGCGCGGCCGACTCGCCCTCCGTGGCATCGGAGTGTGCGGTGTGTCCGGCCTGTTCGGCGTGTTCGGCGTGTTCGGAGACCATTGATCACTTCTCTCGGTCCGGGTGGTCGTACGCGTGCGTGCCGGTCATGGTCTTCGGCCTTCTCTACAGTGCGCGCAGTCCGTCGATCACTTCGCGCAGAATCCGCTCGTCGGGCAACTGGGCGGGCGGCACAGGACGGCTGACGGTCACGCAGCCCAGTTCCACCAGGTCTCCCAGGAGCACCCTGACGACTCCCACCGGGAGATCGGCGTCAGCCGCGAGTTCGGCGACCGACTGGGTCTCGGTGCGGCACAGCTCGATCAGCGTTCGGTGTTCCGGTCCGAGCACGGTGACGTCGCTGCCCGGCGCGCCAGGGACCCGCGTCACGAGGGCGATGAGGTCGAACCGCACGCCCGTGGGTCCGGGCCGGGTGCGCCCGCCGGTCATCGCGTAGGGGCGGACCAGGGGCCCCGCCTCGTTGTCGTACCACTGGCTGCCCGGCCGTTCCCGGCCGCCGTCCGTGCTCTGGTCGGTCATCCGTACGGCCCTTCCGGGTCATCCGCCGAAGGGTGGCCGTGCGGCGGCGCGCGGCGCGGTGTGGAGGTGCTCGCCGACGCGTCTGACCAGCCGCGCCATCTCGTAGGCCACGAGGCCGATGTCGGCGCTCACGGCGGTGAGGACGGCCAGGCAGGAGCCGTCGCCCGCGGCGGCCACGAACAGGAAGCCGTCGTCCATCTCGACCATCGTCTGGCGCACGCCCCCGGCGCCGGAGTGCCGGCCCGCGCCCTTGGCCAGGCTGTGGAAACCGGAGGCGACCGCGGCCAGGTGTTCGGCGTCCTCCCGCCCGAGGCCGGCCGACGCGCCCACGGCGAGCCCGTCGTTCGACAGCACGACGGCATGCCGTACCTCGTGTACGCAGCCGACGAGGTCGTCCAGCAGCCAGTCGACTTCGCGGGTCCGCCGGGCGGTCCCCGTGCCGGGGTCGTGGATCATGCGAGGTCTCCTTCGCTGCTGTGGCCGGCCTGCGGGGCCGACTGCTCCGCGTGGCCGGGCCGGCGTCCACCGCCGCGCGTCCAGCCGTCGCGGTAGGCGGTCATGCGGTCCCGCACCACTTCGGGCGTGCGCTCTTCGTCGCCGCGCGCCTGGGGCGGCCGAGCGGGTTCCGCGGGGCGCCCGTCCCGCAGTTGGGGTGCGAGGCTGGCCTGGCGTACCCGCCGGGGCAGGTTGTCGGACTCCTCGGCCGGGCCCGGTGTGCCGTCTCCGTCGCCGTCGGTGGAGTCGGCGGGGTCGTCCGGGACGTCGGGGGACCGGTGCAGTCGCAAGGCGGGGGCTCCTGGGGGCCGGTCCGGCGCCGTCGTCTCCACAGTCGCTGGTGCGGCGGACGCCAGTGCCGGGCGGCCGGTCGGTGCGGGCACGGTCTCCCGGTGCGCGGCGGCGTGCGGCACGCGCGCGTACAGGCGCTCCGGTGGTGGAGCCGCCTCGTGTGCCGCCCCTGGGGAGCGTTCCGCGGTTCCGCTGTGCAGGAGCGAGGTGGGCAGCAGGACGACGGCGGTGGTACCGCCGTAGGGAGAGGTCTTGAGGTGGACCTTGATGTCCTGCCGGGCGGCCAGGCGGCTGACGACGAACAGGCCGAGCCGGTCGCTGTCGAACAGGTCGAGTGCCTCGGAGCGGGTGATGCGGTGGTTGGCCTCGGCGAGACTGTCCTTGCCCATGCCGAGGCCGCGGTCCTCGACCTCGATCGCGTAGCCGTTGCCGACGGGCTCTCCGGTGACACGCACGCGCGTGTGGGGTGGGGAGAACTGCGCGGCGTTCTCGATGATCTCGGCCAAGAGGTGCGTGAGGTCGGCGACGGCCGCGCCGACGACGGACGCCTCGGGGAGCTGTCTTACCTCCACCCGCGCGTAGTCCTCCACTTCGGAGACCGCCGCACGGACCACGTCGGTGAGTGAGACCGGCATGCGCCAGGCCCGTCCGGGCGCCGCGCCGGAGAGGATGATCAGGCTCTCGGCGTGGCGCCGCATGCGGGTGGTGAGGTGGTCGAGGCGGAAGAGGTCGCTCAGTTCGTTCGGGTCGTCGGAGCGGCGTTCCATGCTGTCCAGGAGGCTCAGTTGCCGGTGGACCAGGACCTGGCTGCGGCGGGCGAGGTTCACGAAGACGCCGGAGATGCCGCTGGCGAGTTCGGCACGTTCCACCGCGGCCCGCAGCGCCGCCCGGTGCACGGTGCCCAGGGCTTCGGCGACCTGACCGGCCTCGTCCTCGGCAGCAGGTTCGGGTGGCGCCTCGGACCGGACGTCGATCTCCTCCCCCGCACGCAGTCTGCGCATGGCTTCCGGGAGCTTGTGCCGGGCGATCTCCAGGGCGCTGTTGCGCAGACTCACCAGCTCGACCACCAGGCCACGGCCGATGCGGACGGAGATGGCGAGCGAGGCGATGACGGCGAGAAGTCCGAGGAGGACCGCGGCCCCGGCCGGGGTGAGCGCACCGCGGGTGAACGGATCGGCCCGGTCGGCCACTCCGCGCGCGGCGTCCCGCTCGATCGTCCGCATGCCGTCCCGCACGCGCGCGTGGGCCCCGTCCCAGGCGGCGAGGGGTGCCGCCGCCTCGACCGGGCGGTCCTGTACCGAGGGGTCCAGCAGGCCGTCCTCGGCCTTTCCCACGGTCGTGTAGGCGGCGTCGCGGGCGAGGTCCTGCCAGGCCGCGCGTTCGGAGCCGCGCAGGTCGGTGACGGCGGACTCGGTGAGGCTCCGTCGCGTCTCGACGGCGCCGGTGAACAGCGTCAGCCGCTCGCCGTCGAGGCGGCCGGCGAGGCGGGCGGCGGCGAGCAGGGTGTTCTCCTGGGCCAGGGCCTCGCCCGCGCGGGCGAACTCGACCAGCACGCGCGCGTCGGAGCCCAGATCCGCGTCCTGGATTCCGCTCAGCGCGCCGCCCACCCGGAAGGCGGCCGAGATGGCCGTCGTGTACCGGCGGTAGGTGTTCTCCCAGTCGGCGCGGCGGTCCAGGACGGCGGTGCGCAGCGGTCCCAGCCGTTCGGCGCCGGTCACGAACGCGTCGAGCCGCCGTGCCACTCCGGCGGGCAGTTCCTCGCCGTCGGCGACCGTGTGGCGGTCGCCGAGCCGCAGCTTCGCCACGGCGCGGTCGGTGCGCTCGGACAGTTCCCGGTAGTCGGCGTCCGGCACCGCCGACGGGTCGGTGGCATGGCGCACGGCCGCGAGACGCTCGGTCTGCAGGGCGGCCACGGCCGCGCCGACGGGGGCCCGGACGCCGGCGTCCACGCGCTGCACCTGCCGCAGCCGGGAGATGTCCTGGGCGGTGGTGACGGTGGCGTACGCCCACAGGGCCAGCAGGGAGACGACGGGCACCATCAGCAGGCAGACGATCCTGGCGCGCACGGTGCGGGGCTGGACGCGCCCGCGCCACGCACGCGTGGCGGCCGATTCGGGTGCCTCGCCCGTGGGCTCGGCCTGGCCCTCGTCGGCAGGTGGTCCGGCGTGCGCGCGACGTCCGCGCGCGGGTCGCCGGGACGGCGTGTCGGCGCCGTTTGCGGGGGTCGTACGGGGTGTACGCATGGCCTCCTCGCTTGGGACGGGGGTCGGGGCGTGGTCGCCGGGCCGTTGGCGCGGGTCCGCCGTCACCGGGCGGTGCTGCCGACGGGGCGGCGGGCCGCGGCGGACGCGTCGCGTTCCCCCGCCGTCGGTGACAGTGCGACGAAGGCCGAGGTCAGAAAGAGGTAGGACCCGAGGCCGACGGCGAGGGGGAAGATGAACTGCATCGCCGTGGCCCCGGGGAGCGTCTCGCCGGAGGGTGTGACCCGCACGCTCACCGCGAACATGCCTGTGTAGTGCATGCTGCTCACCGCCGCTCCCATGATCAGTGAGGCGACGGTGACCGCGAGGGGCGACCTGATGTTGAGCGCGGCCCACAGTGCCGCGGTGGCCGCGGCGACGGCGATGAGGACGGAGAGTGCGACGCGTACCGTGTCGTAGCTCACGGCTCCGTGCAGGCGCACGGCCGCCATGCCCAGATAGTGCATGCTCGCGACGCCGATCCCCGTGGTGAGTCCGCCGAGCAGGAGCGCCCGCGCGCGGTCGCGGCCGTAACCGACCGCGAAGACGCCGGCGCAGACGACGAGCATCGCGACGAGCAGGCTGGCAAGCGTGAGCGGCACGTCGTAGCGGATGTCGGTGCCGCTGACCCGGAAGCCGAGCATGGCGACGAAGTGCATCGTCCAGATGCCCGTGCCGATGGCCGAGGCCGCGGTCAGCAGCCAGTTGCGGCGCGAGCGCCCGGTGGTGGCGAGGGCGCGCACGGTGCAGCGCAGTCCGAGGGCCGCGCCGGTGCAGGCCATCGCGTACGACAGCACCGGGGTCAGCCAGCCGAGGGCGGCGTGGTCCAGGTGTCCCATGACACCGGGACGCTAGTACCGGGCAGGGCGCACAACGGGGGCGCATTTCGAAAGGTGTTGCTATCTGACACAGAGAAGCGCTGGAACGATCGCGTCACGCTCGAACGTGTGCACCTCGGCGTCCCCCGCGCGTTTGGGGAATCATGCGGACCATGAGCGACAACCACACGCACGTCCAGGAGTTCTTCGGCGCCCGCGCGGCCGACTGGGACAGCCGCTTCCCCGACGACGGGCCCGCCTACTCGGCCGCGGTGGCCGAGCTGGGGTTGCGGGACGGGGACCGGGTGCTCGACGCGGGTTGCGGCACCGGACGTGCCCTGCCGCCGCTGCGGGCGGCCGTGGGGCCGTCGGGGCTGGTTCTCGGGGCCGATCTGACACCGGCCATGCTCCAGGCCGCCGTACGGGCCGGGAGGGGCCGTGACGGACGGTTGCTGCTGACCGATGTCGCCGCGCTGCCGTTGCGCGCGCGGTCGCTCGACGCCGTGTTCGCGGCGGGCCTCATCGCGCACCTCCCCGAGCCCGGCGGGAACCTGCGGGAACTGGCGCGCGTCGTGCGGCCCGGCGGTGTGCTGGCCCTCTTCCATCCGATCGGCCGGGCGGCGCTCGCGGCACGGCAGGGGCGGCGGATCACACCGGACGACCTGCGCGCGCAGGCCAACCTGCAACCGCTGCTGGCCGGTTCGGGGTGGCGCATGACGTCGTACGTCGACGAGGACGACCGCTTCCTGGCCCTGGCCGTGCGCGAGAGCTGACGGAGACCGCGCACGCCCGCGGCTTCCGGAGCCTCCCGGCCCGGCCTCGGCTCGCTGCGCCAGACGATCGGCTCACTCGGCTGACGACGTGTCGATGTGGCGGACCGGGCAGCCCCGCACGCCGGGGACCGGGCGGGTGCCCAGCTCGGTCAGCCGGTAGCCCTTCGGGTAGCCCTTGATCTCCCTGTTCTGCCGGGCGTGGTGCGGGGCGCGCCTCGGGGGCATCAGCCGGACGGCGCGCCCGCGCAGCCGCACCGCGCGGCGCACGATCGCACGCGTGGTGGGGCTCGGCGGGGTGTACCGGAAGGCGCGCAGCAGGGACTCGTCGAGCAGGGAGAGTGTCCCGGCGCGCAGGAGGGGCGCGAGGGGACGCGGGTACCAGGAGGCCATGAGGTCGAGGGTGGCGTCGGAGACCCTTTGGGCGCGCTCGTCCCAGGCGAAGTGGGCTGCCTCGTAGGCGTCGAGGCAGTCTTCGAACTCCTCGTAGGACCCGGGGATGTCCTGGATCCCCATGTGCCGTCCCAGCGTGCGGTAGTGGACGGCGGAGGCGACGGTCTCGTGCCGCGACATCCTGCGCCATGCGTAGGCGTCGATCCAGCGTTTCGGGATCACGACGAACGTGCACAGGACATACCGCATGTCGTCGTTGGCGATGTCGTAGCTGCGGTGCATCCGGTTGATGCGACGGATGGCGGTGCGGCCCTGCTCGCTGCCGAAACCGTGCTCGACGACGGCGTCGAGCAGCAGTGCCGTGTCGTCGTACCGCTTCTGCGCCCGGTCGGTGAACTCCGCCGTCTCGGCCAGCAGCCGGCCGATGCTCGGCACGGCGTAGGTGCGGAAGAGGGCCAGCTCCAAGGCACGGCTGAAGTCCCAGGGGAACTCGTAGGCCGAGGACAGCCGGTAGATCTCGGCGGCGTCCTCGTGGGGGTCCATACGCCGGATCTCCGCCAGCCGTTGGAAGCGCTTCACCGTGGCCATACCCTTCTGCCGCCGAGGCTTCAACTCTACGTTGTGTAGCAGGAGATGCACGATCGGCCATGGTGATCGGCAGGGGAGGGTGGTCCGCTTGTTCAGCAGGATCCTCGAGGCTTGGGACAGATCTCGCGCCGCCCGGCGCACGGAGGGCAAGGCGGGAGGGGAACCGAGGTCGCACAATCTGTTCGAGGCCGCGGCCGCGTACGTCGCCGCGTGCGCGGACGACGATCAGGACCGGATCGACGAGGCGGCGGGATGGGTGTCGCCGGAGGCCCTGTCGTTCGGGGTGAACGAGTTGGCGTGCCGCGCCGTGGTCGCGCTCGCGCGGGAGCGCGACCAGTCGCCGCGGGACGTCGCCCGCGCACTCCTGGGGCTGCCCGCGACCTGACCGTCGGATCCCCGCGGCGCGTGGTCGATTCGCCCCCGTCCAGCCGGAAAACTGCAGCTCGGGTGCGTCTGGGAGTCGTGACAAGGCATTCCCGGGCGCACTAGGGTGCGCGCCATTGGACGAACCGATGGGGAGGCTGGGATGGCCGGGACGGATGAGGACGCCGTCGCCGCCGCGGACGACGCGCTCTATGTGCTCACGGCGGTGCTGCTGACGCCGGCGAAGTTTCCGAGTGTGCTGGGCGACGACTACCCGGAGGCGTGCGCCGCGCTCGGTCTCCCGCCACTGGCCGACGGCTACGGACTGGTGCTCGGCCAGGACGGTGACGGTGCCCGGTGGACCGTCGTCGTCGACGACGTGTCGCTGGTGGCCGTGGCCGTGGCCTCCTGGGACTGCGGCATGGAGTACGACCTGTCGCCGGACGAGCGCACGGTCGTCGCGGCGCTGCCCGGCTGGCCCCTGGCGGTCGCCGTGGCGGCACCCGGTGTACCCGCGCCGCACGACCCCGGGCCCGAGTCCGCCGACCAGCCCGCGCTGTGTCCGCCGGACACCACGGTGTGGGGGCCCGCCCAGCGGCGTCTGGGGGCCGACGAGATCGCCCTGCAGTGGGCGCAGTGGCGGGAGCAGATCGACGACGCGGAGTTCCCGGCGGCGGGTGGTGCCGGTGCCTCGTCCGACACGCCTTCCGGCGACGTGGAGGCCGACGCGAGTACCGGAGAGGGCCCGCGCGACGAAGCGGCAGTCTCGACCGGCGTCGCGGACGGCGAGGGCGACGCGGCGTCCTCGGGGCACGGCGGGGTCCGGCGGGTGCTCGCGGAGGCCCGCTCCTACGTCGACACTCCCCCGCCGCTCGGCCGGGTCCGGTCGTCGTTCGCGCCGGGCGACGCGCGGACGCTGCGGGCCGACGGCCCCGGCTGGTCGCTCGTCGCCCGGACCGACGACATCGCCTTCATCCTGCTCGACGAGGAACCCGGTGAGGTCCTGCCGGTGGGCCGGGGGCCGTCGCTGCCCGGCCTCCTGGAGGCCCTCGACAAGATGGCCGTCCGTCCGATCTGACCAGGGGCGCAGAGGTCCCGACTGTCTTCAACCTCCATGACCGGCCTCCTCTCCATGTGGCTCCAGCCCATGGAAGGGGTCGTGGCGGGCCCGCACCATGGGGCAGCCCTCGACCTCACTCCCCCGTCGCGTCCGGAGGCCCTGATGCGTCTGTCCCGTGGTGTCCCGTTCCTCGCCGCCGTCCTGACGGCCGTCACGCTCACCGGGCCGGCTCCCGCTGCCACCGCCGCGGCGGAGACGGGCGGACACTGTGCCCGGCTGGAGCGCGTGCGGGTGCCGGGCGCGGCCCTGCAACGCGGCGCCTGCCTGGACGATCTGACCACCACCGGGCTGGCGGGCACCCGGTACACCGACCTGGCCGACCAGGCCGGACTGACGGCGGCCGACACCAGGACGCCGTCCGGCGTTCCCGGCATCCAGTTCGACGGGTACTTCCCGGACTCCTCCCGCTTCAACACAACGCACGGCTGGCGGCACGACGCGCAGTTCGTGATCCGGCTGCCGGACCACTGGAACGGTGGCCTGGTCGTGACGGGAGCGCCCGGGAACCGCAAGCAGTACGCCACGGACAAGGCGATCTCCGACCGGGTCCTCGCGCAGGGGTACGCGTACGCCGCCACCGACAAGGGGAACAGCGGAACCGACTTCTACCGGGACGGTGTCCGTCCCGGAGACGCGGTCGCTGAGTGGAACGCGCGCACCACCCAGCTGACCCGGGCCGCCCGGCGGGTGGCGGCCCAGCGCTACGGCCACGCGCCACGCCGCACGTACATCACCGGCATCTCCAACGGCGGCTATCTCACCCGCTGGCAGTTGGAGAACCACCCCGGGCTCTACGACGGTGGCGTGGACTGGGAGGGAGCCCTGTGGACGGCGGACGGACCCAGCCTGCTCACTTCGCTGCCGACCGCGGTCGCCCGGACGCTCGGGTCGGCCCGGGACGAGGACCTGTACGCCGCCGGGTTCGCCCGTGGCTCCGAGTTTCTGTGGCCGTACCACGAGAACGCCTACTGGGGCGTGACGCAGAAGATCTACCGGGCCGAGTTCGATCCGTCGTACGACCCACGCTGCCCGGGCAGCTCGGCAGGATCCTCCTTGGAGGAGATCCTCTCGCCGTGCGCCTCCGACGCGGCCTATGACTACGCCGCACGGCCTGCCGCCGTCCATCGCGCGGTGGCCCGAGTGGCACTGACCGGACGCATCGGAAAGCCCTTGATCACGCTGCACGGCGATCTGGACGCACTGCTGCCCAAGGCCGCCGACTCCGACGTGTACGCACGCATGATCGACGCGGGCGGGCGAGGCGTGCTGCACCGCTACTACACGATCCGGGGCGGGACCCATGTCGACGGGCTGTACGACACGTATCCCGACCGGCTGCGGCCGATCCTGCCCTGCTACCGCTCGGCCTTCGACGCCCTGACCGCATGGGTGGAGCGGGGCACGCCGCCGCCCGCGGACCACACGGTCGGCGAGTCCGCGGACGGCGACGTGATCGACTCCTGCCCCTTGCGCTAGCCGGGCACGCAGCGGCGCCGGCGCGTCAACGCCCTATCTCCCTGCGCGTGGTCCTGCGCAGCCTGCGCCGCTGGGAAGGGTCCAGGGTGAGGTAAGCGGCGGCCGGGACTCCCAGAACTATCAGCAGGGCGGCCCACCAGGGCAGCCAGATCAGCAGGATGAGCCCGACCGCCACACCACCTGCTGCGACCTTGGCGTTCTTCGACATGGTGTCGCCTCCTTCGCGGCCACTGCCGCTCTCTGTCCTGAAAACGGGCCCGCGCTCCCGGCGGTTCCGTACCGCGCCCCTGAGACGTCCCTGAGTCCGGACCCCGACACCCCTGAGGGACCCGTCGGCGTAGCCGCCCGCTCGTCGGCGCATCCATCCGTCCATCCGTCCATCCCGGGAGAGAACACCTCTCTACTTGAATAGTGACCCATGCCACAGATCATCCACACCCCGGGACCTCAGGAGTGGTGTACAGTCGGCCGCCGCATACTGGCTAGTCAAATTTGAGGAATACATCATCACCGTGCAGATCGCTCTCCCGGAAACCCCTTCCGAGACCTCCGCGCTCGTCGGCTGCTGCGCTGTCTTCCTGCCCGGTGAACCCGGCCGCACCGGCGCCGTGGCCTTCTGGCGACCCGACGGCGCCACACCCGTGAGCACCCCGGGCGGCCGGGAGAACCCGACCGCCGAGGACCTGACCGTCGTCCTGCCCGACGGCGACGGTGTGGGACGGGTGAGCGTTTCCGCGGTGGTGCTGCCGCTGCGGGCGGCCCTGCCGGTCCTCACGCGCGCGCGTACCTCCGCGCACGCCCACCGGTCGTCGCTGTTCTG
This sequence comes from Streptomyces sp. NBC_01723, assembly GCF_036246005.1. NCBI lineage: Bacteria > Bacillati > Actinomycetota > Actinomycetes > Kitasatosporales > Streptomycetaceae > Streptomyces > Streptomyces sp. NBC_01723. Next base: position 1,071,608 of record NZ_CP109171.1, read on the forward strand.
GGGCGCCGTCGCCGTCGAGGCCCTGCACCTGGTCGCGCGCGGGCTGCTGCTGCCCGGCCTGTCCACGACCGACCACGATGCCTGGCGGGCCGGCCCGCTGGGCGCGGAGGAGACCGAGCGGGTCCGCCATCTCGCCGCCGCCATGCCGCCTGAGGCGCACGCGGTCCCGGTCGACGACACCGATCCGCCGCGGCTTCACGACCCGGAACGGCTGGTACGCGCCTTCCTGGACGCCGTGGCGGACACACTGCCCCGTTCTCCCGCCGCCGCCCTGGTGACGGCCGGGCCCGCCTACGCCTCACGGGAACCGCGGCGGATGCCCGAGCTGCGCGAGTGGGCCGCCGACGTCGCCGCCGGACACGACGCGGGTGTGCGGCTGTCCTTGCGCGTCGAGGTGCGGGGCCTGTCGGCCGACGCTCCCCCCGAGGAGAAGCCGGCGTTCCGGGCGGTGCTCCAGGTGCACAGCGTCAGCGACCCCACGCTCGTCGCCGACGCCGCCGAGGTGTGGGCCGGCACCGTGGGCGAGGCGTTCGGCACGCGCGCGCGTATGGACGCCCTGCTCGCGCTGCGCCGCGCGGCACGGGCCTGGCCGGCGCTCACTCCGCTGCTGTCGCCGGCCGTGCCGGACGCCGTCGAGCTCGCGGACGCGGACGTGACCGAGCTGCTGGGCACGGGGTCCCGGGCACTCGCGGGCGCGGGGGTCGACGTGCACTGGCCGAAGGAGCTGGCCCGCGATCTGACCGCACGCGCGGAGGTCGGACCGCCGGACGACGCGCGGGCGCCCCTCGCGGCTGCCGCAGAGGGGGGCCCTTCACTGCTGTCCGCCGACGCGCTGCTCGCCTTCAACTGGACGTTCGCCCTGGGCGACAAGAGCCTCACGCGCGAGGAGCTGGACCTGCTCGCCGAGGCAGGCCGGCCCCTCGTGCGCCTGCGCGACCAATGGGTGCTGGTCGACCCCGGGGAGGTCCACCGCGCCCGCGCCCGGCAGGACCACAAGGTCGCACCGGTGGACGCGCTCGCGGCCGTTCTCACCGGCTCGACGGACGTCGACGGACACCGCGTGGAGGTGCGCCCCACGGGCTGGCTGGCAACGCTGCGGGACCGGCTGGCCGACCCCGAGGCGCAGGAGGCGGTCCCGCAGCCCGCCGCGCTCGACGCCACACTGCGCGACTACCAGCGGCGAGGGCTCAACTGGCTGGTCCGCATGACGTCACTGGGCCTCGGCTGCTGCCTCGCCGACGACATGGGCCTCGGCAAGACCATCACGCTGATCGCCCTGCACCTGCACCGGCAGACCGACCCGGCCGCCGCCGGGCCCACCCTGGTGGTCTGCCCGACCTCCCTGATGGGCAACTGGCAGCGGGAGATCGAGCGGTTCGCGCCCGGCACACCGGTTCGCCGCTTCCACGGCACCCGACGTGACCTGAACGGACTCACGGACGGCGAGTTCGTGCTGACCACCTACGGGACCATGCGCCTGGACACCGAACGTCTCTCCGCCGTGCCGTGGGGCATGGTCGTGGCGGACGAGGCCCAGCACGTGAAGAACCCGTACTCGGAGACCGCGCGCCAACTGCGCTCCCTCGGCGCACGCGCGCGTGTGGCGCTCACCGGTACTCCGGTGGAGAACAACCTCTCGGAGTTGTGGGCCGTCCTCGACTGGGCCACCCCGGGCCTGCTGGGCCGGCTCGGCACCTTCCGCCGTCAGTACGCCCAGGCCGTCGAGAGCGGCGAGGACCCTGCCGCGGCGGAGCGACTCGCGCGGCTCGTAGGGCCCTTCCTGCTGCGACGCCGCAAGTCGGATCCGGGGATCGCACCCGAGCTGCCGCCGAAGACCGAGACCGACCGTCCCGTGTCGCTGACGGCGGAACAGACGGGCCTGTACGAGGCGGTGGTGCGCGAGGCGCTCGCGGAGATCGCCCGAGCCGACAGCATGGCGCGACGCGGCATGATCGTGAAGCTGCTGACGAGCCTCAAGCAGATCTGCAACCACCCGGCGCAGTTCCTCAAGGAGGACCGGCCGAGGATCGGGGGCCGCTCGGGGAAGCTGGAACTGCTCGACGAGCTGCTCGACACGATCCTCGCCGAAGAGGCGAGCGTGCTGGTCTTCACGCAGTACGTGCAGATGGCCCGTCTCCTCGAACGGCACCTGGCCGCTCGTGGCGTGGCGTCGCTCTTCCTGCACGGCGGCACGTCCGTCACGGCACGCGAGTCGATGGTCCGCCGGTTCCAGGAGGGGGAGGTGCCGGTCTTCCTGCTGTCGCTGAAGGCGGCGGGCACCGGGCTGAACCTCACACGCGCGGAGCACGTCGTGCACTACGACCGCTGGTGGAATCCGGCGGTCGAAGCGCAGGCCACCGATCGCGCCTACCGCATCGGCCAGACCCGCCCCGTACAGGTGCACCGACTGGTCGCCGAGGGAACGATCGAGGACCGCATCGCCGCTCTGCTGCACCGCAAGAGGGAACTCGCCGAGGCGGTACTGGGCACCGGCGAGGCGGCGTTCACGGAGCTGACGGACGCGCAACTGGCCGACCTGGTCGAACTGCGAGGGGGTACCCGATGACCCGGCACGACGACGACACGGAGCAGACGTTCACCGCGCTGCCACCGGCGCACGGACGGGGCTTCGCCCAGACCTGGTGGGGCCTGGCCTGGCTGAAGGCGCTGGAGGACGCGGCGATGGACACGGCCCAGGTGAAGTCGGGCCGCCGTCTCGCACGCGCGGGAGCGGTCGGCGCCGTGTCGGTGCGGCCGGGACGCATCACGGCCGTCGTCCAGGACCGCGATCGCACGGCACATCGGGCCGACGTCCTGCTGGAGCAGCTGTCCGACGCACAGTGGGATCGTTTTGTCGACATGGCGATCGAGCGTTCCGGGCACGTCGCGGCGCTGCTGGACCGGGACATGCCTCCGCACCTGGTGGAGGACGCGGCGACCGCCGGCATCGATCTGCTGCCCGGCATGGGTGACTTGGAGCCGGAGTGCGACTGCGGCGCCTGGGACCACTGCGGGCACACCGCCGCCCTCTGCTACCAGGTGGCCAGGCTGCTGGACCAGGACCCCTTCATCCTGCTGCTGATGCGAGGCCGCGCGGAGGGCACCCTGCTCGAGGCACTCCAGGCACAGGGCAGCGCACCCGCGCGGGAGTCCGCGTCCCGCCGGGAGGGCGTGGACGCCGGCGAGGCGTACGCGGCCGGGGACGTGCTGCCTCCGCTGCCCGCGCCGCCCGAACTCGGGGACGGCCCCGGTGTGCCGCCGTCCCTGGACACCGAGACGGCACCCCCTTACGGCGTCGATCCCTCCGCCGTGGCCCACCTGGCCGCCAGGGCGGCCGCGGAAGCGCACCGCCTGCTCGCCGAAGCCCTGCGCGACGGGCACGAGCAGCTGGCCGCGGGCAGGGAGGCGACGGCGTCGCAGGACGCGGTACGACTGGCCGCGGGCGAGCCCGGCCCCGATGTGCTGCGACGCCTCGGCGAGGGTTCGGGGCGCACACTCGAGGCGCTGGCCGTTGCCGTGGGCGCGTGGCGGCTCGGCGGCGTGACCGCCCTGTCCGCGCTCGAGGAGGAGTGGGCGCCGGAGGGCGAGGCGCTCGCACGCGCGCGTGCCGCGCTGGAGTCGGCCTGGGAGGACGACGAACGCCCGTCGTTGCGGGCGCGGGCCAACCGGTGGACCGTCGTCGGGGAACCGCGGCAGCTCCGCCTCGACCACGACGGCCGTTGGTGGCCGTACCGCAAGGAGCGCGGCCGTTGGGTGCCCGTGGGCGGGCCGGTCCAGGACCCGGCCACGGCGCTTGCCTCGGCCTCCCTGGGGACGGTGGACCAGCCCTGACGTCCCGGCCCCCGCGCGGCAGGGCACTTCCCGCGCGGGGGCTCCGGCCTCCTTCCGGCACACGGAGGGAGGCCGGAGCCGACCGGCCCGCGACGGCCCCTCCGTGGGGCCTCAGCGGGCGCCGAGGAGGTGATCCATGGCGAGCTGGTCGAGGTGCTCGAACGCCATACCGCGCGCGGCGGCCGCGTCCACGTCGAAGGTGTCGTACGCGGTCGGGTCGGCCAGCAGTGCCGCCAGGCCGTCCTCGGCGGTCGGTCGGGCCAGTTCGTCCAGGCGGGCCGCGGCCAGGGCCTCCCGCACCTGCGGGTCGGCGCGGAAGGAGGCCGCGCGGTCCTTGAGGATCAGGTAGTTGCGCATGCAGCCGGCCGCGGACGCCCACACGCCGTCGAGGTCCTCGGTGCGGGGCGGCTTGAAGTCGAAGTGCCGCGGGCCCGCGTATCCGGCCCGCTCCAGCAGGTCGACGAGCCAGAACGCCGCCCGCAGGTCGCCCGCGCCGAACCGCAGGTCCTGGTCGTACTTGATGCCGGACTGGCCGTTGAGGTCGATGTGGAACAGCTTGCCCGCCCACAGTGCCTGCGCGATCCCGTGCGGGAAGTTCAGCCCCGCCATCTGCTCGTGGCCGACCTCCGGGTTGACGCCGTACAGCTCCGGCCGCTCGAGGCGCTCGATGAACGCCAGCGCGTGGCCCACCGTCGGCAGCAGGATGTCACCGCGCGGCTCGTTCGGCTTCGGTTCGATCGCGAACCTCAAGTCGTAGCCCTGCTCGGTGACGTACTCGCCCAGCAGGTCGAAGGCCTCCTTCATCCGCTCGAGAGCGTCCCGTACGTCCTTGGCCGCACCGGACTCCGCGCCCTCCCGGCCGCCCCAGGCGACGTACACGCTCGCGCCCAGCTCGACCGCGAGGTCGATGTTGCGGATGGTCTTGCGCAGTGCGTACCGGCGCACGTCCCGGTCGTTCGCCGTGAAGGCGCCGTCCTTGAACACCGGGTGCGTGAACAGGTTCGTCGTCGCCATCGGCACCTTCATGCCGGTGGCGTCCAGGGCCTGCCGGAAACGCTTGACGTGCGCCTCCCGCTCCGAGTCGCTCGACCCGAACGGGATCAGGTCGTCGTCGTGGAACGTGACGCCGTGGGCGCCCAGCTCGGCCAGGCGACGCACCGATTCCGCCGGGTCCAGGGCCCGCCGGGTGGCGTCGCCGAACGGATCACGGCCCTGCCAGCCGACCGTCCACAAACCGAACGTGAACCTGTCCTCGGGAGTGGGCTGGTAGTTCATTCCGCGGCTCCTCACTCGCTGCCGATCACTCGCTGCCGACTATTTCGTCATGGCGCTTTACAAATTAGTATGCACACACGGTCCTGGGAAGGGACAAGGTGTGCCAGTGCCCGAAGCAGTGAAGTCCGGGAAGAGGGAGTAGACCGATGTCAGCAGCCGAGGGTCCGCTCGTCGTCGGTGTGGACACATCCACTCAGTCCACGAAGGCGCTGGTCGTCGACGCGGCCACCGGCCGGGTCGTCGCGAGCGGCCAAGCCCCCCACACCGTGTCCTCCGGGGCCGGCCGGGAGAGCGATCCGCGCCAGTGGTGGGACGCGCTGGGCGAGGCGCTGAGCCAGTGCGGCGACGCCGCCCGCGAGGCGGCCGCGGTGTCGATCGGCGGGCAGCAGCACGGGCTCGTCACCCTGGACGCCCAGGGCGAGCCGGTGCGCCCGGCATTGTTGTGGAACGACGTGCGTTCCGCCCCGCAGGCCCGGCGTCTGATCGAGGAGCTGGGCGGGCCCAAGTCCTGGGCGGAGCGCACGGGCAGCGTGCCCAGCGCGTCCTTCACGGTCACCAAGTGGGCCTGGCTGGCCGAACACGAGCCGGACGCGGTCCGCGCGGCGAAGGCCGTACGCCTCCCGCACGACTACCTCACGGAGCGCCTCACCGGCGAGGGGACCACCGACCGGGGCGACGCGTCCGGCACCGGCTGGTGGGCGTCCGGCACGGAGGCGTACGACGAGGACATCCTCGCGCGCGTGGGACTCGACCCGGCACTGCTGCCCCGGGTGGTCCGGCCCGGCGAGGTGGCCGGCACCGTGCGCGACGGCCACGGCCTGCCGTTCACGAAGGGCACCCTGGTCGCCGCGGGCACCGGTGACAACGCGGCCGCCGCTCTGGGACTCGGGCTCCGTCCCGGCGTGCCGGTGATGAGCCTCGGCACGTCCGGGACCGTGTACGCCGTCTCGCGGCTGCGCCCCGCCGACCCGACCGGCACGGTGGCGGGATTCGCCGACGCGCGCGGTGACTGGCTGCCGCTCGCCTGCACCCTGAACTGCACGCTCGCCGTGGACCGCGTGGCGACCCTGCTGGGCCTGGACCGGGAGGCCGTCGAACCCGGCACCGAGGCGACGCTCCTGCCCTTCCTGGACGGCGAACGCACCCCGAATCTCCCGCACTCCTCCGGCCTCCTGCACGGACTGCGGCACGACACGACCGCCGGTCAGCTGCTCCAGTCCGCGTACGACGGCGCCGTCCACTCGCTGCTCAACGCACTCGACCTGGTGCTCGACGCCGACGCCGACACGTCGGCGCCGCTGCTCCTGATCGGCGGCGGGGCACGTGGGGGCGCCTGGCAGGAGACGGTACGTCGGCTGTCGGGGCGTCCCGTCCAGATCCCCGAGGCGAAGGAGCTGGTCGCGCTCGGCGCCGCGGCACAGGCCGCCGGCCTGCTGACCGGCGAGGACGCCGCCGCGGTCGCCCGGCGCTGGAACACGGCGGCCGGACCGGTACTCGACGCCGTGGAGCGGGACGAGGCGACGCTGGCGAGGATCACCGGGGTACTCTCCGACGCGGCACCGCTGCTGGAGCGGTCCACGGAATCCCGCTGAGGACGCGGTGACCCGGGCGACGACCGACCGAGGAATGACGGAGGCATGACCGCACCGCCGCACGAAGCCGAACCGGCCCGGCACGGGCGCACGCTTCCGGACACCCAGCAGGGGATGCGCCGCCGGAATCTCGCCCGGGTGATGCACACCGTCAGCGCGGAAGGACCGCTGTCCCGGGCCGCCGTCGCCTCACGGATCGGGCTGACACGCGCGGCGGTCTCGACCCTCGTCGACGAACTCGTCCGCTCGGGCCTGCTGGAGGAGCTGGGTCCCGAGCGGCCGGGCCGGGTGGGGCGGCCCGGGTCGGCGCTCGCCGTCAGCGCGCGGGGCCCGGCGGGCATCGGCGCGGAGGTCGGCGTGGACCACCTCGCGGTCTGCGCGGTCGATCTGCGCGGCCGGGTGCGGTCCCGTGCCGTGCGGTACGGCAGCAACCGGGACAGCTCCATCGAGCCGGTGATCGAACGGCTCACCGCTGTGGTGCGGCAGGTCGTCGCGGAGGCCGAGTCCGATGGGCTGTGGCCGGCGGGGCTGGCGGTGGCCGTGCCGGGTCTCGTGGCGCGCGACGGCCGCACCGTCGTACGCGCACCGAACCTGGACTGGCACGACGCCGACCTCGGCGCGCTGCTGCCCGCGGACCTGCCGCTGACCGTGGACAACGAGGCCAACTTCGGGGCACTCGCCGAACTCTGGCTCGGCGACGGGACGCCCCGGGACTTCCTGCACGTCTCGGCCGAGATCGGCATCGGCGCCGGCGTGGTCTTCGACGGACGGCTGCTGCGCGGCACGCGCGGATTCGCGGGCGAGCTGGGTCATGTGCCGGTCCGGCCCGACGGCCCGGAGTGCCCCTGCGGCGGGCGCGGGTGCCTGGAGCAGTACGCGGGTGAGAAGGCGGTGCTGCGCGCCGCCGGCGTGGAGCCGGGCGAGGACCGCGTCGGGCTGCTCGCCGGACGGGCCGCGGAGGGCGACGAGGACGTGCGGCGCGCCCTGCGCGAGGCGGGCACGGCGCTCGGCATCGCGCTGACCGGGGCGGTCAACCTGCTGGATCCGGAGAGCGTGGTGCTGGGCGGCGCGCTGGCCGGACTCGCGCCCTGGCTGCTGCCGTCGTTGCGCGACGAACTGGCCCGGCGCACGGCCGGCCCGGCCTGCCCGGTCTCGGTGTCGGACCTGGGCCCGCAGGGGCCGCTGCTCGGCGCGGCGCACTCGGTGGTGCGGGCGGTCCTGGACGACCCGGCGGTGGTGGCGGAGCGCGCCTGAGCCGTTCAGGGGCTCGACGAAGGGTCCACTCACGCCTCTCTTTCACTCGATCGAGTGAGCGTGATGTCCACAAGGCGGTGGCCGTCCACGGAACGGCGCGGCGTTCTTCTGCGCAATCCCCGTCCCCCGTACGGTGATTGCGCGGCCGCACCCCGCAGGCAGGGTGTACGGACCGCCGGCGTTGCTCTCCTCGGCAGGGCCGGACTTCTCCTCAGCAAGACCGAACAGCTGAGCACCCACTCCCCCCACCGGGCTCCAGGGCCCACCGACGAAAGGGCAGTCCCATGGACAGGGAAAGGACAGCTCCGGTTCCGACCAGGCGGCGGATTCTGTTGGGCGCCGCGCTCGCCACCGTCCCGTTCACCCTGCTCTCCGGTACGCCGGCCGCCGCACGGCCCCGGGCGGTCGACTATCCCTCCGCCGAGTGGCAGCCCGCCACGACGTCCAACTACAGCCGGTCCAGCAGGCCCACGGCCTATCCCGTCGACCACGTGGTCATCCACGTCACGCAGGAAACGTACGCGGACACCCTCTCCATCTTCCGCGACCCCGAGAGGCAGGTGTCCGCGCACTACGTCGTCCGGTCCGCCGACGGACACGTGGCGCAGTGCGTCCGTGAGGTGGACATCGCCTGGCACGCGGGCAACTGGGACTACAACACCCGCAGCATCGGCATCGAACACGAGGGGTGGGTGGACCAGCCGGCGTACTTCACGGACGCGATGTACGAGCAGTCGGCCCGCCTCACCGCGGCGATCTGCACCACGTACGGCATCCCCATGGACCGCACGCACATCATCGCGCACCACGAGGTGCCCGGCAGCGACCACACGGACCCGGGGCCCTACTGGGACTGGACCCGCTACATCAGACTGGTCAACCTGGCCTCGGCCTCGGCAGATCCCACGTCGCGCTGATCCGGCTGGTCGAAGAGGTTGTCCGCGCGTATCGGCGGAGTGACGATGTCTCCCATCCCACCACTGTCCGGGGAGGCCGAGTTGACTGATTCATGGCTGGCTCTGGAACCGGGGGCCGACCCCGCCGAACGTGCCCGGACACTGCGCCGCGCGCACGAGACGTTCACCGCGGCGGGCACGGTGTCGCGACCCGTGCGCGCCGTGGTGGCGGAGTCCTGGCGGCGGTCGGTCCGGGCGGGGGTGGGACCGGACGGCACGGCGAGCGTGGAGCTGATGGACGGCGACCTCGGTGCCTACCGTGCCGAACATCCGCTGGCGCGCGTGATGCCACTCGTCCGGGAGCTCCTGGGCACCTTCGCCGCCGACGGCGAGCATCTGCTCGCCGTGTGCGACGCGCACGGCAGACTGCTCTGGGTGGAGGGGCATCCGGCCACCCGGCGCCGGGCGGGACGGATGAACTTCGTGCCGGGTGCCCGGTGGGCGGAGTCCGCGGTCGGGACGAACGCGCCGGGCACGGCGATATCGGTCGGCCGTCCGGTCCAGGTCTTCACGGCGGAGCACTTCATACGCCGGGTGCAGCCGTGGACGTGCGCGGCGGCTCCGGTGCACGATCCGCGCACCGGGCGGGTGCTGGGCGCCGTGGACATCACCGGCGGGGACGGGCTGGCACACCCGCACAGCCTGGGGTTCGTACAGGCGGTGGCGCGTGCCGCCGAGTCACAGCTGGCCCTGCTCGCTCCGGAGGCACCCGCGGGCGAGGCCGCCGAACTGACCGCGCTGGGCCGTGACGAGGCCCTGCTGAGCGCGGACGGTCGCAGGGTCAGGCTGAGCCGACGGCACAGCGAGATCGTCGTGCTGCTGGCCCAGCATCCGGAGGGCCTGACCGGCGACGAGTTGCTGTGCGCGCTGTACGAGGGCGAGACGGTACCGCCGGTGACCCTGCGGGCCGAGCTGGCCCGGCTGCGCGCCATCGTGGGGCCGGGCCGGCTGGCATCCCGGCCGTACCGGCTCACTATGCCCGTGGAGTCCGACGCCGCCGTCGTCGAGCGTCGTCTGCGGGCGGGAGCGGTCACCGGGGCGGCGACGGCGTACGCCGGTCCGCTGCTGCCAGGGTCCCAGGCCCCGGCGGTGGTGCGGCTCCGGCGCCGCCTCGCCGACGGGCTGCGGGCCGCGCTGATCGCCCGCCGTGATCCCGACCTGCTGGCCGACTGGGCGCACGCGCCGTGGGGTGAGGACGACCTCGACGTCTGGCGCGCGCTCGCCACGGTCCGGCCCACTGCGGCGACTCGGTCCCGGCTCGCCGCGCTGGAGTCGGAACTGACGGCGCCGGGCCCGTGGTAACCGTCGCCGACGCAACGTGTCTGCAACGTCCCGCTGCCTAGCCTCACGCGCAGAGCTGTCCAACGGCGGGCAGCGCTCGACGAGGAGGCATTCAGGATGACCCGTTACACGGCGCCCGGCACCGAGGGCGCGATCGTCTCCTACCAGTCGCGCTACGACCACTTCATCGGCGGCGAGTACGTGCCTCCGGCCCGCGGGCAGTACTTCGAGAACCCGTCACCGGTGAACGGTCAGCCGTTCACGGAGATCGCGCGGGGAACGGCGGAGGACGTGGAGCGGGCGCTCGACGCGGCACACGAGGCCGCCCCGGGCTGGGGCCGCACCTCGGTGACCGACCGCTCCGACATCCTGCTGAAGATCGCCGACCGTATGGAGGCGAACCTGGAGCGCCTGGCGGTCGCCGAGAGCTGGGAGAACGGCAAGCCGGTGCGCGAGACGCTGGCGGCCGACATCCCGCTGGCCGTCGACCACTTCCGCTACTTCGCCGGAGCGGTCCGCGCCCAGGAGGGCTCGCTCAGCGAGGTCGACGACGACACCGTGGCGTACCACTTCCACGAGCCACTCGGTGTCGTCGCCCAGATCATCCCGTGGAACTTCCCGATCCTGATGGCGGCCTGGAAGCTCGCTCCCGCACTCGCGGCCGGGAACGCGGTGGTGCTCAAGCCCGCCGAGCAGACCCCGGCATCGATCCACTACTGGCTGAGCCTGGTCGCGGACCTGCTGCCGCCCGGTGTCCTCAACGTCGTCAACGGGTTCGGCGTGGAGGCGGGCAAACCGCTCGCGTCCAGCCCTCGGGTGGCGAAGGTGGCGTTCACCGGCGAGACCACCACCGGGCGGCTGATCATGCAGTACGCCTCGGAGAACATCAAGCCGGTCACGCTGGAGCTGGGCGGCAAGTCGCCGAACGTCTTCTTCGACGACGTCTGGGCGCGGGACGACGACTTCCGCGACAAGGCGCTCGAGGGCTTCACGATGTTCGCGCTCAACCAGGGCGAGGTCTGCACCTGCCCGTCCCGGGCCCTGATCCAGCGCGGCAACTACGCCGAATTCATGGAGGCCGCCGTCGCCCGCACCCGGTCGATCAAGCCGGGTCACCCGCTGGACACCGACACGATGATCGGCGCGCAGGCCTCCAACGACCAGTTGGAGAAGATCCTTTCCTACCTGGACGTCGGCCGGCAGGAGGGCGCCAAGGTACTCACCGGCGGCGAGCGCATCGAGCACGACGGCGAGCTGAAGGGCGGCTACTACGTCCAGCCGACCATCTTCGAGGGCCACAACCGCATGCGGATCTTCCAGGAGGAGATCTTCGGCCCGGTCGTGTCGGTCACGTCCTTCGACGACTTCGACGACGCGATCAAGACCGCCAACGACACGCTGTACGGCCTCGGCGCCGGGGTGTGGACCCGCGACATGAACACCGCCTACCGCGCGGGACGCGCGATCCAGGCGGGACGCGTGTGGACCAACTGCTACCACGCGTACCCGGCGCACGCCGCCTTCGGAGGGTACAAGCAGTCCGGCATCGGCCGGGAGAACCACAAGATGATGCTGGAGCACTACCAGCAGACGAAGAACCTTCTCTGTTCCTACAGCCCTCGGACACTCGGCTTCTTCTAGAGCCCGGGGTCGGGTTCCCGGGTGCGGTGCCCCTCACTGCCGGTCCGGCCTGCCCGAGGGCTACCGGATACAGTGCGCGAGACGGCCGCCTTGGTCAGAGAGGGGCAGCGTGACCGACACCCGCGACACCCGACCCGCCGACAGCGAAGCGCGAACTCCGCGGCAGAGCCGACTGCACCGCCTGATGCGCTACCTCCCCCTGGTCGCCCCCGTACTCCTGTGGGCCGTGCCCTGCTGGGTGCTCCTGTACGCCGGGCAGCACTGGCCGCTGTCCGTCACGCTGGTCGCCAGCGCGCTGTTCGTGCTCGGCCTCGTCGGGATGCCGCTCGCGATGGCGCGCGGCCACGGCCGGCGTCAGCAGGACCGGGCGGCGATCGTCGGAGACACCCTGCTGGGCGCCGGCTGGGTTCTGTTCACGTGGTCCGTCCTGCTCGGGGCCCTTCTGCGGCTCGCCCTGAGCGTGGCCGGCGTCGGCGACGGGCAGGACCGGGCCCGCATCGTCACCTGGGCCGTCCTCGGCGTGACCGCCGTACTGCTCGCCTGGGGGTACGCCGAGGCCCGCCGCGTGCCACGCGTGCGCCGGCTCGACGTGCACCTCCCCCGGCTGGGGGCCGGGTTGGACGGCACTCGCGTCGCCCTCATCACCGACACCCACTACGGTCCCCTCGATCGCGCCCGCTGGTCGGCGCGGGTGTGCGAGACGGTGAACACCCTGGAGGCCGACCTGGTCTGCCACACCGGCGACATCGCGGACGGCACGGCCGAACGACGCCGCGCCCAGGCCGCCCCGCTCGGGACCGTCCGGGCCACCCATGCCCGGGTCTACGTCACCGGCAACCACGAGTACTACAGCGAGGCCCAGGGCTGGGTCGACCTGATGGACGAGCTGGGCTGGGAGCCGCTGCGCAACCGCCATGTGCTGCTCGAACGCGGAGGCGACACCCTCGTGGTCGCGGGCGTGGACGACGTCACCGCCGAGTCCTCCGGCCTGGCGGGCCACCGCGCCCACCTCGCCGGGGCCCTGGACGGCGCCGACCCCGGCCTGCCCGTCCTGCTCCTGGCACACCAGCCCAAGTTCGTCGACCGCGCGGCGGCCGCCGGCATCGACCTCCAGCTCTCCGGCCACACCCACGGCGGCCAGATCTGGCCCTTCCACCACCTCGTCCGCCTCGACCAGCCCGCCCTCGCCGGCCTCAGCGAGCACGGCTCCCGCACGCTCCTCTACACCAGCCGCGGCACCGGATTCTGGGGCCCGCCGTTCCGCGTCTTCGCCCCCAGCGAGATCACCCTGCTGGTGCTCCGCTCCCCGGGCCCGACCACGTCGACGTAGGACTCGGCAGGGGATGGGAACGGGCTTCCGGGGTTCAGGCCGGTTGCCCGGAGGCCGGTGGGCGATCTCGAAGATCACCATGACGCCGCGAGGGCGGGGCGGCCGAGGCGGACGGGGACGCCGGGCGAGTACAGGACGCTCACCGGGGCACCGGTGGGGGCCTCGATCCCGGCGCCCGCGACCAGGTCCTCGTCACACGTGACGAGCTGGGCCCGGTGCAGAGGCCAGCGGGGATGGTGGTTGGGCAGGTACGCCGCCCCGCCGAAGAACATGTTGTGCATGCCCCAGCGGGCGGTGAGGAAGTGCTCCAGGGCGGTCGGCTCGTGGATGCGCTCGCCGGGCCGCACGGTGATGCGGCTGTAGGCGCCGCGCGGGCCGGGCCAGCGGCGGGAGCTGGTGTAGGTCACGGTGTCGCCGGCGGTGCGGACGCTCATGCGGGACCACAGGTAGGGCAGCCGGAAACCGACGCGCCCCATCACCACCGGGATCAGCCGCGAGGCGTCCATCGACCGGAAGACCACGCCACGGCGGCCATGGGCGTCCACGCTGTAGAGGCGGACGTTGGTCTCCGGGAACGAACCGAAGTACGGAACCCCGGGCAGCCGGAACCAGCCGACCCTGTGCATCCGGAAGGCGACCAGCCCGACGTACGTGAGGCCGTCGTGGGTGTCGGGGACGGTGCCGCGCGGCATGAGTCCCGCCACGTCGGCGGGGTCCACGGCCCAGTGGACGAAGGCGAGGTCGAGCCACTCCTGGGTGAGGAGTGGCATGCGTATCGGCGCGGGGGCGTCGGGAGTGACGGCGCTGGGCTTCTGCACGGCGCAAGGATGGCAGACGCGAGGGCGCGTCCTCCGGCGGGTCCGGTGCAGCCGGATCGGGATTGACCCTCGACCTGGTCAAGGGCCCAGAGTTCCGGACGTGGAGAGCGAGATGCGCAGCATTGGGGAGATGGCCCGCGACAGCGGACTGGGCGTGAGCGCCCTGCGGTTCTACGACCGCGCCGGTGTGCTGGTGCCGGCCTGGGTGGATCCGGTGAGCGGCTACCGCTGGTACGCGCCGGGGCAGCTGGACGAGGCCCGGCTGCTGGCGCGGCTGCGGCGGGCCGGGATGCCTTTGGCGGACATCCGGCTGGTGCTGGCCGGCTGGTCCGGCTCGGACACGGACCTCGTGCGCGGTCTCCTCCAGGCGCACCTGCGCCGGCTCGAACGTGGGCTGGCCGATGCCCGCAGCGAGTTCTCCGCACTCCGAGTCCTGCTCGACCAGAGGGAGAGTCCCATGACCGCTTCGCCCCGTACCGACGCCGTCCGGCTGTCCGTGCCCGCCGACGGACTGGCCGCCGCGCTGGACGCGGTCCGTTTCGCCGTCGGCGCCGACCCCGAGCTGCCGATGCTCGGCGGGGTCCTGTTCGACGTGGAGGGCGACACGCTGCACGTCGTGGCCACCGACCGGTACCGGATGGCCGTCGCGCGTACGACTGCCACCGGGCACGGCGGGCCACGTGACCAGGTCATCGTGCCCGCCCCGCTCGTGGACGCCATGCGCGCCCTGCTGGGCGGCGACGGGCCCGTCCACCTGGGTGTGGAGGGTGACCGTGTGATGCTGGAGGCCGGGGACCGCCAGGCGGCCGGGCCGCGCCTCGCGTACGACTTCCCCGACTACCGGCGTCTGGTGCGACTGCCGGCCGGACGGCGCGCCGTGGTCGACGTGGCCGCCTTCCGGACGGCCCTGACGGACGGGCCCGTCCGCGCCGGTGAGGTGCGCGAAGAGGGCGGGACCGCGCAGGAGATGAGCGTGCTCGGCGTGACGGACGACGGCACCGTGGCCGTGTGCGGGGAGGGCGACGAGGACCGGGACGTCGTCGCCGTCGACCGGGGGTTCCTGCTGGACGCGCTCGCCGCCGCGGGGCGGGACCGACTGGTCCTGGAGCTGGGCGCCCCCACGGCGCCGGTCGCGATCCGGCGGACCGACGACGAGGCCACGTTCTCGCTGCTGATGCCGGTCCGCCTGGACAACTGAGGGCGGCTCAGGGGTCTCTCCCTCCCGGCCGTCCCTTGCGCCGACGGCGTTGTCAGTGGTCTCGCCTACAGTTTTCAGCAGTTGATCACTGCGGTGCGGGGAGGCACTCATGGGGTGGGTGACGGCCGGGGACTACGAGGTCGCCCTGGACGACGGGAAGGTGGTCTGCCGCAACGCGGCGGGGCGACGGCTGAAGTCGGTCCCGGCGAAGCTCGCGGACGATCCGGCCGTGGTCGGGCTGCGGCAGCTCGTCGAGTGGCTGGAGCGGCACGAACGCCAGTGCCTCACCGACGTCGAGCGGTGGATGGTGCGGTCACTGCCCGTCCCTCTCGACGTTCTCACCCGGGTGTGGGCCGACCCCGCCTGGCGGTCGGCGCTGCGCGATCTCGTCGTCACCGGCGCCGACGGCGAGGTCGCCGGCTTCCTGCGGGACGCCGATCCCGAGCGCGGTCTCGGCCTCGTCGACCTCGACGGGGACACGGTGCGCATCTCTCCCTCGCTCGTCCACCTTCCGCACCCCGTGCTCCTCGAAGACCTGGAGGATCTGCGGGAGTTCGCCGTCGAACTCGGCGTCGAGCAGCGGGCCCAGCAGCTCTTCCGCGAGGTGTGGCACCGCCCTGCGGCGCTGGACGCCGACGCCACGTCCGTCGAGGAGTACGCGGGCGGCACGTTCAAGGAACTGCGCTTCCTGCACGGGCGGGTCACCCAGCTCGGCCACCGCGTGCGTGGCGGGTACGCCGTCTGCTCCGCCTGGGAGGACGGGCGGAGCGTGGAGGCCCGGGTGTGGGTCGGCGACTACGACGGCTACGAGGAGACCGAGACGGGCCCGCTGACCTGGGCCGACGCCGCGGGACGGGAGCTGAGGCTGGGCCGGGTCGGGCCGGTGGCCTGGTCGGAGGGCATGCGCATGGCCGCCGCGCTGTACGCGGGCCGCGACATCGAGGACGAGGAGCGCGCCGCATGAGCACCGTGAACGCCACAGGCGCGGCCGACGCCCGCACCACCGCACGCGGGGGCACTGCCACAGGTGGGAGCACCGCCCAGGACGACGCCACCGTCGCCGCCCTGCTCGACGCCGGGGCCCTCCTGCCGCCGGGCAGTACGGGGCGGGAGGACGCCGACACCCTCACCGTGCGCACCTACAGCCATGCCGCACTCGGCGACCGCAGCGTCGTCCGGCTCGTGCCCGGCACCCTCGGTGAGGCGGAGGACCTCGCCCTGGACTTCCTCGGACTCGTGCGGGACGCGGAGACCGAGGAGGTCGGGCAGATCAGGCGGGAGACCCTGGGCTTCCCCGCCTGGGCGCTGGTCAACGACCCGGCCAACGGGCACCACGCGCTCGCCCTGGTCAAGGACGTCGAGCGGCTCGCGCGCCAGGCCAAGTCCCGCCCCGGCACCGCCAAGGAGGGCTTCGAGCAGCTCGGCGAACGGCTGGGCCGAGCCGTGCCGCACTTCCTGCCCACCTTCTACGAGCAGGCCGCGCGGATCTTCCTCCAGTACGACAACACCACGTACGCCGCGGCTTTCTTCGGCAAGGCCCGTGACGCCGAGCGGGTGCACGCGCTCACCGTTGACGAGGACCGGCAGCGGGCGGTCTTCCTGGAATTCGCCTTCGCCGGGGCGCTGACGGTCAAGGCGCTGAAGCAGCATGTGAAGGATCTCGCCGACCGGCTGGACGCCGCCGAGGCGTGGGCCCAGTTCCGGCAGTTGGCGGTGGAGCGCTGCGCGGCCGGCATGCCGCCCTACGCGTCTCTCCCGCAGGACGCGCGTGTGCTGATCAAGGCGGCCGGACTGCCCAAGGTGGAGACGGAGGGCGATCTCGTCGCCGACCTGGTCGCCTCGCCCGCCGCGGTCCGGGCGCCCGCCTCCTTCTGGACCGCCTACCGGGCGACCCTGACCGTCCTGGCCGAGCGGCGGCCGGCCGTCCGTGAGCGGCTGCTGGAGATCATGCCGGCCGGGCTCGATCGCCAGGTCAAGAGCGACGAGTTCTGGCTGGCACTGCTGACCGAGTGCGGCGCCGACCGGCTCCTCACCGGGGAGGACACGACGGTCGCCGTCGACGCCGCGGACTGGCTCGGCCGTTGGGCCGCCCACCGCAAGCACGGTGCCACGACGTGCGACAGCTCCCCCGCCACGCTCGCTCTCGTCTCCCGGATGGCGGCCCGGCTACGGGCCGACGGGCGGACCGTCGACCTCTTCACCGGCCGTCGGCAGGTGGGTGCCGACATCGGCCTGCTGGACCTGTGCGTGGCGTTGAACATCCCCCTCGCGCTGCCGGATCCCGGCACCGAGGTCCACCTCGGGCTGGACCGCTGGGTGGGCGACACCGATCCCGAACGACGCGATCTGGCGGCCCTCGCGGCGGACTCGCGGCTGCGGCCCCTCCTGCTGAGGGCCGTCGGTGCCACGAGCCAGAACCGGCAGTCGGGTTCGGTACTGGAGCACCTCGCCGACCACCCCGTACTCCGCGACGTACTGCGGGAGTGGCTGGACGGCGCGGTCGGGCAGCTGGCCGAAGCGAGGGGACTGCCCGGCGCCCGCGAGGCGCTGCACCGGCTGAGCCCCTTCCGGCCGGTCGCGCCCCGGGTCAACCCGGCAGCCGTCGCCCGAGCCGCCGCCTACGAGACGGCCCCGCTGCTCGCCCGCACCCTGCGGGCCGGCATCCTCGACGAACTCGGCTGGCCCGCCCTCGAAGAAGCCCTGCGGATCCTCGACACCGAGACCCGCCAGAGCAAGGACCGCGACAACACGCTCATCGTGAACGAGGCGTGGCCTTGCCTGATCCTCAGCCGCGGACACAAGGCGGTCGTCGTGGGCCCGGACGCGATTTCCCTCGAACACGACTTGCGCCTCCCGGCCGACCTGGACCGCTGGCAGCGCCCGCAGTTCCGCTACAGCGACGGCGAGCTGCTGGTGGTGTGGTGGCACGACGGCAAACAGCGCGGGTACTGGTCCAACCGGCCGTCCGAGGTGGTCACACTCACCGGTGAGCGGATCTCGCACTGGTGGCGCAACGACGACGCGGCCCCGTCCATCCCGTTGCCCGACGGGGGCCGGGCCACCGGCGGTCGCACCCTGCACGCCGGCGACACCGTCCTGCCCACCACCCGTCCGGTGATCGGGGACGGCACCTTGTACTGGCGGCAGGGCCGGCACGGGCGGCAGCACGTGTGGCTGGAGTACGACCCGGCGACGGGCTCGCACGGGCGCGCGTCCCTGCCCGTCTTCCTGCGCTCCGGCATCCGGGACGGCGCGACGCTGTTGCAGGACCGGTGCGAGGTGCTGCCCCTGCAACCCGGGTTGGAGCAGAGTCCGTTCGGCACCGACGGCGCCGTGCTCGGCCGCTGGGTGCGTGCCGAGGACGAGGCCGAAGAAGCGCGCACGACCACGGGGACACCCGACGGCCGCACCGTCACGCTCACCGCCGCCCGGCACGGCGAACGTCTCGTCCCGCTCGGTGCGCTCCGGCTGCCCGGCGGTGCCGCCCCCGTCGTCGCCCGGACTCGACGCCAGATCACGCTGTTCGCGCAGGACGACGGCACGCGGGCCGGTGAACTCGGCCGGGTGACACCGCACGAGCGCGGCGGCGAGTTCGCCGCCGGTACCCCGCTGGTACCGCCGGTCGCCTTCTGGCACGCCCTGCGGCCGCGGGACGAGAGCGCGTCGGCGGTGCTGCGGGCCTGCACCGACGAGCAGGCCGCCCAGGTACTGAGCGAGGCGGCGCGTGCACTCGCCGACCGGCAGGCGCTGGTGAAGGCCGCGGGCGAGGGCGACGGGTCGGACGGCGGCGCCACCGCGGTCAAGCCCACCGTGCCGTCCGCCGAGGAGGTCGTGCGGCAGGCCGTGTCCCGGTCTCTGCCCGGCCTCACGGACCAGCGGATCCTGGCCGGTGTGGCGGCCCTGGTCCGCACGACTCTCCAGATCGCCGACACGGTCGCCCGGTTCGTGACGCCGCCCGTCGAGCAGCCGAAGCGGGAACGGAAGCGGGCCGAGGGCATGTTCGCGGACTACCGCCCCGAGCACGGCGACGACCACACCCTGCGCACGGCGACCCGCGGTCTGGCCCACATGTGGGGGGCCTGGGGCGGCGACCACCAGTGGACGGCACTACGCCAGATCCGCGCCGTGAACCATGTGCTCTCGGGACATCCCGCCGACGGCCGGCAGTTGCCCGACCGCACCCGTCTGGACGCCCTCGGCGACGGCTGGCACAGCGACGAGCACACCATCCCGCGCATCGGCCTGGTGTGGCCGTCCCTGCTGACCGTGCTGCGACCGCTGGCCTACCGCGCGGCGGCGCCCACCGTCCCCGCGGTCGAAAGGCAGGCGCTGCTCCTGCTGTTCGAGGCCCTCGGCGAAGGGCCGCTCGCCGCACCCGGGCACGGACTCCGGGAGGTCGTCCTGAGCGAGCCGCACGACAAGCGCAGCCAGCGGGAGCGGGCCGGGCAGGTACTGCGCCGGGACGGCCGGACCGTGGTCGTCCTCGGCTGCCAGAACATCGACTACGGGCGTGAGCGGGTCAACTGGCTGGCTCTCGACCACGATCCGACGGGCGTGTTCGGGGCCGTCGCCCACTTCACGCTGGAGCGCGAGACACGGCACACCCCGGCGCTACCCGCCGACACCCTCGCCGCCGTCACCCGGTTGGTGCGGGACAAGGGGGCCGCGCCCTGGCAGCCTGAGGCGCCCACCGCACTCGCGGCGTCGACGCACGCCGGGGTGGGACCGCTCCAGGCCACGATCCTCCTCGCCGGACAGCCGGAGAAGCTCGACGCCGAGACCCTGGCCTCGCTGGGGCTCAAGCCCCGTCAACTGGACGCGGGCAACGCCATGCTGAACACGCTCCCCGCCACGGAGCGGGCCGCGCTCGTCGGCGCTCTGCTGCCCGACGACCCGGCCGAGCTGTGGACGACCGGGCCGGACACGGGTGCCGCGGGCCGGACGTGGGCCGCGCGCCTCGGTTCTCTCGTCCGAGTGCCCGAGGACCTGGCTCCCGCGCTCGACGGCCTGCCGGCCGGGTCCGCGGAGGCGGTCCTCAACCCGGCACGCACCGCGTGGCTCAGCCGTACCACGGTCCAGCGCCCCGACAACGACGGCCGGCTCGTCGCGGAGGACCCCGCCGCGGTGCCCGGACGCCACGCTCTGACCGGCGCGGTCGCCACCCTCGCCTCACTCGCCTACGCCCTGCCCTACGGCCATCCCCTGCGCGCGGCCCTGCCGGAGGGCCTGGCCGCGCTGCGCCGCCGCCTCGCCGACCCGGGGCTGCTGCTCGACCTGGACGTCGGGTGGACGGAGAAGGGCGGCACCACCGCCGCCGAGCTGCGGAAGGCCTATGGTCTGCCCACCTCCGGGGGCGCCGACGCGGACGGGACGGTCCGAGTCGGTGACGCACTCCTCCTGCGCCCCTGGCACGGCGACAACGAGACCGTGCTGGTGCGTCCGGCGGGCCTCGCCGGGCCGGACGACGCCGTGTTCGGGCTGTTGGAGGGGCTGGTGGGTGCCGCGCGCGGTTCCGGCATGCGGGCCTTGCGGGCCGTCCTGGGTGAGGAACTCGCCCGGGCCCTGTCCGCCGGTCAGGACCCCGCGGGGCCGGCCGGACCCGCGCAGGACCCCACGGTCAGCGTTCCGGCGCTCGTCGCGGAGGTCGCGTCGGAGCACGCCCTGAGCGAGGACGCGGCGGCGCTGTACCTGCAACTGCTTGCGCTGCCCGACCCGACGGACCGCAACTGTGCCCGGTGGACCGGGTGGCGGCCCGCCCGGATGAAGAAGGCCCGGGCCGAACTCGCGGCCACGGAACTGGTGGTCGAGGCCAAGCGGTCCCGGGCCGGCCGTTCCCTCTTCCTGCCGTGCGGCTGGCACGACCTCAAGGCGCCCGCCCTGCCGGTGGAGACGTGGAAGGAGGGTCTCTACCCGGTCCGCGAAGGGCTGCGCGCCGTTCCGCCTTTCCCGGTACCGGAGTTGTTCGCCCGTGCCTGGGACCGGGTGCGGGCCCAGGACGCGCCCGCCTACGAGGAACTCACCACTCGCGCCACGCGGAAGGGCCGCCGCCGATGACGACCGTGCACGCGCCCGGCCAGGCACTCGCACCCGCACTCGCCTCCGCACCCGCACTCGCCTCCACATCCCCATCCGCACCCGCACCCGCACCCGCACCCGCACCCGCAGAGGCGGCGTGCCCGCGCCCGCCACGCGACCGCTCCACGCCCTCTGTCCGAGCCCACCGGAAGATCCCTCGATGACCGCCACCCAATCCCCCGACACCATCCGCCAGATCGTCCCGCCCGAGGACCGGTACGCCACCGAGCTGGCCTTCCTCACCGCCTACGACGACGGACCGCGCCCTCCCGCCTGGCGGCTCACGCCCCGGGCCGTGGTCACCTTCGTCATGGGCAGCGACGGCCGTGCCCTGCGGCTGCCCGAGGACGCCCGGGCACCCGTGGGCGTACCCCGCCGACTGGTGGTGGAGGGCAAGTTCGTCGGCGACCGGGCGCTGGTGGAACGGTGCGTCGTCACGCTCGCCGGGGAGCGCGGACTGCTGCTGGTGGGCGAGCCCGGTACCGCCAAGTCCATGCTGTCCGAGTTGCTGTCGGCGGCCGTCTGCGGCACGAGCGGGCTGGTCGTGCAGGGCACGGCGGGTACGACCGAGGACCAGCTCAAGTACGGCTGGAACTACGCCTTGCTGCTGGCCCAGGGCCCCAGCCGCACAGCCCTCGTCCCCTCCCCCGTCCTGACCGCCATGGCCAGGGGCGGCATCGCCCGTGTCGAGGAGGTGACCCGCTGCCTGCCGGAGGTGCAGGACGCCCTGGTCTCCCTGCTCTCCGAACGTCGCATCGCCGTCCCCGAACTCTCGGGCACGGACGACGCCCTGGCGCACGCCGCGCCCGGTTTCAACCTGATCGCCACCGCCAACCTGCGCGACAAGGGAGTCTCCGAGATGTCGGCGGCCCTCAAGCGCCGGTTCAACTTCGAGACGGTCGGCCCCATTCCGGACCTCGACGCCGAGACGGCACTGGTCCGCAGTCAGGCGCGGGCCTCGGTCGAGCGTGCCGGAGCGCCGTTCCAGGTGGACGAGGCCGTCCTGGAGGCGCTTGTCGTCGCCTTCCGTGACCTGCGTGAGGGCCGTTCGGCGGAGGGCTGGGAGGTCGAGCGGCCGTCCACCGTGATGAGCACCGCCGAGGCCGTGTCCGTCGCGGGTGCGCTCGGGTTGGCGGCGGCCTACTTCCCGGGGGACCGGGACGTACTCGGGCTGCTCCCGGGGCACCTCCTCGGCGTGGTCCGCAAGGACGACCCGGCCGACGCGGCCCGGCTGCGCGGCTACTGGGACGGCCCGGTCCGGCGCCGCGCGGAGCAGGGTTCGGCCACCTGGCGCACCCTGTGGGACCTGCGCACGGTTCTGGAGGGCTGACACCGGTGTCCGTCTCTCCGCCCACGCCGCTCTCTGCTCCGCCCACGCCGCTCTCTGCTTCGCCCGCCCCGCTCTCTCCTTCGCCGTCCCCGGACGAAGCGGTGGCCGCGCTCACCGACCCGGCCGCGCCGTACCTCATCGGCGTACGGCACCACGCGCCGTCGCTGGCCGCGGCCATGCCCGCGCTGCTGGACGCGGCCGCGCCGGACGTGCTCCTGGTCGAGCTGCCCGCCGAGATGCAGGACTGGCTGCCGTGGCTGGGACACGAGGAGACACGGGCGCCGGTGGCCCTCGCCGCCGCCGGTCCGCGGGAGGGAGGGGGGCCGGCCTTCTATCCGTTCGCCGACTTCTCCCCCGAACTGGCGGCCGTGCGCTGGGCCGCCCCGCGCGGTGTCCCGGTCGTCGCGTGCGACCTGCCGTTGGCCGACCGCGCGTGGCGTGCGGGGAGGCGGCCGGGGGCACCTGCCTCGCCCACGGCACCGGAGGCCCCCTGCGCCGGGCTCACCACCGCCCTCCGGGCCCGGCTCACCGGCCGCCCCGGTGAGGACCTGTGGGACCGGCTCGTCGAGGCCACCGCTCCGGGATCCGAGCCGGAGGCACTGCGCCGCGCCGCGCTCCTCACGGGGTGGGCACTGCGCGAGGAGGCCGTGTCCTCGGGAGGAGTGCCCGAACTGGATCTGCGGCGTGAGGGCTGGATGCGGTCCCGTCTGGCCGCCGCCACCGTCGACGGCGCGCGGGCCGCCGTGGTCGTCGGCGCCTTCCACGCCCCGGCGCTGCTGTCCCCGGCCGGTGCGGCCGAGGTGGCCGGTGCGGCCGGTGCCATGCCGGGTGCTCGCGGTGATGCCGAGCCGTCCGAGTGGACCACCTCCCTGATCCCGTACACCTACGCCCTCCTGGACGAACGGTCCGGGTACCCGGCGGGCATCCGGGACCCCGAGTGGCAGCATCTGGTGGTGCGCGCGGCGGGCGACCCGGACGCGCTCGAGGAGGCGCTGACGCGCACGGCGGTACGGGTGTGTGCGGAGCTGCGCGGCCTCGGGCATCCGTCGGGGCCCGCGGACGCGCGCGAGATCACGAGGTTGGCCTCGGACCTTGCCCGGTTGCGGGGACTGCCCGCGGCGGGCCGGGGCGAACTGGTCGAGGCGATCCAGACGGTACTCGCGCAGGGCGAGCCGTACGGCAGGGGGCGGGCCGTCGCCCGCGCGATGGAGCGCGTCCTCGTCGGCGACCGCGGCGGTCGTCCCGCGCCGGGCGCGCCGCGCAGCGGACTGGCTCCGGCGGTCGAGACCGAGCTGTCGAGACTGGGACTGCCCGGCCCGAGGCCCAGTGGGACCACCCCTGGGGCGACCGGTGGGACAAGTGAACCGAACGCGACAGCCAAGGATCTGCGGCTGGACCCCCTGCGCTCCGACCTCGACCGTGACCGCGACCTGCTGCTGCGGCGCCTGACGGTGTGCGGGGTGCCGTACGGCGAGCTGAGGGGCGTAGTCGGTGCGGGCGGCGCCGAGGCGTTGACGACGCGGTGGGAGGTGCGTTGGACCCCGGCGACCGAGGCCATGCTGTCCGCGGTCGGTGTGCACGGCGTCACGCCCGCCCAGGCCGCCGAGGGTGTCCTGCGCGAGCGGCGGCGGACGGAGCGCGACGAGGGCGGTCCCATGGCGGCGCAGACGCTGGACGGACTTCGGCAGGCGGCGGAGTGCGGCCTGCCCGAGCTGGCGGACGCCCGTCTGGCGGAGGCCGCCGACGTGCTGCCCGCCTCGGCCACGCTGCCCGAACTCCTCACCGGGCTGGGCCTGCTGGACCGTTTGCGCGCGGGGCACGTCGCGGGGCTCGGCCTCGACAAGGACCGTGCGGTCCGGGCCGATGCCGTGGCCGACGTTCTCACCGCGGCCGCGGTGCGCCAGGTGGACGGTCTCGCCGGTGCCGAGGACCCGGCGGACGCGCACGCGCTGCTGGAACTCGCGCACCGGGCCGACGTCCTCGGCGGCGTCCGCCTGACCGACGCCCTGGCCCGGCTCGGGCGGGAGGGATCGCCCCTGATGCGTGGCGCCGCCGGGGCGGTCAGGGTCCTCCTGGGGCACGAGGACCCGGACGTCCTCGGCCGCCGCGTCGCCGCCTGGGTCGACACGGCGACCGACCGCGAGTCCCGCTCCGCGCTCACCGCGCGGCTCACGGGTCTGCTCACGGCCGCGGGCCCACTGCTGGAGTCTGCGGCACCGGCACTGGAGCCGCTGCTCGACCGGGTGTCCGGGCTGTCCGACCGGGACTTCCTGCACCGGCTGCCGGCCTTGCGCGGCGGCTTCGACACGCTGAGCCCGGCCGCCCGCGACCGGCTTCTCTCGGCCGTCGAGGAGCGCCTGGACATCGGCGGTCCGGACGCTCGGGCGAAGCGGGGCCACTTGGCCGACCTGGGTCGCACGGACCCCGCCGCCCTGGCCGTGTGGACCCGCGCGGATCTCACGGCGCGGGCCACGCTGGGCGGCCTCGGCCTACTGCCCTCGCCCACCCGGCCTGCGGACCCCGCACCGCCCTCTTCTCAGCCCTCGGCACGGCCCTCCCTTCAGCCCTCGGCGCCGGCCTCGACACCGACCCACACCTCCACCCCGCCCTCGATCCGACCCACGGCCCCGCCCCCTCCCTCAACGGATCCCTCAACGGACGAGACCCACGACCCCGCGCTTCACCACCTCGCCCCCGTCGACCGCTGGCGGCTCGTACTCGGCCGCCGCACCGACCAGTTGCCCCCGTCGGCCGGCGCACCTGCCACCGCGCTCGACGAGTTGTACGGCAGCGGGCGGGGCGAGGGCAGCCGGGGTGAGCTGAACGGCCCCGGGCGCGACGGCGGCGGTGGCGGCCGGGAAGCCTCCTACCCGAGCGTGCGGGAATGGTCGGAGGAGCTGAGGGCGCTGTTCGGCCCGGGGGTCCGCGAGGAGGTGCTGGCGGCGGCGGCCGCGGCGGGCCGACCGGACGTCCTGGCCGAACTCGACCCGGGCAGTGTGCGACCGTCCGTCGATCTGCTGCGCACGGTCCTGCGGCACGCGGGTGGTCTGCCCGAGGCACGGCTGGCCGCGCTGCGGCCACTCGTCCGGCGTCTGGTGGAGGCGTTGACCAGGCAGTTGGCCACGCGGCTGCGCCCCGCGCTGCACGGCGCCGTCCTGCCGCGGCCCAGCCGCCGTCCGGGAGGAGGCCTCGACCTGCCCCGCACCCTGCGGGCCAATCTGGCCTCCGCACGCCGTGGACCGGACGGCAAGGTGCTGGTCGTTCCGGAACACCCCGTCTTCCGTACCCGGGCCAGAAGGGCCGCCGACTGGCGGCTGATCCTCGTGACGGACGTGTCGGGGTCGATGGAGGCGTCCACGGTCTGGGCCGCCCTCACCGCGTCGGTACTGGCCGGAGTGCCCACACTGTCCACGCATTTCCTGGCCTTCTCCACGGAGGTCATGGACCTCACGGACCACGTCCACGACCCGCTGTCCCTGCTGCTCGAGGTGAGCGTGGGCGGCGGCACCCACATCGCCGCGGGGCTGCGGCACGCCCGCGAACTCGTCACGGTGCCGTCCCGCACACTCGTGGTGGTCATCAGCGACTTCGAGGAGGGCTATCCCGTGGGTGGCCTGCTCGCCGAGGTCCGCGCCCTGGCCGGCAGCGGCTGCCACGTCCTGGGCTGCGCGAGCCTCGACGACACCGGCCGGCCCCGGTACTCCACCGCGGTCGCCGGGCAATTGGTCGCGGCGGGCATGCCGGTCGCCGCCCTCAGCCCTCTCGAACTCGCCGGATGGGTAGGGGAGAAGATCGGATGAACGCGCACCTTCCGAAGGTCGCCCCCTCGGTGACGGCCCAGCTCGTCGCGGCACTGACGCCCAGGCTGCGCAAGCGGCTCGACGCGGGTGTCGCGAAGGTGGCGGCACGGCCTGTGGCCCGGGAGGGCGACCTGGTGCGGATCGCCCTGGACGACGACACCGACCTCGAACTGCACGCCCCCGACGGGGTCGTGACCAGTGCCGAGGGGATCCGCTGCGGGTGCCTGCTCGCGCCCGACTGCCTGCACCGGGCCGCCGTCGCATCCGCGGCCCCGGTCGCCGACCCCACGGTCCCGCCCACCACGGCACCCCCCGCGACGGACCTCCAGGAGCCCGCACCCTCCACTCGTCCCTCCCCCTCTCCCGAAGCGGCCACCCCCGGCCAGCGCACCGCCTCGGCCGCTCTGCACGACGCGGCCGCCGCCGTCCTGGAGGCCGGTACCGACGGAGCCGGTGCCGTGCTTCAGGCGGAGTTGCTGCGGGCGGCGCACACCGCGCGGCTCGCGGGGCTGCCCAGGGCCGCGGGCCGGGCCGTCGCCGTGGTCACGGCGTTGCGGGCGGCGCGCGGCGGCGACCCCGACTACCGACTCACCGATCTCACGGCGGCCCTGCGTGACGTCCTGGTGCTCGCGCACCGCCTCCCCGACACCACCGGCCCCGAACTCGCCGAACTGCGCGGCAGCGTACGGCAGCCGTACAGCCCGGACGGCTCCCTGCGCCTGTACGGGGTCTTCGCCGAGCCGGTCCTCTCCGCGACCGGTTACGCGGGCGCCGTCACCTGGACCGCCGATGCGGCGGGCCGCCTCTACACGGTCTCGGACGTGGCGCCGGGCGGCGCCGAGCGGGCCACGGGTGCGGCGGACCGAGCTGTGCGCCTCGGCGACACAGCGCTGACGCACCGTGAACTCTCCCGCGCGGGACTCGCCGTGTCCGGAGCGACCGTCTCCCCGACGGGCCGCCTCGGCGCGGGCGCGGGCGTACGGGCCGTGCGCGCGTCCGGCGTCGACTGGGACGCCGCACCCCTGGACCGCCTGTGGGCGGTACCGGTGCCGGAACAGATCTCCCGCGCCCTGAGGGACGACCGGGACGGAAGGGAGGCGCGGGAAGACCGTGATCTGCTCTTCCTCGACGTCACGCTCGTCGGCACCGTCCGCGAGGCGGCGGGTGAATGCCTGGTCGCTGACTGCGGCGGACTCCGGCTCCGGCTCGCCGCCGCCCACGACCATCCGGCGCTGGCCCACCGCGAGAACCTGCGCCTCCTCGCCTCCGTGCCGGGCGCCCGGCTGCGTGTCGTCGCACGGCTCACCCCTGGCCCGCTCCCCCGCGCCACGCTGCTGGCGGTGAGCCATCCCACCGACCCCGGCAGACGCGTCGATCTCGGCCTGGACCGCCTCCGCCGCGCCGACCTGCCCACCGTGCCGCTCCAACAGACACAGCCGTCGCACCAGCCATCGCACGAGCCGTCACCCCAGCACCCACCACCACACAACACCCCGCCCCACGGCCCCCCGCCCACCATCGACGACGCCCCGGTCCACCTGCTGCGACGCCGGGTCATGCAGGCCGTTTCCGGAGGGCGCCGCGTGCTGGCGTTTCCCGGCAACCGGGCCGCCGAGGTCGCACGGTTGCGGCGGTACGGCCTGGCCACCGCGGGTGAGTTGCTCGCCGAGCTGCACACCACCGCGGCGGACCGCGCACGCGACCCCTTCGGCCGGCTGCTCCCGGCCGACACCGGCCGGTTCGTCCGCGCCTGGCTCGGCGCCGCCGTCTACACGGAGTCACTCGACCGCGCCCTGTGTGCCGCCGCGTGGGGCGCGGACCTCACCGCGGACCCCACCTCGGACCTCACCGCGGACCTCTCCGGGCCGGACGAACCCGCACCCCGGGCCGCCGTGAGGTAGGGGGCCCAGCGGCACCACCCACACGATCCGCCCGCTGAGCGGCGCGGGTCGCCGTAGTATCGGACGATCTCGTGGGGGAAGGCGGGCGGACATGGGCAGACAGCGTCCCGGTACGCCGACGCTGGAGGAGGTGGCCGCCCTCGCCGGCGTGGGGCGGGGCACCGTCTCAAGGGTCATCAACAACGCGGCCGGCGTGCGGGACTCGACGCGCCGCGCCGTGCAACGGGCCATCGCGGAGCTGGGGTACGTTCCGAATCTCGCGGCGCGCTCGCTGGCGGGGCACCGTGCGGACGCCGTCGCGCTGGTGATGACGGAGACGGACTGGCGGCTGTTCGGGGAGCCGTTCTTCACTGAGATCGTGCATGCCGTCGGCGACGCCCTGACCGACACACCGGTGCAGCTGCTGCTCACTCTGGTCCGTACGGACACCGAGCGCCGGCGGTTCGTGGAGTACGCGCGGGGCGGGCGGGTCGACGGTGTGCTGCTGATGTCCGTGCACGCCGCGGATCCACTGCCGGACATGCTGGCCAAGGCGGGGCTGCCCACCGTGATGCTCGGGCGGCGTTCCGGCGACGAGAGTGTCACCTACGTCGACGCCGACAACGCCGGGGGTGCGCGCGGCGCGGTCACGTATCTGCTGGACCGGGGCCGGAGCGCGATCGGGGCCATCAGTGGGCCGCTGGACATGTACGTCGCCCAGTGCAGGCTGCGCGGATACCGGGAGGCTCTGGAGCTGGCCGGGGTGACGCCGGACCCCTCGCTGGTCGTCGAGGGCGCCGACTTCACGGAGGAGAGCGGGCGCCGGGCGATGACCAGCCTGATCGGCCGTCACCCGGAGCTGGACGCGGTCTTCGCCGCCTCGGACACCCTGGCCGCCGGGGCACTCGGCGCGCTGCGCGCCGCGGGGCGGCGGGTGCCCCAGGACGTGGCGGTGATCGGCTTCGACGACTTCCAGCCGGCCCGGCCCACGGACCCGCCACTGACGACGGTCCGGCAGCCACTGGAGGAGATCGGCCGCGCCATGGTGCGGCTGTTGCTGGAGGAGATGGAGGAGTCGCCCGTTGCCTGGCGGCACGTCATCCTCCGTACCGAGCTGGTACTCCGGGACTCCGCCTGACCTAGGTGTATTGACCCGCAACGTTGTTCACGCGGCTGATTGGTGGCTGGCCTCCGAGTGCGGTGTGGCAGCGGTGGTGGTTGTAGGTGTGGAGGAAGTCTGCCAGGGCTGCTGTTCGTTCGGTGTTGCTGGTGTAGGGCCGCAGGTAGGCCCATTCGTCGAGCAGGGTGCGGTTGAAGCGTTCGACCTTGCCGTTGGTCTGCGGCCGGTAGGGCCGGATCTTCTTGTGGGTGATGCCCGCGGTGGCCAGCGTCTGGGTGAACAGTCTGGACTTGTAGCAGGAGCCGTTGTCGGTCAGGACCCGTTCGACGGTGATGCCGTGAGCAGCGAAGAAGGCGTTCGCCCGCTGCCAGAAGCCGGCGGCGGTCTCCTTGCGCTCGTCGGTGAGGACTTCGCTGTAGGCCAGGCGGGAGTGGTCGTCGACGGCGGAGTGGATGTAGCTGTAGCCGATTACCGGTGTGCAGCTCTTGCGCTCGGTGGTGGTGGACTGGCGGTTGCGGTCACCGGCCGCGCGGCCGACAGTTCGCCATCCGCCGCCGTCGGGGATGTTGCCGAGTTTCTTGATGTCGACGTGGACCAGCTCGCCCGCTCTGGCTCGCTCGTAGCGGCGGATCGGTTCGCCGGTGGGCCGGTCGAGCCAGGCCAGACGGTTCAGACCGTGCCTGACCAGGATGCGGTGGACGGTCGAGGCGTGAAGACCCAGGATCGGTCCGATGCGTGCCGGGCCGAGCTTGCGCCCGGAACGCAGTCGGCAGACCCGGGCCTCGACCGCAGACGGCGTGCGGTGTGGAGTGGTGCGGGGCCTGCTGGAACGGTCGTGCAGCCCCGCATCGCCTTCGGTCCGCCAGCGGCGGACCCACTTGTGGGCTGTAGGACGGGATATACCCATCTCCGCGGCCACGTGCGCGACGGGACGGCCGGACAGGACGCGTTCGACCAGGATTCGTCTGCCGTGAACGGTAAGACGGGCATTACGGTGGGACACGAAGACCTCCGTGTGGTGAAGCCTAGACACCTCCACCACACCGGAGGTCTTCGCCATGATCAAGATCTCGACCCTGTTAACAACGCTCGTGGTCAATACACCTAGGCCGTCGTCGGGAGCGCTCCCGTCGGGGGCCCGGCTCTCACCTGGGGCTTCGAGATTCGTGCGACGGCTCCGTTGCGCACAGTCTTGTCAGGAACATGAACGGCTTCTACAGTCCCCAGTCAACCGGTAGTTGGGAGCGCTCCCATCAGTGGGGAGTTGGGAGCGCTCCCGCTCCGGCCCCTTCCCCCCCGCACTCTCCCGGAGAGGCCCCCATGCGAACGCCACCGCCCCAAGTCCGCACCTTACGCGGCCTCTTGTCGGCCCTGATCGCGACGCTCGCGAGCGTCGCGGCCGTCGCGGCCCTGCTGGCCGCGGCGCCGCCGGCCCAGGCGGACACCACGATCTGCGAACCCTTCGGAACGGCGACGATCCAGGGACGGTACGTCGTCCAGAACAACCGCTGGGGCTCCAGCGCCACCCAGTGCGTCACCGCGACCGACAGCGGCTTCCGGGTCGCCCAGGCCGACGGCTCGGTGCCGACCAACGGGGCACCGAAGTCGTACCCGTCGGTCTTCAACGGCTGCCACTACACCACCTGTTCGCCGGGCACCAGCCTGCCCGCCCGGCTGAACACCGTGTCCAGCGCGCCGTCCAGCATCTCGTACGGCTTCGTCGGCGACGCCGTCTACAACGCCTCCTACGACATATGGCTGGACCCGACGCCCCGGACCGACGGCGTCAACCAGACCGAGATCATGATCTGGTTCAACCGGGTGGGCCCGATCCAGCCCATCGGCTCCCCGGTCGGCACGGCCACCGTCGGCGGCCGGACCTGGGAGGTATGGAGCGGCGGCAACGGCTCCAACGACGTGCTGTCCTTCGTGGCCCCGTCGGCGATCAGCAGCTGGAGCTTCGACGTCATGGACTTCGTCCGGGCGACCGTCGCGCGCGGTCTCGCCGGGAACGACTGGTACCTGACGAGCGTTCAGGCGGGCTTCGAGCCCTGGCAGAACGGCGCGGGCCTGGCCGTGAACTCGTTCACCTCCACCGTGCAGACCGGCACCGGACCCGGCCCGGACCCCGACCCCGGCGAGCCGGGCGAGGCGGCGTGCGAGGTGTCGTACGGCACGAACGTCTGGCAGAACGGCTTCACCGCGGACGTCACCGTCACCAACACCGGAACGGCACCCGTCGACGGCTGGCGGCTCGCCTTCACCCTGCCCGCCGGCCAGCGCATCACCAACGCCTGGAACGCCTCGCTCACCCCGTCCTCGGGCACGGTCACGGCCACCGGCGTGGCACACAACGCCCGGATCGCTCCCGGCGGCAGCCTGTCGTTCGGCTTCCAGGGCGCGCACGGCGGGACGTTCGCCGAGCCGGACGGCTTCCGCCTGAACGACGCCGCCTGCGCCACGGCGTAAGCGCTCCCCCGCCCGTCCGGTCGAAGCCCCGCCCCCCCGGACGGGCGGGGGCTCCACCTCCCTGCCCCCATCCCCCAGACCTCGCTTGATTGTCATGAACCGATCATGAATAGCCGGCGGAATCAGGAGACCCCATGGCTCGACGCAGCAGACTCCTCTCCCTCGCGGCGGTGCTGGCCACCCTGCTCAGCGCGCTCGGCGTGACCCTCCTGCTCGGGCAGGGGCGCGCCGAGGCGCACGGCGTGGCGATGATGCCCGGCTCCCGCACCTACCTCTGCCAACTGGACGCCAAGACCGGCACAGGCGCCCTCGACCCGACGAACCCGGCCTGCCGGGCCGCCCTCGACGAGAGCGGCGGGACGGCGCTGTACAACTGGTTCGCCGTACTCGACTCCAACGCGGGCGGACGCGGCGCGGGATACGTGCCGGACGGCACCCTGTGCAGCGCCGGTGACCGCTCCCCGTACGATTTCTCCGCCTACAACGCGGCCCGCGCGGACTGGCCCCGGACGCATCTGACGTCCGGCAAGACGATCAAGGTGCAGTACAGCAACTGGGCGGCACACCCCGGTGACTTCCGGGTCTACCTGACCAAGCCGGGCTGGTCACCCACGTCCGAACTGGGCTGGGACGACCTGGAGCTGATCGAGACGGTGACCAATCCGCCGCAGCAGGGCTCGCCGGGTACCGACGGCGGCCACTACTTCTGGGACCTCGCGCTGCCCTCGGGCCGCTCGGGCGACGCGCTGATCTTCATGCAGTGGGTGCGCTCGGACAGCCAGGAGAACTTCTTCTCCTGCTCGGACGTCGTCTTCGACGGCGGCAACGGCGAGGTCACCGGCATCCGCGGTTCGGGCAGCACTCCGGACCCGGACCCGACGCCCACGCCGACCCCGACGACACCGCCCACGCACTCCGGTTCCTGCATGGCGGTCTACACCGTGGAGAACTCCTGGAGCGGGGGCTTCCAAGGCTCCGTGGAGGTGATGAACCACAGCAGCGAGCCCCTCAACGGCTGGGCGGTGCAGTGGCGGCCGGGCAGCGGGACCACACTGGGCGGGGTGTGGAACGGTTCGGTGTCCGGCGGCGGCGACGGCACGGTGACGGTCCGGAACGTGGACCACAACCGCGTCATCCCACCGGACTCCAGCGTGACCTTCGGCTTCACGGCCACGTCCACGGGCAACAACTTCCCCGCGGGGACGATCGGCTGCGTCGCGCCCTGACCCCTTTCGAGTGAGGTCGGCGGCGCCCCGCCCCGGGCCCCGCCGACCTCACGTACCGGTTACGAATCGCTCAACCTCTGGTTGCGAAGCGGTGATCGGGCGACGATGGGGGCATGACTCCGGCCCAGCACGCCTTTGAGCGGCTGCAAGCCTGGCCCGACCTCACCGCGGGTTCGGCCAGTTGTGGAACCGGACGGGCACTGCGCTCCGTCCGCTCCGAGATCGTCCATTTCCATTCGGACCGGGACGTGGACCTCCACCTCACCCACCGGGCCATCCAGCGCTTCCAGTACGACCTCAGCGGCTCCAGCGCCATCCGGCTGGTCGCCGGCTCGCGCTGGGTGACCGTGCACCTGGACTGCGACGCCGACGTCGACCTGTTGCTGAGCCTGGTGAGCATCGCGCTCAAGGCCCATCAGTCCCGTCCGGCCGGCGACCCGCCCTCGGGGTGCAACTTCCGCCGGGTCACGGTGCTGCCCCGCACGGTGGCCGGGGAGGTCTGACGGACGCCGACGGCGGTGCGCCCGGCCGTGGGCACACCGCCGTGGCCTGATGTCAGTGGTCCGCCCCGCCCTCCGGGGCGCGCCGGACACCGGCCGCGGCGAGGACCGCGCCGAACAGGCAGAGGACGCCGGTGACGGCCACGGCCAGATGGACGCCGTTCATGAACGCCTGGCCGCTGCCCTCCACCACGGCGGCCCGCAGGCCGGCCGGCAGGTCCCCGGAGACGGGTGCCACGCCCATCGCCACGGCATCCTCGGCCTCCCGCAACCCGTGGGCCACGGCGGCCGGCACGCCCGCGCCGGTCAGTTCCCCGGTGAGCGTGGAGCCGACCCTGGCGCTGATCAGCGAGACCAGGACGGACGTACCGAGCGCCCCGCCGATCTGCAGGGTGGTCGCCTGGAGGCCGCCGGCCACACCGGCGTACCGGACGGGGGCGTTGCCCACGATGGCGTCCGAGGAGGCCGACATCACCATGCCGACGCCGAGGCCGAGCGCGATGAACGGCGGCCACATCGTGGCGTAGGCGGAGTCGGTCTGCCAGGTGAGCATGCCGAAGCAGGATGCCGCCTGGAGCAGCATGCCCACCGGCATGGTCAGCCGCGGCCCGAAGCGCTGGGTCAGGGCCGCGCCCAGCGGTGAGGCGACCAGCGAGGCGAGACTGAGCGGAAGTGTGCGCACGCCCGCCTCGACGGGGGTGAAGCCGCGCACGTTCTGGAGATACAGCATCACGAAGAAGATCACTCCGAGCAGGACGAAGAAGTTCAGCGCGGTGATGACCGCGCCGATCGTCAGTGCCCGGCTGCGGAACAGGCTCATCGGCAGCAAGGGGTGCGCGGTCCGGGTCTCGTGCCGCCCGAACACGAGCAGCAGGACCAGTCCGGCGGCGACGGCGCCCAGCGTTCCGGCGGAGGTCCAGCCCCAGGTCTCGCCCTTGACGACACCGAAGACCACGGCCAGCAGACCGAGGGCGAGCAGGACGAGACCGGGAAGGTCGAAGCGCTCCCGGCCGGCGGCCCCACGGCTCTCCGGGAGGACGAGGACGCCGAAGACGATGGCGGCGACGCCTATGGGGGCGTTGATGTAGAAGACGGACTCCCAGTCGACGTGTTCCACGAGGAGTCCGCCGACGATGGGTCCGAGGGCGGTCGCCACGGCGGAGACCATGGCCCAGATGCCCACGGCCATGCCGAACTTCTTCGGCGGGAAGACGGAGCGCAGCAGGCCGAGGGTGTTGGGCATCAGCAGTCCGCCGAAGGCGCCCTGGAGCGCGCGGAAGGCGACCACGCCCTCGACCGAGCCGGAGAGGCCGATGGCGACGGAGGCGAGGGTGAAGCCGGCGACGCCCACGAGGTAGTAGGTGCGCCGCCCGAACCGGTCGCCGAGCTTGCCGCCCAGGATGAGGGTGGCGGCCAGGGCGAGCAGGTAGGCGTTGGTGACCCACTGGAGTTGGGCGGTCGACGCGTGCAGGTCGCTGCCGATCGCGGGGTTGGCGATGGCGACGACGGAGCCGTCGAGCTGGACCATGAAGAGTCCGAACGCGACGGCGAGCAGGGTCAGCCACGGGTTGGACCGCCGACGGCCGGCCGCCGGTCGGGCGGTCTCGGCCGGGGGCGCGGTGGGGTCGGCCACGGGGGTGGAGGGCATGAACGGGCCTTCGCTTCCAGGTTCGGCAGGGTGGTGCGCCAAGACATGGCGGTCCGCGGGAGCACGGCGGAGCGGCCGCGGGCACGAAGGTGCGCCTGCGGCCGGCGAGAACGCGCGGGTTCCGCCCGGTCAGCGGGCGGTGGGGTGGAGGTGGCGCGCCAACGCGTCGAGCGCGTCCAGGGCGGAGCCGAGCGCGCCCTGCTGCCCCTCGGTGAGGGAGGTCAGGGCGTGGCGGATGAACGCGGCCTCGAGTTCCCGCACCTCGGAGACCCGCTGACGCGCCATGGCCGTGAGGTGGAGGTGGGCGACCCGCTTGTCCGCGCTGTCCTGCCGGCGCTCCAGATCACCCCGCTCGGTGAGCTGGGAGACCAGGGCGCTGACGTTGTTCGGCTTCATCAGCAGGGCCTCGGCGGCCTCGCGCACCGTGGCGCCCTCGCGCTGCGCGACGAAGCGCAGCAGGGCGAGCTGGCCCTCCGGGGGCTTGGGGTGCGGGTATGCGGCGGTGACCTGCCGGTCCAGCGCCCGGTGCAGCGCGGGAAGGCACGCCGCGAGCCCGGAGGCCACGCGGTCGATGTCCCGGCGAGGGGTACTGGAGTCGGTCACCCGCGGATAATAAGTATAGCCATATAGGTATGTCAAAAGACCAAAGATCGAGCCCGCGGCACCACCGGCGCAACGCACTCGCAACCTTCCCCGTGCTGGGATGCGCCCCCATGGGCGACACATACGAGGAGACCCCCCGCGTCGAGCTGACCGCGGAGGCCGCCGTACTGCTGCGACGGCTCCGCGAGACGCACGGCCCGCTGATGTTCCACCAGTCCGGCGGCTGCTGCGACGGCAGCGCCCCCATGTGCTACCCCGCGGGCGAATTCCGCACCGGCGGTTCGGACGTCCTGCTCGGCGAACTGGAGGTCGACGGTGTCGGGGAGCCGGTGGAGTTCTGGATGTCGCGCAGCCAGTACGAGGCCTGGAGTCACACCCGGCTGACCGTGGACGTCGTCGAGGGCCGCGGCAGCGGCTTCTCCCTGGAGGCGCCCGAGGGGGTGCGCTTCCTCATCCGCTCGCGAGTCGTCGACGCCTAGGCCGCCCGCGGCCCGGTCTACGGTCTGAGGCTGCTCACGATGTCCGCCGTCGCGGTCAGACCGCTGTTGATGGTCGGGGCGATGCTCGTGCTCGCCAGGTAGAAGCCGAGCAGCAGGCACACCAGCGCGTGCGAGATCTTCAGCCCTCCGTTGCGCAGGAAGATCACCGCGAGGACGAACAGCAACAGCACCACAGAGATGGAAACGGCCATCGTCAACCTCCTCCGCCACGTCCACTTCGCGGCGTTCGGCCGCAAGTGTGGCGTAGCGGAGGGTTCGTCCGGGCGGCTGACCTGTCCTCCGAACGAGTGGTGTTCGCGCCGGAGTCCTACGCGCCCCGGTGGGCGTCGAGGAACGCCTCCAGGCCCGCGAGGTCGTCGGTGTTGAGGTGGTCGACACCGGCGGCGACCAGTTCGGTCCACACGGCGTCCCGCGCGGGGCCCGCGATGTCGGGCGTGGCCCAGAACCGGACCCGCCGCCCGCGGGCGTGCGCCGCGCCAACGATGCCCCGCAGCCTGCGCCGTTCGGCGGGCGGGAAGGCGCCCACGCCCTGCCAGGTGAAGTTGAGCGTCCAGTTGTCGCTGATCAGCGGGACGAAGGAGGCGGGTGCGGTGGTGCCGAGGTCGGTGAGCCGGCCGTCGTAGAAGGCGCGGCGGGTGCGCTGGGCCTCCATGGGGGCGCGGGCCGCCCGGTCGCCGGAGACCACCGCGGTGACCGCGCCGGGCAGGACCCGCCCGTGGGCGTAGGTGGTGAACAGGTCCCGGTGGCGGCGCAGCTGCCGGTCGAGTTCGAGGTACGTCGACGCCCCCTCGGTCTTGATGTCCACGAGGAGTTGCAGGGCGCGGCGGTCCCGCCGGTAGACACGGCCGTGGTTGGCGCGGATCCGGGCGGCGAGGGGTTCGAGGTAGAGGGATTCCAGGGTGCGGGCCGGGTCGAGGTCCTCGGGGTCGTGGGCGACGAGGAGTTGGCCGTCGACCAGGTAGATGTCGGCCTCGACGCTGCCGAAGCGGTGGTCGAGGGCGTCGAGGAGCGGGCGGGGGTGCTCGTAGTCGTTGTGGGCGTGCGCGCGCCACAACGGGCGCGGCCCGCGCCCGCCTTCGCTCGCCAGCGCGTTGCCTGCGGGCAGGGCGGCCGCGCCCGCGAGGGCGGCGCCGAGGGTGGTGAGGGCTCTGCGTCGGGTGGTGAGGGCCATGCTCTGCCTCCCTGGATGTGCCGTACGGGACGCCTGTGAGTATGCGGTCCCGGTGCCCTCGGGGAGCAGAGCCGTGCGGGGAGTTGGCCGGACCGCCCTCGGTCGTTCATCTCGACGGAGCCGGTCGCACGGAACGTGCCCGCCCCCCGGAGGGGACGGGCACGCACTATGGACGGAGAGCAGCTGTCAGGGGGCTCGCAGGTCGACCAGGTCGGCCAGGGCCGCCCGGTGGGTGCCCGCCGCGCCGTAGGCGATCGAGTCGGCCTTGGCCCGCTTCAGGTAGAGGTGGACCGGGTGCTCCCAGGTCATGCCGATACCGCCGTGCAGTTGCAGCGCCTCCTCGGCGGCGTGGACGGCCACCCGGGCCGCGTACGCCTGGGCCACGGCGACGGCCACGTCGGTGTCCTCGCCGGTGGCCAGGGCGTCGGCCGCGTTGCGGGCCGCGGCGCGCAGCCCGGCCACCTCCAGCCACAGCCCGGCGAGCCGGTGCTTGAGCGCCTGGAAGCCGCCGACCTGGCGGTTGAACTGCTTGCGTTCCTTCAGGTAGCGGACGGTCTCGGTGAGCAGCCAGTCGGCGAGGCCCAGTTGCTCGGAGGCGAGCAGCCCCGCACCGGCCCGCAGGGCGCGCCGCACGGCGGGCCCGGAGTCGCCGAGCCGGCGCCCGGAGGCGCCGTCGAGGGTGACGCGGGCGAGGGGCCGGGTGAGGTCCAGGGACGTCTGCGGGGTGACGGTCACGTCGGCGGCCCGGACCGCGTACAGTCCCCCGTCGTCCGCGGGCACCAGCAGGACGTCGGCCACGGCCGCGTCGGCGATGCCGGTCAGTTCACCGTGCAGGGTGCCCCCTTCGAGCCGCACGTCAGGGACGGAGCCGCCCGGTGCGACGTGCAGTCCGACGGCGAGAGCGGCGACGGAGGTCGCGGATGCCAGCTCGGTGAGCAGGTCGTCGGCCGCGCAGGCCAGCAGCGCCTCGGTGGCGACGACGGCGCTCGTCAGGTAGGGCACCGGCGCGACCGCGCGCCCCAACTCCTCCAGCACCACGGCGGTTTCCCGGTGGGTGGCACCCTGGCCACCCAGTTCCTCCGGGATCAGCAGGCCGGCGAGGCCCATGGAGTCGGCGAGCGCCTTCCACAGCGACAGGTCCTGCGGGGTGGCCGATTCCGTGCGGGTGATGACGCCCGCCGGGTCGCAGTGGTCGGTGAGCAGGTCCCGGACGGCGGCGCGCAGCGCCTCTTCCTCCTCCGAGTAGAGCAGAGCGGGTTCCGGCTGTGCGCTCATCGGGCGAGGTCCTTCCATGCGACGTCCTTGTCGGTGCGCGGCTCGGCGGGCAGGCCCAGGACGCGTTCGGCGACGATGTTGAGCAGGACCTCGCTGGTCCCGCCCTCGATGCTGTTGCCCTTGGAGCGCAGGTAGCGGTACCCGGCTTCGCGGCCGGTGAAGTCCACCATTTCGGGGCGGCGCATCGTCCAGTCGTCGTACAGCAGGCCCTCCTCGCCGAGGAGTTCGACCTCCAGGCCGCT
The DNA here is from genome assembly GCF_036246005.1 of Streptomyces sp. NBC_01723. Taxonomy (NCBI): domain Bacteria; kingdom Bacillati; phylum Actinomycetota; class Actinomycetes; order Kitasatosporales; family Streptomycetaceae; genus Streptomyces; species Streptomyces sp. NBC_01723. The sequence continues at coordinate 1,110,623 of NZ_CP109171.1, forward strand.
GATCTCCTGGTTGAGCCGGGCGAAGTTCAGCTTCATGCCGGCGCCCTCGGGTCCGGGCTGGCCGGCCACCAGTTGCTGGCGCAGCCGTACGCCGGTGAGCCGGGCGACCTCGGCCTCGACCCACAGGCCGAGGAGCCGCTGGTGCAGGTCGTGGGTGCGCAGGTCCGGGCGTTCGCGCCAGGTGCCGGCGATCTTGCCGATCATCCCGCCCTCGCGGGGGATCGGGGTACCGCCGATGGCGACGCGCTCGTTGTTCAGCGTGGTCTGCGCGACCCGCCAGCCGTCGCCGATCTCGCCGAGGCGCCGGGAGTCGGGGATGCGGACTCCGGTGAGGAACACCTCGTTGAACTCGGCCTCGCCGGTGATCTGGCGCAGCGGCCGGACCTCGACGCCGGGGTCGGTCATGTCGCAGACGAAGTAGGTGATGCCCCGGTGCTTGGGCAGGTCCGGGTCGGTGCGGGCGATGAGGATGGCCCAGCGGGCGAGGTGCGCGCTGGAGGTCCACACCTTCTGCCCGTCGACGACCCAGCCCCCGTCCTCACGAACGGCCCGGGTGCCGAGCGCGGCCAGGTCGGACCCGGCTCCCGGTTCGCTGAACAGCTGGCACCACACCTCCTCGCCGGTCCACAGCGGGCGCAGCAGCCGTCGCTTCTGCTCCTCGGTGCCGTACTGGAGGATCGTCGGGGCGGCCATGCCGAGGCCGATGCCGATCCGCCGGGGGTCGTTGTCGGGAGCGCCCGCCGCCGCCAACTCGGCGTCCACGACGGCTTGGAGGGAGCGGGGGACGCCGAGTCCGCCGAGGCCCTGCGGGTAGTGCACCCAGGCGAGTCCGGCGTCGAAGCGGGCCCTCAGGAAGTCCAGGCGTTCCGTGGTGGCCGGGGGATGCGCGGCCAGCAACTCCTTGGTTCGGGTGCGCAGTTCGGTCGCGTCGGTCATGCGGTGGCTCCCTTCTCCAGCGTCTGGGGTACGACGGCCACCCGGCCGGTCGTTTTGCCGTCGGCGACGCGCTGTACGGCGTCCGCCGCCCCGCCGAGCGGGACCCGTTCGCTCACCAGCGGCTTGATCGCGCCCCGCGCGGCCAGGTCGGTGAGCTGTTCGTGGCAGTGCTGGACCAGCTTGGGGTCCTTGGTGTTGTAGAGGCCCCAGTGCAGGCCGAGGATCGCGTAGTTCTTCACCAGGGCGTGGTTGAGCGCGGGGCTGGGGATGGTGCCGCTCGCGAAGCCGACGACGACGATCCGGCCCTCGAAGGCGACGGTCTTGGCGGACTGGGTGTAGGCCTGGCCGCCCACCGGGTCGTAGATCACGTCCGCGCCCCGGCCGCCGGTGGCCTCCTTCACGGCGGCGACGACGTCCTCGGCGTGCCGGTCGACGACCACGTCGCAGCCCTGTTCCCGGGCGACGGCCGCCTTCTCCGGGCCGCCCACGACACCGATGACGGTGGCGCCGGCGGCCTTGCCGAGCTGTACGGCCGCACTGCCGACACCTCCGGCGGCGGCGTGCACCAGCAGCGTCTCGCCGGCCTCCAGCCGCGCGCGGCGGTGCAGGCCGAACCAGCCGGTCTGGTAGCCGATGTGCAGGGCCGCGGCCTCGGCGTCGTCCAGCGCGTCCGGCGCGGGCAGCAGGCCCCGGGCGTCCGCGAGGGCGTACTCGGCGAAGCCGCCGTGCGGAAGCGCGGGGTTGGCGATGACGCGGCGCCCGTCCTCGGTCTCGCCGCAGATCTCCACGCCCGGCGTGAAGGGCAGCGGCGGCCTGATCTGGTACTGGCCCCGGCAGAGCAGGGCGTCCGGGAAGTTGATGTTGGCGGCGCGGACCCTCAGCAGGACCTGGCCGTCGCCGGGCGTGGGCGGCGCCACGTCCTCGAGGCGCATCACCTCGCCCGGCTCGCCGTTCTCGTGCACCTGCCATGCCTGCATGCGGGGCCTCCACCGACTGCGTCGTCCGACCGGGTCACTCGCATACTAAGCGGTCGCTTGCCGTTCGGGGAACAGCTCGGCCCCTGTCGTGCGTCACGTACCGCCGCCGCGCGCAGGGCGAGCCCTCACGTGCGGGCGGCGGGCCGCGCCCGTACGTGCATCCGCTCGCCCTGCGGGCCGAAGAGGCTGAGGAACTCGGCGGGCCCCTCCCCCGTCGACCCGAACCAGTGCGGCACCCGGGTGTCGAACTCGGCGGCCTCCCCCGCCGACAGCACCACGTCGTGGTCCCCGAGCACGAGCCGGAGCCGGCCCGAGAGGACGTAGAGCCACTCGTACCCCTCGTGGGTGCGCGGGTCCGGTTCCTCCTTGCGCGCGGGCTCCAGCACCTTGAACGCCTGGAGCCCGCCCGGCTGGCGGGTGAGGGGCCAGTGCGTGCGGCCGTGGCGCACGATCGGCTCGGACCGCACGCGGGGGTCGCCGACCGGCGGGGCGCCGACGAGTTCGTCCAGCGGCACCTGGTGGGCCTGGGCGATCGGCAGCAGCAGTTCGAGGCTCGGTTTGCGCAGGCCCGACTCCAGCCGCGACAAGGTGCTGACGGAGATGCCGGTGATCTCGGACAGGGCCGCCAGGGTCACCTCGCGCTCCTTGCGGACCTGGCGGAGCCGGGGGCCGACACCGGCGAGGACGTCGTCTGCAGTCATGTGGATATTGCAGAATCGGCAACAAGATTTGTCAATACCGAGGTGACGGGGCGACCTTCTGGGTGGAGGTGGTCACCATGACCCAGAACGTCACCCCTACCCAGAGCGAGGACCCCGCCGGGACCTACGACGTGGTCGTCGTGGGCGGCGGTGCCGCCGGGCTGTCCGCCGCGCTCGTCCTGGGCCGGTCACGGCTGCGCACGCTGGTCGTCGACGCCGGGGAGCCCCGCAACACGCCCTCGGACCACATGCAGGGTTACCTGACGCGGGACGGCATGCCGCCCGCCGAGTTCCTGGCGCTCGGCCGGGAGGAGATCGCGCGCTACGGCGTGGAGCTGGTCCGCGACCGGGCGGTCGACGTGTCCCGGGACGGGGACTTCGCCGTGCGGCTGGCCGGTGGCGACACCGTGCGGGCCCGCCGGCTGATCGTCACCACCGGGCTCAAGGACGAGCTGCCGGCCGTGCCGGGGGTCGCCGAGCGGTTCGGCCGGGACGTGCTGCACTGCCCGTTCTGCCACGGCTGGGAGGTGCGCGACGGACACTTCGGCGTGCTCGCCACCAGCCCGCTCAGCGTGCACCAGGCGCTGATGGTGTCCGGCTGGTCGGACGACGTGACGCTCTTCCTGCACACCGTCGCCGAGCAGGAGCTGGCCGACGACGACCTGCGCCGCCTGGCCGCGGCGGGGGTCAAGGTGGTCCCCGGCGAGGTCGCCGCCCTGCGGATCGAGGACGACCGGCTCACCGGGGTCCGCCTGGCGGACGGCTCGGCCCACGACCGCTCGGTCGTGTTCGTCGCCCCGCGGGCCGTACCGCAGACCGGCCTGATGGAGCGGCTGGGCGCGGACCTGCAGGAGACCCCGTTCGGCGCGTACCCGGTGGTCGACCCGACGGGCCGCACCTCCGTCCCCGGCGTGTGGACGGCCGGCAACGCGATGGGCTTCGGCGAGCAGGTCGTCCACGCGGCGAGCGGCGGCTACCGCGCGGCGGCGGCGATCGTCGGCGACCTGATCATGTCGGACCTGGACGCGACCCTGGCGGAGTGAGGGGGCGCACGAGGGGGCGCCGTCCGGCGGGCGCGGATCGCCCGGGACCCCGCCGCGCGGCCCGCGCCCGCCGGACCCGTCCAGCCCGCCAGGTGTGCCCCCGCCCTCTCCGGTGCACCATGACTGCATGCTGCTTGCCCGGTTGGCCCAGGTGTCCCGGGAGGTCGCCGAGACGTCGGCGCGGTCCCGGAAGACCGTCCTGCTCGCGGAGTTGTTCCGGGAGGCGGAGGCGGCGGACGTGCCGGTCGTCATCCCCTACCTGGCGGGACGCCTCCCGCAGGGCAGGATCGGCGTCGGCTGGAAGGTGCTGGGCCGCGAGGTGGCGCCGGCCGCCGAGCCGTCGCTCACCGTGCACGACGTGGACGCCCGGCTGACGCACCTCGCCTCGGTGACCGGCACCGGTTCGCAGGCCGAGCGGGCGCGGCTGGTCGGCGAGCTGATGGGCGCGGCCACGGAGGACGAGCAGCGCTTCCTGATCGGGCTGCTGACCGGCGAGGTCCGGCAGGGCGCCCTGGACGCGGCCGCGGTCGAGGGCCTGGCCGCGGCGACGGACGCGCCCCCGGCGGACGTACGCCGGGCGGTGATGCTCGCGGGCTCCCTGCAGACGGTGGCCGAGGCCCTGCTCGCGGACGGGCCCGGCGCCCTGGAGGGGTTCCGGCTCACCGTCGGCCGACCCGTGCTGCCGATGCTGGCGCACAGCGCCTCCTCGGCCGCCGAGGCGGTCGGCAAGCTGGGCGCCTGCGCGGTCGAGGAGAAACTGGACGGCATCCGCGTCCAGGTGCACCGCGACGGCGGTACCGTCCGCCTCTACACCCGCACCCTGGACGACATCACCGACCGGCTCCCCGAGGTCACCCGGGCGGCCCTCGCGCTGCCCGGCGAGCGGTTCATCCTGGACGGCGAGGTGATCTCCCTGGACGGGAGCGGACGTCCCCGGTCGTTCCAGGAGACCGCCGGACGGGTCGGCTCCCGCACGGACGTGGCGACGGCGTCGCGGGCGGTCCCCGTCTCCGTGGTGTTCTTCGACGCGCTGTCCGTCGACGGCCACGACCTGCTCGACCTGCCGCTGACCGAGCGGCACGCCGCGCTGGCCCGGCTGGTCCCCGAGCCCGCGCGGGTGCGGCGCGCGCTGGTGGGCGGGCCCGAGGACGCGCCAGCCGCCGAGGAGTTCCTCGCCGAGACGCTGCGGCGCGGCCACGAGGGCGTCGTCGTCAAGGGACTGGACGCCGCCTACAGCGCGGGCCGCCGCGGCGCGTCCTGGCTGAAGGTCAAGCCCGTCCACACGCTCGACCTGGTCGTGCTCGCCGCCGAGTGGGGCCACGGCCGCCGCACCGGCAAGCTGTCCAACCTCCACCTGGGCGCCCGCACGGCCGACGGCTCGTTCGCGATGCTCGGCAAGACCTTCAAGGGCATGACGGACGCGCTGCTGGCCTGGCAGACCGAGCGCCTCGGGCAGCTGGCCGTCGAGGAACACCCCTGGGGCGTGACCGTACGCCCCGAACTCGTCGTCGAGATCGCCTACGACGGCCTCCAGCGCTCCACCCGCTACCCGGCCGGCGTCACCCTCCGCTTCGCCCGCGTGGTCCGCTACCGCGAGGACAAGCGCCCCGAGGAGGCGGACACCGTGGACACCCTGCTCGCCGCCCACCCGGGCGTCGCCCCGTGAGGCGCAGCGCGGGCCTGCTGCTGCACCGCCGCGGCCCCGGAGGGGGACTCCAGGTGCTCCTCGGGCACATGGGCGGCCCGTTCTACGCCCGCCGCGAGACCGGCGCGTGGACGGTCCCCAAGGGCGAGTACGATCCCGCGGAACCGGCCTGGGACGCGGCCCGGCGGGAGTTCCAGGAGGAGCTGGGGCTGCCGCCGCCCGACGGTGCGGCCGTCCCGCTCGGCGAGGTGCGGCAGGCGGGCGGGAAGGTCGTCACGGTCTGGGCCGTCGAGGCCGACCTCGACCCGGCGACGGTCGTACCCGGCACCTTCCGTATGGAGTGGCCGCCGCGGTCGGGCCGGACCCAGGAGTTCCCCGAGCTGGACCGGGTCGCCTGGTTCCCGGTGGAGCGGGCGCGCGAGGTGATCGTGACGGCGCAGGCCGCGTTTCTCGACCGGCTGGCTGAGCACTCGCACTGACAAGAGGCGACGCGGTGCGGAAAGCCCGCACCGGACCCGTCCGCGTTGCGGCACCCCCCGCCACGCGCCAGGGTCGAAGCACGAGCCACCACCCAGGGAGGTCGGTCATGCCCATCGCGACGGTGAATCCGGCGAACGGCGAGACGCTCAGGACGTACGAGGCCATGGGCGAGGAGGAGATCGAGCGCCGGATCCAGCTCGCGGAGGCCACCTTCCGCACGTACCGGACGACGGCGCTCGACGAGCGCGCCCGGCTCATGCACCGGGCCGCCGATCTCCTGGAGGCGGACCAGGAGGAGATCGGCAAGGTCATCACGACCGAGATGGGCAAGCCGGTCAAGCAGGCCCGCGCGGAGGCCGCCAAGTGCGCCAAGGCGATGCGCTGGTACGCCGACCACGCGGCCGCCCTGCTCGCCGACGAGGAGCCCGCGGAGTCCGACGTGAAGGACTCCGGCGCCTCCCGGGCCCTGGTCCGCTACCGGCCGCTGGGCCCGGTGCTCGCGGTGATGCCGTGGAACTTCCCGCTCTGGCAGGTGATCCGGTTCGCGGCGCCCGCGCTGATGGCGGGCAACGTGGGGCTGCTCAAGCACGCCTCGAACGTGCCGCAGACCGCCCTGTACCTGGAGGACCTGTTCCACCGGGCGGGCTTTGCCGAGGGCTGCTTCCAGACCCTGCTGATCGGCTCCGCGGCCGTCGACGGCGTCCTGCGCGACGAGCGGGTGCGGGCCGCCACCCTCACCGGCAGCGAGCCGGCCGGCCGCGCGGTCGCCGCCACCGCCGGCGAGATGATCAAGAAGACGGTGCTGGAGCTGGGCGGCAGCGACCCCTTCGTCGTCATGCCGTCCGCCGACGTGGACCGGGCCGCCGAGGTCGCCGTCACCGCGCGCACGCAGAACGCCGGGCAGTCCTGCATCGCCGCCAAGCGGTTCATCGTGCACACGGACGTGTACGACGCGTTCGTGGAACGCTTCACCGCGGGCATGAGGGCGCTGAAGGTCGGCGACCCGCTGGACGAGGAGACCGAGGTCGGGCCGCTCTCCAGCGAGCAGGGCCTGAACGACGTGGTGGAGCTGGTCGACGACGCGAAGCGGGCCGGCGCGACGGTGCTGTGCGGGGGCGAACGCCCCGAGGGCCCGGGCTGGTACTACCCGCCGACCGTGCTGGCCGACGTGACGCGCGAGATGCGCATCCACCGCGAGGAGGCCTTCGGCCCCGTCGCCACGCTGTACCGGGTGGCGGACCTGGACGAGGCGGTGCTGATCGCCAACGACTCGGACTTCGGGCTCAGTTCCAACGTCTGGACCCGCGACGACGCCGACGTGGACCGCTTCGTACGGGACCTGGAGGCGGGTGGCGTGTACGTCAACGGGATGACCGCGTCCCATCCGGCGTTCCCGTTCGGCGGGGTCAAGCGGTCGGGCTACGGGCGTGAGCTGTCCGGGCACGGAATCCGGGAGTTCTGCAACATCACCACGGTATGGCACGGAGCGTGAGCCTTCCGCGACTACGATCCCCTTTGTGAACCGCGAAGTGACCCTGCCTCTGATCGTCGACGACCGCGGCACCCTGCAGGTCGCCGCGTCCGACGTGAGCAAGCTGCTGCGCACGGTGGGCGGGCGGTGGCTGCGGCTGGTGGAGGCGGGCGAGGTGAGTCTGGACGAGGACACGGTCGCGGCGCTCACCATCGAGCTGGCCAAGCTGGCCGACCGGATCGACGTGGCGTGCATCGCCCACAGCAGCGGCCCGTCCTCCTGACGCCGCTCCCCGGAACGGACCGGCCCGGCGAGAGATCACCGGGCTCCGGCCCGCCCCCCGGGCGCTACCGGATCGGCACCCCCGCCAGCGTCCGCGCGATGACGAGCCGCTGGATCTCGCTCGTCCCCTCGAAGATGGTGTAGATCGCGGCGTCCCGGTGCATCCGCTCCACGGGGTACTCCCGCGTGTACCCGTTGCCGCCCAGGATCTGGACCGCCTGCGCGGTCACCTTCTTCGCCGTCTCGCTCGCGAACAGCTTGGACATCGACCCCTCGGCCGCCGTGAACGGCTTGCCGTTGATCGCCATCCATGAGGCCCGCCACACCAGCAGCCGGGCCGCGTCGATGGACGTCCGCATGTCGGCGAGCTGGAAGGCGACGCCCTGGTTGTCGATGATCGGCCGCCCGAACTGCTCACGGGTGCGTGCGTACTCCAGCGCCTCCTCGTACGCGGCGCGGGCGGTACCCACCGCCATGGCGCCGACGGCCGGTCGCGAGGCCTCGAACGTGGCCATCGCGGCGTTCTTGACGCGCTCACCGCCCTGCTTGGCCTTCTCCCGCGCGCGGGCCAGCCGGGCGTCCAGCTTCTCCTTGCCGCCGAGCAGGCAGGAGCCGGGGACGCGCACGTTGTCCAGGACCACCTCGGCGGTGTGCGAGGCGCGGATGCCGTGCTTCTTGAACTTCTGGCCCTGGGACAGGCCGGGGGTGGCCGGCGGGACGATGAAGGAGGCGTGCCCCTTGGAGCCCAGCTCCGGGTCCACGACCGCGACGACGACGTGGACGTTGGCGATGCCGCCGTTGGTCGCCCAGGTCTTGGTGCCGTTGAGCACCCACTCGTCCTTGGCCTCGTCGTACACGGCGCGCGTGCGCATGGAGGCCACGTCGGAGCCGGCGTCCGGCTCGGAGGAGCAGAAGGCGGCGACCTTCACGTCGTTCACGTCGCCGTACATCTGGGGGATCCAGGTGCCGATCTGCTCCTCGGTGCCGTTGGCGAGGACACCGACGGCGGCGAGACCGGTCCCGACGATGGACAGGGCGATGCCGGCGTCGCCCCAGAACAGCTCCTCCATGGCCATGGGGATGCCGAGGCCGGTGGAGTCGAAGTACTGCTGTGCGTAGAAGTCGAGGGAGTAGATGCCGACCTTGGCGGCCTCCTGGATGACCGGCCAGGGAGTCTCCTCACGCTCGTCCCATTCGGCGGCCGCGGGGCGGATGACGTCGGCCGCGAAGCCGTGCAGCCAGTCCCGGACCTCCTTCTGTTCGTCGCTCAGCTCCATGGTGAACTCGGCCATGTCCCCTCCAGTGACCCACGTGCGTGTTACTTGCGGTAACCCGAGTCTGTTACCGGTCGGTAGGAAAAGTCAACTCCCGAGGCCCCGTCGCCCTCCCGTTCGATGCCGGGCGCCCCGTGGGTGTTAGTTTGCGACGGCGTCACCGAAACAGCACGGGTGGGGAGAGCACATGGACACCACACAGCGGACCGACCAGCAGCGGTCCGCCGACCGCAGACGGCGCGAGCTGCTCGAGGCCGCCGACCGGGTGGTGCTGCGCGACGGTCCACAGGCCTCGATGAACGCCATCGCCGCCGAGGCCGGCATCACCAAGCCGATCCTCTACCGCCACTTCGGGGACAAGGGCGGACTGTACGCCGCCCTCGCCGTCCGGCACACCGACGCCCTCCTCGCCTCGCTGCGGGCCGCCCTGGACGCCCCGGCGGAGCGGCGGCAACGCGTCGAGGCCACCCTGGACACCTATCTGGCGGCCATCGAGGCCCGCCCGCAGGTGTACCGCTTCCTGATGCATCCGGCGGAGGGCATCGCCACCCCGGCCGACCAGGCCGACCAGGGATTCGACGTCGGCAAGCACTCGGCCCCGCTGCTGCGCAGGATGGGCGAGGAACTGGCCCAGGTCATCGAGGAACGCCTCGACGTCGGCCCCGGTACCCAGCAGTTGGCCCGGGTGTGGGGGCACGGCATCGTCGGCATGATGCACGCCGCGGGCGACTGGTGGCTGGGCGAACGCCCCTGCTCCCGGGCGGAGTTGGTGAGCACCCTGGCCGACCTGCTGTGGGGCCGGCTGGCGGCCGCCGGGGACAAGGCCGGCGGGCCGGGCTTCTGACGGCCCCCCGACCCGCGCTCCCCCGGCCCCGCGCGCTCAGCGGTGCCAGGTGGCACGCGCCACCTGCCGCGCCAGCCTCCGGCGCCGCCACCCCGACAGGCGCTCGGAGTACACCCGCCCCTCCAGGTGATCGCACTCGTGCTGGAGGCACCGCGCGAAGAAACCGGTGCCACGCACGGTGACGGGGTCCCCGGTCACCGTGAGCCCCGTCACGACGGCCTCGTCGTGCCGCTCGGTCCCGGCCTCCAGCCCCGGCAGCGACAGACAGCCCTCCGGGCCGCGCGCCACCACCCCGCCGGTCTCGACGAGCCGCGGGTTCACCAGGTGGCCGAGGTGGCGCTCGTCCTCGTCGTCCGGACAGTCGTAGACGAAGACGCGCAGCCCCGTGCCGATCTGGTTCGCGGCCAGGCCCACGCCGTGGGCGGCGTACATGGTCGCGAACAAGTCCTCCACGAGCCCCGCGAGTTCCGGACCGAAGTCCGTCACCTCCTCGCACGGGGCGTGCAGGACGGGATCGCCGAGGAGGCCGAGGGGACGGACGCGCCCGTGGGCGCCCGGGATGGAGCCGTGTCGCATGGCGGCAAGAGTAAGGTCCCTGTGTCCCCCGGCGGGTCGCGCCCACCGCCGGAGCCCCGTGGCCGGTGCCGCGATTCGGGAGTGCGAACGGATCTCGATAGGCTGAGGTCCACACCACGTGGCCGTCAGGCTTCAGGCGCGGCGCGTACGCAAGGAGGATCGAGAACTGATGGCAGGCAACTCGGACCCGCTCTCGCCCCGGGCCAAGATCGCCGTGACCGCGGGCAAGGCGGTCGCGGCGGCTTCGCGCGCCGCGGGGCGCGGCAGTGGTTCGGTGATCGGCGGCAAGGTCGCGCTGAGACTCGATCCGGACCTCCTCGCCCGGCTCGCCCAGCACCTGGACGTGACCCTGGTCTCGGCGACCAACGGCAAGACCACCACCACCCGGCTGATCGCCGAGGCACTGCGCGCGGCGGGACCGGTCGTCTCCAACGCGCTCGGCGCCAACATGCCGGCCGGCATCACCTCGGCCCTCGCGGCCGGCTCGGACGCCCGCTACGGCGTCATCGAGGTCGACGAGAAGTACCTCGTCGGCGTCGCCCAGGCCACCGAGCCGAAGTGCATCGCCCTCCTCAACCTCTCCCGCGACCAGCTCGACCGCGCCGCGGAGACCCGCATGCTCGCCGAGAACTGGCGTGAGGGCCTGACCGGCTCGAAGGCCGTGGTCGTCGCCAACGCCGACGACCCGCTGGTGGTGTGGGCGGCGTCCTCCTCCCCCAACGTGATCTGGGTCGCCGCCGGCCAGATGTGGAAGGACGACGCCTGGTCCTGCCCGGCGTGCGGCGGCGTGATGCAGCGTCCCGGCGACGACTGGTTCTGCGGCGAGTGCGGCTTCCGCCGCCCCACGCCGAGCTGGGCGCTCTCCGGCGACCACGTCCTCGACCCGCACGGCTCCGCCTGGCCGATCCACCTCCAGCTGCCGGGCCGCGCCAACAAGGCCAACGCCGCCTCGTCGGCCGCCGTCGCCGCCGTCTTCGGCGTGCCGCCGCAGGTCGCCCTGGAGCGCATGTACCAGGTGCAGGCGGTCGCCGGACGCTACGACGTGGTGCAGTTCCAGGGCCGCGACCTGCGTCTGCTGCTCGCCAAGAACCCGGCGGGCTGGCTGGAGACCTTCTCCCTGATCGACCCGCCGCCCACGCCGGTGATCCTCTCGGTGAACGCGCGCGGGGCCGACGGCACCGACACCTCCTGGCTGTGGGACGTGGACTACACCCGGCTGACCGGCCACCCGATCTGCGTGATCGGCGACCGCAAGCTGGACCTCGCGGTGCGCCTTGAGGTCGCCAACCAGCAGTTCCAGGTGTGCGAGGACCTCGACCAGGCGGTGCAGATGTGCCCGCCCGGCCGGATCGAGGTCATCGCCAACTACACCGCCTTCCAGGACCTGCGCCGCCGCGTCGGCAACTGACCGCGAGACTTCAGGGGACTTTCGTGAGCGACAACCAACTGCGGATCGTCTGGATCTACCCGGACCTGCTCAGCACGTACGGCGACCAGGGCAACGCCCTCGTGGTGGAGCGCCGGGCCCGCCAGCGCGGCCTCGACGTGGCCCGGCTCGACGTGCGCAGCGACCAGCAGATCCCGACCTCCGGCGACATCTACCTGATCGGCGGCGGCGAGGACCGTCCACAGCGGCTCGCCGCCGAGCGGCTGCGCCGCGACGGCGGCCTGCACCGGGCCGTGGAGAACGGCGCGATCGTGTTCTCCGTCTGCGCCGGCTACCAGATCCTGGGCCACGAGTTCATCAACGACCTGGGCCAGCGGGAGCCGGGCCTCGGACTGCTCGACGTGGTCTCGACGCGGGGCGAGGGCGCCCGCTGCGTCGGCGACGTCCTCGCCGACATCGACCCGCGCCTCGGGCTGCCGCCCCTGACCGGCTTCGAGAACCACCAGGGCGTCACCCACCTCGGCCCCACCGCGCGCCCGCTCTCCCAGGTCCGCTTCGGCAACGGCAACGGCACGGGCGACGGCACCGAGGGCGCGTACAACGACACGGTCTTCGGTACGTACATGCACGGCCCGGTGCTGGCGCGCAACCCGCAGATCGCGGACCTGCTGCTCAAGCTGGCCCTCGACGTGAACGCGCTGCCGCCGACGGACGACCGCTGGTACGAGGCGCTCCGCAACGAGCGCATCGCCGCGGCGCAGCAGCCTGCCTGATCCTCCTCGGCGGGCCCGTCTGATGGGTCGTCCGCACAGGTGAGCGGAGAGGTCCAGTAGGCGGACGCGTGGTTCGGTCCCGGCCCCCGATGCCGCTAGGGTGGCGGGGATCGAGCCGGACAGCGCGGTCCGGACCCGTGCCACGTTTGAGAAGGTATTTCGGGCTATGCGCATTGGTGTCCTCACGTCCGGCGGCGACTGCCCCGGCCTGAACGCCGTCATCCGGTCCGTCGTGCACCGCGCCGTCGTCGACCACGGCGACGAGGTCATCGGCTTCCGGGACGGCTGGAAGGGCCTCCTGGAGTGCGACTACCTGAAGCTCGACCTCGACGCGGTGGGCGGCATCCTGGCCCGCGGCGGCACCATCCTCGGCTCCTCCCGGGTCCGCCCCGAGCACCTGCGGGACGGCGTGGAGCGCGCCCGCGGCCACGTCGAGGAACTCGGCCTGGACGCGATCATCCCGATCGGCGGCGAGGGCACCCTGAAGGCGGCCCGCCTGCTGTCGGACAACGGCCTGCCCATCGTCGGCGTGCCCAAGACCATCGACAACGACATAGCGGTCACCGATGTGACGTTCGGCTTCGACACCGCCGTGACCGTGGCGACCGAGGCCCTGGACCGGCTGAAGACCACCGCCGAGTCCCATCAGCGCGTGCTGATCGTGGAGGTCATGGGCCGTCACACCGGCTGGATCGCGCTGCACTCGGGCATGGCGGCCGGCGCCCACGCCGTGGTCGTCCCGGAGCGGCCCTTCGACATCGACGAGTTGACCGCGAAGGTCGGCGAGCGGTTCTCGGCGGGCAAGCGTTTCGCGATCGTGGTGGCCGCGGAGGGCGCCAAGCCGAAGGCCGGCACCATGGACTTCGACGAGGGCGGCAAGGACGTCTACGGGCACGAGCGCTTCGCCGGGATCGCCCGCCAGCTCTCGATCGAGCTGGAGGAGCGGCTCGGCAAGGAGGCCCGGCCGGTGATCCTCGGACACGTGCAGCGCGGGGGTACGCCGACGGCGTACGACCGGGTGCTGGCGACGCGGTTCGGGTGGCACGCGGTGGAGGCCGTGCACCGTGGGGAGTTCGGGATGATGACGGCCCTGCGCGGGACGGACATCGCGATGGTGCCTCTCGTTGACGCGGTCGAGTCGTTGAAGACGGTGCCGGATGCGCGGTACGCGGAGGCGGAGTGCGTGCTCTGACTGCCGGGCGCCGCTGAGAGCTCGGGTCCGCCGGCTCGTCGCGGGCTGCGCGTCGTGTGTGGTTGCTCGCGCTCACGCGGCGGAGCCGCATGTCGATACAGCCCCGCGCCCCTGACGGGTTGCTGTGCCGCCCCCGGTGACGGAAGTCGCCGGGGGCGGTTCTAGTCTTGCTTCGGACAGACGGCGTTCAACCCCCACGAATCAGGAGCCGGCGGATGGATCACAGCGGGCACGGCATGACGATGGATCTGCCGCCGTTCACGCTGGGGCGAGGGCTCGCCTGGTCGGCGGACCCGTTCTTCCTGATCGCCTGCCTGCTGGGACTGGCGCTGTACGGCTGGGGTGTGGCGCGGCTGGTGCGGCGCGGTGACAAGTGGCCGGTCGGCCGGACCGTGGCCTTCGTCATCGGTGTGCTGAGCATCGTGCTCATGATGTGCACCAGGCTCAACGACTACGGCATGGTCATGTTCAGCGTGCACATGGTGCAGCACATGATCATCAGTATGGTCTCGCCGATCCTGATCCTGCTCGGCGCCCCGATCACGCTGGCCCTGCGGGCGCTGCCGCCGGCGGCCCGCGGCAGCAAGGGTCCCCGCGAGCTGCTGCTGATGCTGCTGCACAGCCGCTACATGCGGATCATCACGCACGCCGCGTTCACCATCCCGCTGTTCATCGCCAGCCTGTACGCCCTGTACTTCACCCCCCTCTTCGACTTCCTGATGGGCTCCCGGGCCGGGCACATCGCGATGATGGTGCACTTCCTCGCCGTCGGGCTGGTGTTCTTCTGGCCGATCATGGGCGTGGACCCGGGCCCGCACCGGCCCGGCTACCTCATGCGGATGCTGGAGCTGTTCGCGGGGATGCCGTTCCACGCGTTCTTCGGCATCGCGCTGATGATGGGATCGTCGCCGATGGTGAAGACGTTCGAGAACCCGCCCGCGTCACTCGGCATCGACGCGCTCTCCGACCAGAACGCGGCGGGCGGCATCGCCTGGGCCTTCAGCGAGGTCCCGTCCGTGCTGGTCCTGCTGGCCCTGGTCTTCCAGTGGTACGCCTCCGAGCAGCGCCAGGCCCGCCGTACCGACCGGGCCGCCGACCGGGACGGCGACAAGGAGCTGGCGGCCTACAACGCCTATCTGGCCTCGCTGAACACACGCGGCGGCTGAAGGGGATCGGGCCGATATCCCGTGGTCCGTGCTCCATGGAGGCAGAACCGGGGCACCATGGAAGGCAACGGACCACGAGGAGGGTGTTGCGATGCCCGGTTCCACGGACAGTTCGACGAAGACGATGGGGGCGCTCACCATCGGCGGCCTCGTCGCGGTGACGGCCTACACGGTGGCGCTCGGAAGCAACGGCTGGCTGTGGTTCGGCTGGGTCGTGCTGGGACTGCTCACCCTGGGGATGGTGGCCACCCGCAGCGCCTGAGCCCGCGGAGCTCCCGCCCCCTCACTCGCGGCCCAGCCGGCCCGCCGAGTGCACGCCCGGCTGGTACTTCGGCAGCCGGACGGTGATCTTCATGCCCGCGCCGACGGCCGTCTCGATGACGAGGCCGTGGTCGTCTCCGTAGACCTGGCGGAGACGGTCGTCGACGTTGGAAAGACCGATGCCTCCCGACGGGCTGACCTCGCGCGCGAGGATGCGGCGCAGCAGGCCCGGGTCCATGCCGGCACCGTCGTCCTCGATGACGACCAGGGCCTCGGCGCCCGCGTCCTGCGCGGTGATCTGGATGCGGCAGCGGTCCGCCTTGCCCTCCAGACCGTGCTTGACGGCGTTCTCGACGAGCGGCTGGAGGCACAGGAAGGGCAGGGCGACCGGCAGCACCTCGGGGGCGACCTGGAGGGTGACGGCGAGCCGGTCGCCGAAGCGTGCCCGCACCAGCGCCAGGTAGTGGTCGATGGCGTGCAGCTCGTCGGCGAGGGTGGTGAAGTCGCCGTGCCGCCGGAACGAGTAGCGGGTGAAGTCGGCGAACTCCAGCAGCAGCTCCCGGGCGCGCTCCGGATCGGTGCGGACGAAGGACGCGATCACCGCGAGCGAGTTGAAGATGAAGTGCGGGGAGATCTGCGCCCGCAGCGCCTTGATCTCGGCCTCGATGAGCCGGGTGCGGGACTGGTCGAGGTCGGCCAGCTCCAGCTGGACGGAGACCCAGCGGGCGACCTCCCCGGCGGCCCGGACCAGGACGGCGGACTCGCGGGGCGCGCAGGCGACCAGGGCGCCGTGCACCCGGTCGTCGACGGTGAGCGGGGCGACCACCGCCCAGCGCACCGAACAGTCGGGGATGTCGCAGGTCAGCGGGAACGCCTCACCGCGGCCGGTCTCCAGCGGCCCGGCGAGGCGTTCCATGATCTCCGTGCGGTGATGGCCGCCCACACCGTCCCAGACCAGGACCTCCTTGAGGTCGGTCAGGCACAGCGCGTCCGTGCCGAGCAGGGAGCGCAGCTTGCGGGCGGACTTGCCGGCGGTCTCCTCGGTCAGGCCCGCCCGCAGCGGGGGCGTGGCCAGGGACGCGGTGTGCAGGGTCTGGAAGGTGGCGTGCTCGACCGGGGTGCCCAGACCGCCGAGGCTCTGCGGGCGGGCGGTGCGCCGCCCCAGCCAGAAGCCCGCCGCCAGCAGGGGCAGCAGGGCCACGGCGAGGCCCGCCAGGAACCCGCCCAGGGAGCCGCTCATGGCGTCGCCTCCTCGCGCGGCGCCTGATGACCGCCCGAGGGCAGGCCGCCGGCGGTCGGCGGGTCCGCCGGGCGGCCCTCCCCGCGCAGCTCCTCCGCGCCCAGCTCCTCCGGCAGGTGGAAGCGGGCCAGGATCGCCGCCGTCCCGGCCGGTACCCGGCCCGGCGTGGCCAGGGAGACCAGCACCATGGTGAGGAAGCCCAGCGGTACCGACCAGAGCGCCGGCCAGGCCAGCAGGGCGTGCAGCGCCCCGCCGCCGCCCGGGAAGCCGCCCATGGTGGCGGCGACGGCGAGCAGGGCGGAGCCGCCGCCCACCAGCATCCCGGCCGCGGCGCCGGGCGGGGTCAGCCGGCGCCACCAGATGCCGAGGACGAGCAGCGGACAGAAGGACGAGGCCGACACGGCGAAGGCGAGGCCCACGGCGTCGGCGACGGGCAGTCCGCCGACCAGCGCGCTCGCCGCCAGCGGCACGGCCATGGCGAGGAGGGTGCCGAGGCGGAAGTGCGGCACGGCCCGGGACGGCAGCACGTCCTGGGTGAGGACACCCGCGACGGCCATGGTCAGCCCCGAGGCGGTGGACAGGAACGCGGCGAAGGCGCCGCCCGCGACCAGCGCGCCGAGCAGGTCGCCGCCCACTCCCCCGATGATCCGGTCGGGCAGCAGCAGGACAGCGGCGTCGGCGTCGCCGGTGAGGGTCAGCTCGGGGGCGTAGAGGCGGCCGAGGGCGCCGTAGACGGGCGGCAGCAGGTAGAAGGCGCCGATCAGGCCGAGCACGGCGACGGTGGTACGGCGGGCGGCGACGCCGTGCGGGCTGGTGTAGAAGCGCACCACGACGTGCGGCAGGCCCATGGTGCCCAGGAAGGTGGCGAGGATGAGGCCGTACGTGGCGTACAGCGGGCGTTCCGTGCGGCTCTCGGCGCGGGAGGGCGACAGGGCGTCGTCGGCGCCGCGTCCGGCGGCCGGGACCGGGGTGTCCTTGGCGAAGGTGAGGCGGGTGCCGGCCTCGATGCGGTGGGTGCCGGTGGGCAGGCTCAGCCGGGTGCCGTCGTGGGCGCGGCCGTCCACGGTGCCGTCGACGGTGACGGCCAGCGGGCGGTCGAGCTTGAGGGTGAGGCTGTCGTCGACCCGCAGAGAGCGCTGCTCGCGGAAGGTGGCCGGTTCCTCGAAGGCGCGGACGGGCGCGCCGTCGCCCTGCCAGGCGAGCACCAGGAAGAGGGCGGGGACGAGCAGGGCGGTGAGTTTCAGCCAGTACTGGAAGGCCTGGACGAAGGTGATGCTGCGCATGCCGCCGGCGGCGACCACACCGGTGACGACGACGGCGACGATCACCCCGCCGAGCCAGTCGGGCGCGCCGCTGAGCACGGTGAGGGTCAGCCCGGCGCCCTGGAGCTGGGGCAGCAGGTACAGCCAGCCGACGCCGACGACGAAGGCGCCCGCGAGCCGTCGCACCCCCTGGGAGGCGAGCCGCGCCTCGGCGAAGTCGGGCAGGGTGTAGGCGCCGGAGCGGCGCAGCGGGGCCGCGACGAAGAGCAGCAGGACCAGGTAGCCGGCCGTGTAGCCGACCGGGTACCAGAGCATGTCGGGGCCCTGGACGAGGACCAGGCCGGCGATGCCGAGGAAGGAGGCGGCGGAGAGGTACTCGCCGCTGATGGCGGCGGCGTTCAGGCGCGGTCCGACGGTGCGGGAGGCGACGTAGAAGTCGGAGGTGGTGCGGGAGATGCGCAGGCCGAAGGCGCCGACCAGGACGGTGGCCACGACGACCAGGGCGACCGCGGGTATGGCGTAGGTGGAGTTCATCGGTCCTCGACGAGGCGTACGAAGTCCCGTTCGTTGCGCTCGGCGCGGCGCACGTACCAGCGGGCGAGGAGGACCAGCGGGGCGTACAGGCCGAAGCCGAGGACGGCCCATTCCAGGCGGCGGGCGTCGGGCAGTGCCGCGAAGAGCAGGGGCAGCGGTCCGACGAGGAGGCCGAGGACCGCGAGGGCGGTGAGGCCGGCCCGCAGCTGGCTGCGCATGAGGGAGCGGACGTAGGTGTGGCCGAGAGTGGTCTGCTCGTCGATCTCGGTGCGCGGGCGGTAGTAGCCGGAGGCCCGCCGGGTGCGCCTGGGCGGGCCGGTGACGGTGACGCGGCGCTCGCCGGGGTCCTGGGGCACGGTCACGGCCTCCGCATGAGCAGGTCCCGCAGCTCGCGGGCGTGGCGGCGGCTGACCTGGAGTTCCTCGGTGCCCACCAGGACGCTGACGGTGCCGGCGTCCAGGCGGAGTTCCCCGATGTGGCGCAGGGCGACGAGGTGGCGGCGGTGGATGCGGACGAAGCCGCGGGCCCGCCAGCGTTCCTCCAGCGTGGACAGCGGGATGCGGACGAGGTGGCTGCCCTTGTCGGTGTGCAGGCGGGCGTAGTCGCCCTGGGCCTCGGCGTGGGTGATGTCGTCGACGGGGACGAAGCGGGCGACGCCGCCGAGTTCCACGGTGATGTGGTCGGGGTCGGGTTCGTGGACGGGTATCCGCGGTGAGGGGAGCGTCGCGCCGCGCTGCTCGACGGCGCGGCGCACCGCCTCGGCGAGCCGTTCCCGGCGCACGGGTTTGAGGACGTAGTCGACCGCCTCCAGGTCGAAGGCCTGCACGGCGAAGTCCTCGTGCGCGGTGACGAACACGATCAGCGGCGGCCGCGCGAATCCGGTCAGCAGCCGGGCGAGGTCCAGTCCGTCGAGGCCGGGCATCTGTATGTCGAGGAAGACGACGTCGATGGCGTCCGGCCCGTCGGGGCCCGACTCCAGGGCCCGGTTGATGCGGCGCAGCGCCTCGGTCGCGTCGCTCGCGCCCTCCGCCGCGCCGATGCGGGGATCGGCGTTGAGCAGGTACACGAGTTCTTCGAGCGTGGGGCGTTCGTCGTCGACAGCGAGGGCGCGCAGCATGAGGCTGGAGTGTAGGAGTAATCCGTACGCCTGCACACGGGCCGGGCGTGGACGTATCCGCTGGATACAGTGCCCGCATGAACAGCAGGCCCACTCCGTTCGACGAACTCGACCGGAAGATCGTCACCGCCCTGATGACGAACGCCAGGACGTCCTTCGCCGAGATCGGCGCGGAGATCGGGCTCTCCTCGACGGCGGTCAAGCGCCGGGTGGACCGGCTGCGCGAGACCGGGGTGATCACCGGGTTCACGGCGACGGTGCGGCCCGCCGCGCTGGGCTGGCGCACCGAGGCGTACGTGGAGGTGTACTGCGAGGGGGCGGCGCCGCCGCGGCGGCTGGCGGAGGTCGTGCGGGGCTATCCGGAGATCAGGGCGGCGATGACGGTGACCGGCGGCGCGGACGCCCTGCTGCACGTGCGGGCGCGGGACGTGGAGCACTTCGAGGAGGTGCTGGAGCGCATCCGTGCGGAGCCGTTCATCCGGAAGACGATCAGTGTGATGGTGCTGTCCCACCTGATCCCGGACAGTCCGGAGGCGGGCGCGGGTCTGCTGGCTCCGGAGGGCGCAGCAGACGTGCGCTGACCTGGTGGAAGACGCAGCGATCGTGCGGCAACACGCAGCCTTCGTCGCTTGTCTTGCGTGGTCGCCGGTTTCTACCGTGGTGTCAACCCAGTTACACACCGTGAGGAGCGGAGGTACCCCTCTGTGCCCGAGTCCCGTGTGCCGCGCCGACGGCGCTTCCTGGTCTGCGAACCCAGACACTTCGCCGTGCAGTACGCGATCAATCCGTGGATGAGCACCGACCGACCGGTCGATGTCATTCGCGCCCTCGACCAGTGGCAGGCGCTGGTCGACGTCTACCGTGCCCACGGCCACACCGTCGACGGCGTCGACCCGGTCCCGGGCCTGCCCGACATGGTGTTCGCCGCGAACTGCGCGGTCGTGGTCGAGGGGCGGGTCTTCGGCTCGCTCTTCCACGCGCCCGAGCGACGCCCCGAGTCCCTGCCCTTCATGGCGTGGTTCAAGACGCGGGGCTTCGAGGTCCAGCTTCCCGAGTCGGTCTGCGAGGGCGAGGGCGACCTGGTCCCGGCCGGCCGCTGGATCCTGGCCGGCACCGGGTTTCGCACCACCCGTGAGGCACATCGCGAGGTGCAGGAGTTCTTCGGCGTGCCGGTGGTCTCGCTGACGCTGGTGGACCCGTACTTCTACCACCTGGACACGGCGCTGTTCGTGCTCGACGACGGGGCGGACGGCACCGAGGCGAACATCGCCTACTACCCCGAGGCGTTCTCGCCGGGCAGCCGCGAGGTGCTGGAGCGGCTCTACCCGGACGCGGTGCTCGCCACCCGCGAGGACGCCATGGCGTTCGGGCTGAACTCCGTCTCCGACGGGCGGCACGTGTTCATCGCGCCGGAGGCCCGTGCCCTGGCCGACCGGCTCGCCGGCCGCGGCTACGTGCCCGTCCCCGTCGACCTGTCCGAGTTCCACAAGGCCGGTGGCGGCATCAAGTGCTGCACCCAGGAGATCCGGGAGACCCGCTCATGACCGCACCCGCCCCCACTCGCGGCTCCGCGGAGCTGATCCGCGCGGAGGAACCCGTCCTCGCGCACAACTACCACCCGCTGCCCGTGGTCGTGGCCCGCGCGGAGGGCGCCTGGGTCGAGGACGTGGAGGGCCGCCGCTACCTGGACATGCTGGCCGGCTACTCGGCGCTCAACTTCGGGCACCGCCACCCGGCGCTGATCGAGGCCGCCCACCGCCAGCTGGACCGGCTCACCCTCACCTCACGCGCGTTCCACAACGACCGGCTCGCGGGCTTCGCCGAGCGGCTGGCCGCGCTGACCGGCACGGACATGGTGCTGCCGATGAACACCGGCGCGGAGGCGGTGGAGAGCGGCATCAAGGTGGCCCGCAAGTGGGCCTACGACGTGAAGGGCGTCCCGGCGGACCGGGCGACGATCGTGGTCGCGGCGGACAACTTCCACGGCCGTACGACGACGATCGTCAGCTTCTCCACGGACGAGACGGCGCGCGCGGGTTTCGGCCCGTTCACGCCGGGCTTCCGGGTGGTGCCGTACAACGACCTGGCGGCCATGGAGGCGGCCGTCGACGAGACCACGGCGGCCGTGCTGATCGAGCCGATCCAGGGTGAGGCCGGGGTGCTGATCCCGGACGACGGCTATCTGGCCGGGGTGCGGGAGCTGACCCGCCGGGCGGGCTGTCTGTTCGTCGCGGACGAGATCCAGTCGGGTCTCGGCCGCACCGGGCACACGCTCGCCGTCGCGCACGAGTCGGTCGTGCCGGACGTGGTGCTGCTCGGCAAGGCGCTGGGCGGCGGCATCGTCCCGGTGTCGGCGGTGGTCGGCCGCCGGGACGTGCTGGGCGTGCTGCACCCGGGCGAGCACGGTTCGACCTTCGGCGGCAACCCGCTGGCGGCCGCGGTCGGCACGGCGGTGGTGGAGCTGCTGGAGACGGGCGAGTTCCAGCGCCGCGCGGCGGAGCTGGGCGCGGTGCTGCGCGAGGGTCTGGCCGCGCTGGTCGGCAGGGGCGTCGTCGGCTTCCGGGCGCGGGGGCTGTGGGCGGGGGTCGACGTGGACCCGGCGCTGGGCACCGGCCGTGAGATCAGCGAGCGGCTGATGCGCGAGGGCGTCCTCGTCAAGGACACGCACGGCTCGACGATCCGGCTGGCGCCGCCGCTGACGGTCACCGCCGCGGAGCTGGAGGGGGCGCTCGGGACGCTGGAGAAGGTCCTGACGTCCTGACCCGAGGCGTCCTACGGAGCGGTTCGGCCCCGGTCGAGCCGCTCCACCCGCGTGACGTTCTCGCGGTCCTCGGCGTCCTCGCTCGGCCCGCCCGCGAACCAGGCGTCGAGGATCTCCCGCAGCAGCGGCGCCGACGTCAGGCGCAGGCTGAGGGCGAGCACGTTCGCGTCGTTCCACCGGCGGGCCCCGTCCGCCGTGTACGCGTCGGCGCACAGGGCCGCGCGGACGCCCGGCACCTTGTTGGCGGCGATCGACGCGCCGGTGCCGGTCCAGCAGCACACCACGGCCTGGTCGGCCCGCCCGTCGGCGACCTCGCGGGCCGCCCGCTCCGAGCACACGGCCCACCGGTCGTCCGCCCCGGCACTCAGCGCGCCGTGCGCGAGCACCTCGTGACCGCGTCCGCGCAGCTCCTCCACGAGGAGCCGGGCCACGGGTTCGTCCATGTCGGAGGAGACGGCGATGCGCATGTACGCAGGGTACCCACGCGCCCGCTCACCTCATCGGCCCAACCACATGACCGAAGTCACGACCATACCCAGCATGATCGGGGGAACGGTACGACCTGAGAATCGTACGACCGAGCAGCGCTCCGCCAGGAGCGACTGCGCGTGGAAAGGGAGGCCGCCACGTCCCCCACCGACAACGGCCAGGAACCCGACGCCGCGGCGGTGCGCCGCCACCGGACCCTGTTCCGGGCCATCAAGCGCCGGCAGAACCCCCGGCTGCGCCGGTCGGACATCACCGTCACGGACGAGGCCGCGGTCAAGCGTGCCGTGAAGGCGGCGTCCCTCGGCAATGCCATGGAGTGGTTCGACTTCGGCATCTACGCCTACCTGGCCGGCACCATCGGCCGGGTGTTCTTCCCGTCCGGGAGCGACACGGCGCAGCTGCTCTCCTCGTTCGCCACGTTCGCCGTGGCGTTCCTGGTGCGTCCGCTGGGCGGCATGTTCTTCGGCCCGATGGGTGACAAGATCGGCCGCAAGAAGGTGCTCGCGCTGACGATGATCCTGATGGCGATCGGTACCGCCGCCATCGGGCTCATCCCCAGCTACGCCGCGATCGGCTTCTGGGCCCCGGTCCTGCTGATCGTGTTCCGGCTGCTCCAGGGCTTCTCGACCGGCGGCGAGTACGGCGGTGCCTCCACGTTCATCGCCGAGTACGCGCCCGACAAGCGGCGCGGTTTCTTCGGCAGCTTCCTGGAGCTGGGCACGCTCGCCGGGTACACCGGCGCGGCGAGTCTGGTCACCGGCCTCACGGCCTGGCTCGGCACCGACACCATGGACGCCTGGGGCTGGCGCATCCCGTTCCTGGTCGCGGCGCCGCTCGGCATCGTCGGTATCTATCTGCGGCTGAGGCTGGACGACACGCCCGCGTTCCTGAAGCTGGAGGACTCCAACGTCCACATCTCGGAGGCGGCGACGGCGGTGGAGACCACCGCCCGCGGCGACCTCGCCAAGATCTTCCGGACCCACTGGCGCTCGCTCGTGCTGTGCATCGCGCTGGTCGGCGCGTACAACATCACCGACTACATGCTCCTGTCGTACATGCCGACGTACCTGTCGGACGAACTGGACTACAGCGAGAGCCACGGCCTGATGATCCTGGTGGCCACGATGGTGCTGCTGATGCTGATCATCAACCACGTCGGCAGGCTGTCCGACCGCTTCGGCCGCAAGCCCCTGCTGATGACCGGCATGATCAGCTTCTTCGTGCTGTCCGCACCGGCCTTCGTGCTGGTCCAGGAGGGCAGTCTGCTCGCCGTCTCCGCGGGCATGCTGATGCTCGGACTGTCCCTGGTGTGCCTGCTCGGCACGATGTCGGCGGCGCTCCCCGCGATGTTCCCCACCAACGTCCGGTACGGGTCCCTGTCGGTCGGCTACAACCTCTCGGCGTCCCTGTTCGGCGGCACCACGCCGCTGGTCATCACGGCGCTGATCAGCGTGACCGGCTCCGACATGATGCCCGCCTACTACGCGATGGCCGCGGCCCTGATCGGTGTCGTGGCGGTGGCCTGCATGAAGGAGACGGCCCAGCAGCCACTCGAAGGCTCCCCGCCGTCGGTGCAGAGCGACGAGGAGGCCGCGGAGATGGTGGAGGCGCAGGCGCCGACGCCGAAGTTCTGACGGGAGTACGGCCGGCGGGCCGGGCACGTCCGGTTCCGGGCGGGCCCGGCCCGCACCTACACTGGCAGCCCGGCAGACGCCGGTCGACCAGTGAGAACACGGCGATCGTGCCGTCCCACCGGGCTGAGGAGCGACGCCTTGTTCTACTACGTCCTCAAATACGTGCTGTTGGGCCCGCTGCTGAGGCTGGTGTTCCGGCCCCGGATCGAGGGCCTGGACCACGTACCGGCGTCGGGGGCGGCCATCGTGGCGGGCAATCACCTCTCCTTCTCGGACCACTTCCTGATGCCCGCGGTGCTCAGACGCCGCATCACCTTCCTCGCCAAGGCCGAGTACTTCACCGGGCCGGGCCTGAAGGGCAGGCTGACGGCGTACTTCTTCCGCAGCGCCGGGCAGATCCCCGTCGACCGCTCCGGCAAGGAGGCGGGGCAGGCCGCGATCCGCGAGGGCCTGGGCGTGCTGGGCAAGGACGAGCTGCTGGGCATCTACCCGGAGGGCACCCGCTCGCACGACGGACGGCTGTACAAGGGCAAGGTCGGCGTCGCGGTGATGGCGCTGAGGGCGGGGGTGCCGGTCGTGCCCTGCGCGATGATCGGCACGTTCGAGGCGCAGCCGCCGGGCCGGAAGATCCCCAAGGTGCACCCGGTGGTGATCCGCTTCGGCGAGCCCCTGGACTTCTCCCGCTACGCGGGCATGGAGGGCGAGAAGGCCGTGCTGCGCGCCGCCACCGACGAGATCATGTACGCCATCCTGTCGCTGTCCGGTCAGGAGTACGTCGACCGGTACGCCGCGGACGTGAAGGCCGAGGAGGCGGAGAAGGCGGCGCAGGGACGCCGCTTCCCCCGCCTGCCGCACCGCTAGGTCGTGTTGACGACAGGGCCTGGGGCACGTCGTCTGCCGTCGGCAGAAGGCCGTGGCCGGTGCCGGGAGACACGCCTACGGTCGGCGTATGACACGTGCAGTGGTGGTCGGGGCGACGGGACAGATCGGACGCGTGGCCGTGGGGGCACTGGCCCGCGACGGCTGGGAGGTGGCGGCCGTCTCGCGGGGCGGCGACCGGGACGCGCGGTGGCCGCGGGGCGTACGGGTGGTACGGGCCGACCGGGAGGACGACGCGGCGCTGTCGGCGGCGGTCGGCGAGGGCTGTGACGTCCTGGTGGACACGGTGGCCTTCGACGCGGGGCACGCACGGCAGTTGACCGCGCTCGCCGGGCGGGTCGGCTCGGCCGTGGTCGTCTCCAGCGTCTCGGTCTACGAGGACGACGAGGGCCGGAACTTCGACACCCAGTCCGAGCCCGACGGCTTCCCGCACTACCCGGTGCCGCTCACGGAGGCGCAGCGCACGGTCGAGCCCGGCGACGCCTCGTACAGCACCCGGAAGGTGGCGCTGGAACGTGAACTGCTCGCGGCGGGCGACCGGTTGCCGGCGACCCTGCTGCGCGCGGGGGCGGTGCACGGTCCGTACTGCCGGACCCCGCGCGAGCTGTACTTCGTCAAGCGCAACCTCGACGGCAGGCGCCGGCGGGTACTCGCGTACGGGGGCGAGAGCCGCTTCCACCCGGCGAGTGTGCACACCATCGCCGAGCTGATCCGGCTGGCCGCGTCCCGGCCGGGCAGCCGCGTCCTGAACGCGGTCGACCCGGACGCGCCGACGGTGGCGGAGATCGCGGCGGCCGTCGACGGGGTGATGGGCGTGGAGACCGAGGACGTCCTGGTGGACGGGGAGCCGCCCGCGGGCACCGTGGGCGACACGCCGTGGTCGGTGTCCGCGCCCGTCGTGTGCGACATGAGCGAGGCGGAACGCCAGTTGGGCTACCGCCCGGTGGGCCGGTACGCCGACAACCTGGCGGAGACGGTCGCCTTCATCGAGGAGCGGCTGACCGGACGCGACTGGCGGGAGGCGTATCCCAAGATGTTCCAGGCGTACGGCGACCTCTTCGACTACGCGGCCGAGGACGCCTGGTTCGCGGCGCGCCAGGGCTGAGAACGGCCGAAGGGGCGGCCGGCCGGACCGGCCGCCCCCATGGGTTGCCCGCGAGTGTCAGGGCCTGGGCGTGGCGTGCGGGTCGCAGGTCACGTCCTTGGCGTCCACCTTCCCGGTGAGCAGATAGGTGTCGACCCGGTCGTTGACGCACGGGTTGACCAGCCCGGTGACGCCGTGCGAGCCGGCGTCCCGCTCGGTGACGAGGCGGGATCCCTCGAACCGCTTGTGCAGTTCGACGGCGCCGCCGTACGGGGTGGCCGCGTCCCGTTCGGACTGGACGATCAGCACCGGCGGGAGGCCCTTGCCGGTCTTCACGTCCACCGGGGTGCGCTGCTTGACCGGCCAGGTGGCACAGGGCAGGTTCATCCAGGCGTTGGCCCAGGTCATGAACGGGTGGTCGCGGTGCAGCTTGGTGTTGTCGGCGTCCCAGGTGCGCCAGTCGGTGGGCCACTGGGCGTCGGCGCACTCGACCGCCGTGTAGACGGCGTTGCCGTTCTCCGACGAGGCGTTGCCCGCGGTGTCGGAGAGGTCCGGCGCGGCGGCGTCGACGAGGGCCTGGGTGTCACCGGCGACGTACTTGCCGAAGATGTCCGCGGTGGGCACCCACGCGGAGTCGTAGTACGGGGCGCTCTGGAAGAAGGAGATCAGCTCGGCCGGGCCGACGACGCCGCCGAGGGGTTCCTTCGCGGCGGTGGCGCGCAGCTTCAGCCACTGCTCCTGGACCTCGGCACGGGTGTCACCCAGGTGGAAGGTGGCGTCGTTCTTCGCGACCCAGTCCTGCCAGTCCTTCCAGCGCTGCTCGAAGGCGACGTCCTGGTCCAGGTTGGCCTGGTACCAGATCTTCTCGCGGGACGGGTTGACGACGCTGTCGACGACCATGCGGCGCACGTGGCCGGGGAAGAGGGTGCCGTAGACGGCGCCGAGGTAGGTGCCGTAGGAGACGCCGAGGAAGTTGAGCTTCTTCTCGCCGAGGGCGGCCCGGACGACGTCGAGGTCGCGGGCGGTGTTCGGCGTGGTCATGTGCGGGAGCATCTCGCCGCTGCGCTCGAAGCAGCCGTCGGCGTACTCCCGCGCGAGCTTGCGCTGGGCGAGCTTGTCGGCCTCGGAGCCGGGCACGGGGTCCATCTTGGGCGCCTTGACGAACTCCTGCGGGTCGACGCAGGAGATCGGCGCGGACTTGCCGACGCCACGCGGGTCGAAGCCCACGAAGTCGTAGGCCTCGGCCGTCTTGGCCCACACCGCGCTCTTGCCGGTGACGCGGGCCGGGAAGCGCAGTCCGGAGCCGCCCGGGCCGCCGGGGTTGTACAGGAGGGCGCCCTGGCGCTCGCTCTTGGTGCCGGTGTTGCCGATGCGGTCGACGGCGATCTTGATCTGCTTGCCGAACGGCTTGGCGTAGTCGAGCGGCACGGTGACATAGCCGCACTGGATCGGCTTGGGGAGGTTCCAGTCGGCGGGGCAGTCCTGCCAGTCGATCCCGGCGCGGGCGGCGCGGGCGGCGGCGATGACGGCACCTCGGGCCTCGTGGTCCCAGCCTTGCGCGGAGGGCTGCCCGGACGGGGGTGCGGCGCTCGCGGCGGGTGCCGTGACGGCGCCGGCTATCAGCGTGGCGGTGACCAGCGCTCCGGCCGTGCCGAACGCCGTCGCCCTCCGCCGCACTCTGCTCTTGCTCAAGTGGCCCTCCCCGTACGTGTTCGTGACAAGTACGGGGATCCTCGCGGCTGTGCGTCGGCTGAGAACAGACTAAGTACTACTTCTTTGCCAATCCGATAAACGGAGAGGGGCGTTCGCTAGTCGCGCCCCAGCGAGGCCAACGCCCCGTCCAGCAGCCGCCGCAACCGCAGCGCGTCCGGCGCCACCGCGGTCACCAGCGCGGCGGGCCCGGCCAGCGGCATGACGGCCGCGCCCTCCTCGAACACCCGGGCGGCCGGCGGCTCCGTCGCGAACCCGGGGCGTACGACGACCAGCTGGCCGAGGGCACGGTGTCCGGCGAGCCCCGCGGGCCCGTCCCAGCCGCCCGGGGCACCGGGCCCGCAGGCCAGTTCCTGGTCGAGGACTCCGCGGCCCTCGATCCGTACCGTCAGACGGCTGGTGAGGCGGCCCGGTTCCTCCCCGGCCCGGCCGAGCACCTGCTCCTCACGCAGCAGCAGCCGGGCTCCGGCGGCGAGGTCGACGCGCGTACCGACGTACAGGTCGCTGCCGTGCGCGGAGATCAGCTGCTCGGGCAGCCAGTGCAGTTCGGCGTCGTCGCCGACGGTGAGCCGGACGTCGTAGCGGGAGCCCGCCTTCTCCTGCCCCGGCAGGGCGAGGGTGGCGGCGGCCGAGCCGACCCGCAGCCGGGCGCCCCGGGCCGCCTCGGCCGTCACCGTGAAGTGGTCGCCACCGAGCGGCCCGCTCATCGCCCCGACCAGCATCACCCGGGCCTCGGCACCGCTCCCCCGGGTCCGGCGCACCGCGAGCGGTCCCTCGCCCTCCAGCACGGGCAGGACGGTGCCGCCGCGCCCGTCGCCGCGGGCGAGGATCCGGGCCCTCGCCCGCACGCCGCCCGGACCGGTCACGCGGTCCACGCGGCGATCCGCCCCCTGACCCAGTCGGCGACCTCCCCGACGCCGTCCTCGCCGCGCAGCGACTGCAGGACGACGGGCAGTTCACCGCGCTGCGCCTTGGCGTCCGCGGCCATCCGCGCGAGGTCGGAGCCGACGTAGGGCGCGAGGTCGGTCTTGTTGACGATCAGCAGGTCGGCGGTGGCGACGCCGGGGCCGCCCTTGCGCGGGATGTCGTCGCCGCCGGCCACGTCGATCACGAAGATCTGGGCGTCGACGAGCCCCTTGGAGAAGGTGGCGGTGAGGTTGTCGCCGCCGGACTCCACGAGGACCAGGTCGAGCGGCCCGACCTCGTCCTCCAGGTCCTCCACGGCCTCCAGGTTGGCGGAGATGTCGTCCCGGATGGCGGTGTGGGGGCAGGCCCCGGTCTCCACGGCGGTGATCCGCTCGGGCGGCAGCACCGCCTCCCGGAGCAGGAACTCGGCGTCCTCGCGGGTGTAGATGTCGTTGGTCACCACGGCGAGCGACAACTCCTCGCGCAGGGCCCGGCAGAGCGCGGCGACGGTGGCGGTCTTCCCGGACCCGACGGGTCCACCGAGCCCGATCCGCACCGCCCGGCGCGTACCGTCGGGCCGCCTGGCATCGGCGGAGACGGCGGCGGGGAGTTCGTGGTGGTGGTCAAGATGCATTCGGGTCTCCTGTCGAAGTCGGGGTCGGCGTCATTCGGCCCGTCCGGCGTTTGAGGACGAGGCCGTCCAGGCCGACGGGGGTCCAGGGGGCGGAGCCCCCCTGGCGGGGGCGAACAACGCTCTACGAGGCGAACAACCGGACCGCCCACGCCGCATGCGCCTCCGCCGCGACCTCCAGCAACGGCGCCGACCGCGCGGGCAGCACATCGACCCCGTCGGTCATGACGCGCCCCGCCGCCTCCACCGCGTCCCGCGCCACCAGATCCACGTCGTCCGCAAGGCGCGCCAGCACCCCCGTCGCGTCGAAGGGATCGAGGCTGAGCAGCCGCACGACCGCGGTGGC
Organism: Streptomyces sp. NBC_01723; assembly: GCF_036246005.1. NCBI lineage: Bacteria > Bacillati > Actinomycetota > Actinomycetes > Kitasatosporales > Streptomycetaceae > Streptomyces > Streptomyces sp. NBC_01723. Next base: position 1,140,224 of record NZ_CP109171.1, read on the forward strand.
CGGCCCGCTCACCCCCTCGTAGGCGGAGCAGTACGCCGCGTCCAGCGCCCCCAGCCCGGCCGCACGGGCGACGACCCCCAGCACGACGGGCTGATGCGCGCCCTTGGGGAACCTCCCCGCCAGCGCGTCGAGTTCGGGATGCGGCCAGGTCGCCCGCGCGGCCCGCATCAGCTGCCGCCCGAGTCTGCGCGCCACCCCCCGCAGGGCGGGCGACGGGGTACGGGCGTCGGCGGCCCGGTCGAGCCCGACGGGGTCCGCGCCCAGGGCCGCGGCCGCCGCGAGGGACGCCGCGACGGCGCCGCTCGTATGCAGCCGCCCCCGGCAGAACGCCTCCAGGCTCGCGGCGTCGGTCACGCGTCCCGCCCGGACGGCGGCCTCCGCCCCGCCGGAGTGGGCGTGCCCTCCGGCGGGAAAGCGGCCGTCCGCGAGGACGAGCAGTGCTGCGCGGCTCATCCCGGCGCTCAGAAGAGGAAGTACCGCTGGGCCAGCGGCAGTTCGGCGACGGGTGCGGGCTCGACGAGTTCGCCGTCGATGGTCACCGCGAAGGAGTCCGCGGCGACCTCCACGCGGGGCAGCGCGTCGTTCTCCCGCATGTCGGCCTTGGTACGCCCGCGCGTCGACCGGATCGGCACCAGTTCCCGCCCGGTTCCGAGCCGTTCCGCCAGTCCGTCCTCGACGGCCCGCTCGGTCACGAAGGCGACCGAGTTGGCGGCCGGCGCCGTCCCGTGGGCACCGAACATCGGGCGCGGCAGGACCGGCTGCGGGGTCGGGATGGAGGCGTTCGCGTCGCCCATCTGCGCGTAGGCGATCTGCCCGCCCTTGAGGACGAGCAGCGGCTTCACCCCGAAGAACCGTGGCTCCCAGAGCACCAGGTCCGCGAGCTTGCCGCTCTCGACGGAGCCGACCTCGTGCTCGATGCCCTGCGCCACGGCGGGATTGATCGTGTACTTGGCGACATATCGACGGGCGCGCCGGTTGTCGGCCCGCGTGTCGCCGGGCAGGAAGCCGCGGCGCCGCTTCATCACGTGCGCGGTCTGCCAGGTCCGCATGATCACCTCGCCGATGCGTCCCATGGCCTGGGCGTCCGACGCCATGATGGAGATCGCCCCCATGTCGTGCAGGACGTCCTCGGCGGCGATGGTACTGGGCCGGATCCGGGACTCGGCGAAGGCCAGGTCCTCGGGGACGGCCGGGTTCAGGTGGTGGCAGACCATCAGCATGTCGAGGTGTTCCTCCACGGTGTTGACGGTGTGCGGCCGGGTCGGGTTGGTGGAGGCCGGCAGTATGTTGGGCAGTGAGACCGCGGTGATCATGTCGGGCGCGTGGCCGCCGCCCGCGCCCTCGACGTGGAAGGCGTGCAGGGTGCGGCCCGCGACCGCGTCGAAGGTGTCGCCGACGAAGCCCGCCTCGTTCAGGGTGTCGGTGTGGACGGCGAGCTGGACGCCGGACTCCTCGCAGACGTCCAGGCAGGCGGAGATGACGGCGGGGGTGGCGCCCCAGTCCTCGTGGATCTTGAAGCCGAGCACTCCGGCGCGGAGCTGGTCGCGCATCGACTCCTTGGACATGGTGCTGCCCTTGCCCAGGAAGCCGATGTTGACGGGGCTCGACTCCAGGGCGGCGAACATCCGCGCCAGGTGCCACGAACCCGGGGTGACGGTGGTCGCCTTGCTGCCCTCGGCCGGGCCCGTGCCGCCGCCGATGAGAGTGGTGACGCCCGACGCCAGCGCCTCGTCGACGGCGGTCGGGGCGATGAAGTGCACGTGGGTGTCGATGCCGCCCGCGGTGAGGATCTTGCCGTTGCCCGCGATGACCTCCGTCTCGGGCCCGATGACGAGGTCGGGGTGGACGCCGTCCATCGTGTCCGGGTTGCCGGACTTGCCGATGCCGGTGATCCGTCCGTCGCGGATGCCGACGTCGGCCTTGACGATGCCCCAGTGGTCGATGATCACGGCGCCGGTGACAACGGTGTCGGGGGCTCCTTCGGCGCGGGTGGCGCGCGACTGGCCCATGGATTCGCGCAGCACCTTGCCACCGCCGAAGACGGCCTCGTCCCCGGAGCGGCCGGGGCCGCCCGCGCGGTCCTCCTCGATCTCGACGAAGAGGTCGGTGTCGGCGAGGCGGACCCGGTCGCCGGTGGTCGGGCCGAACAGGTCGGCGTAGGCGCCGCGGGACAGCTCAGGCATCGAGGGCACCTCCGGTGGCGCCGCGCAGGCCCATGACGACGCGGGCGCCCGCGAGGGGGACCAGTTCGACGTCGACGGGGATGCCGGGCTCGAACCGCACGGCGGTGCCGGCGGCGATGTTGAGCCGGGTGCCGTGCGCGGCGGTGCGGTCGAAGTCGAGACCGGGATTGGCCTCGGCGAAGTGGTAGTGGGAGCCGACCTGGACGGGCCGGTCGGCGGTGTTGAGGACGGTCAGACGGGTGACCGGAAGCCCTTCGTTGAAGGGGACCGGCGGGTCGGCGAGGAGGATCTCTCCGGGAATCATGGCCGCCGTTCCCGTCAGACGATCGGTGCGTGGACGGTGACCAGCTTGGTGCCGTCCGGGAAGGTGGCCTCGACCTGCACGTCGTGGATCATCTCGGGGACTCCCTCCATGACCTCGTCGCGCTGGAGCACCTTGCGTCCGGAGGACATGAGTTCACCCACGGTCCGCCCGTCCCGGGCGCCTTCGAGGATGTGCGCGGTGATCAGCGCGACGACCTCGGGGTGGTTGAGCTTCACGCCTCGCGCGCGGCGCTTCTCCGCCACGTCCGCGGCCACATGGATGAGCAGTCTCTCCTGCTCGTGCGGGGTCAGTTGCATGTACCACCTCACAGGACATGACGCCGGGACCGGACGGTCCGGGCTGCCGCGGCCACCGCGACGGCACTAGATGTAACACACACGCACGGGCCGCAGCGCACCCGCGAGTTACTCGAAAACCGCAGGTGGATCGGGGTGCAGAGTACGGCTAGAGTGTTTCCGCCGTGTGACCCGGTTTTGACCGATTGATTACCGGGGCCGTCGGGGGGCCGCCGTCTGCCCGCGCACCGCCGGGGGCTCGGGCAGCGCGCACGGCGGCGGACCCTAGGTAGGGTTCGGTCCCCTGTGCTCCGCCGCGATGCCGAAGCGGTGGTGTTCGCGGGGTGTCTGGGCGGCCGTGTCACGGACCCCGGTGACCGAGGTGATCACCTGCCCCTCCGACGACTCCCCGGCCTCCTGCTCCAGGCGCTCCAGGTCGGCGGCGGAGACGAGGGCGACGAGAGGCTTGCCGTGCCGCGTCACGACGACGCGTTCGCCGCCGTACACCACCCGGTTGATCAGGTCGGCGAGCTCAGCCCTGGCTTGCGTCACCGGAATCTCGTAGGCCATGTCCCCAGCTTACGGTTCACCCCACGCCGACCGGCTGCGCCGCCGCCGGGCTCGGTGGACGATGGGACGGAGGCGACCCCTCGGCCCATGGCCACGTCCCGCGGGAGGTACCCATGACCGGCGAACCGTCGTTCTTCGAGCTCGGCGTGGCGGACCCCGAGCGCGGGCGGGTCTTCTACGGCGCCCTGTTCGGCTGGCCCCTCGCTGCGGGCCCCACGGGGCGCGGGTTCTCCATCGGCACCGCCGGGCTGCCGGGCGGCATGCACGGCGGTGACCCGGGCGCCTCCCCGTACCTGTTCTTCCGGGTCGACGACCTGGACGCCGCCGTGGCCCGGGTGCGTGAGCTGGGCGGCTCCGTCGAGGAACCGGGCGAGGAGGGCGAGGAGGACGCGGAGTCGGCGGCCCGGTTCGGCCGGTTCAAGCTCTGCCGGGACGACCAGGGCTCCTCCTTCGGCCTGCACGAGCCACCGCACGGGAAATGATCGCGGGATTACGCGATTCCCACCCCCTCGCAATGTACGTCCTGTACATTTTATACGGAGCCAGTGCAGCCGAAGAGGGTTCCGCCAAGAGGAGGGGTTCGCCATGACCCGACCGTCCGCACGCCGCGTCCTGCCCGAGTTCACCGAGCGCACGAGCGCCGGAGCCCGGACGTCGGACCCGTACTCGAAGCTGCTGGAGGAGCGGATCGTCTTCCTCGGGACGCCGGTCGACGAGACCTCCGCGAACGACGTGATGGCGCAGTTCATGTATCTGGAGCACCAGGCCCCGGACCGGGACATCGCCCTCTACATCAACTCCCCCGGCGGCTCGTTCACGGCCATGGCGGCGGTCTACGACACGATGCGCTACGTCGCCTGCGACGTGGAGACGACCTGCCTGGGACAGGCCGGCGCCTCCGCCGCGCTGCTGCTGGCGGCGGGCACGCCGGGCAAGCGGGCGATGCTGCCCGGGGCGCGGGTGGTGCTCCGTCAGCCGCTGCTCACCGAGCCGATGGAGGGGCAGGCGAGCGACCTGGCCATCCGGGCCGAGGAGTTGACCCGGATCCGCGCCCGCCTGGAGGAGATCCTTGTGCGGCACACGGGCCGCACTCCGGCGCAGGTGACCGAGGACATCGAGCGGGACACCGTCCTGGACGCCCAACAGGCCCTGGAGTACGGGCTGGTGGACCGGATCGTGTCCGACCGCTCCGCCGCGCCCGGCACACCCGGCAGCCGGTGAACGGCCGATGCTGCCACCGGAACTGCCGCCCCTGCCCGCCCTGACCCGCGCCGAGGCGGAGCTGATCGACCGCTACCTGGACGTCGTCGACCTGCTCGGGCGCATCAACCCCGCGCGGGACGGCGACACCTACCGGGGACTGCGGGCCGCCCAGACGCTGGTCGGGAAGGCCGCGGCCCTGCGCGACGCGCTGGAGCTGATGCACGCGCGGGGTGAGACCGAACTGCACGCGCCCACCCTCGCCCGGGCCCTGCGCGTGCTGGACGGCGAGCGGCGGACGAAACGCCTCAGCCTTCCGCCGTGTTCCGAGAGTTGAGTGGGCGGGGTTCGAAACGGACCAAAAGACGTACCTCCTTTCGGCGTAGGAACACACCCGGTTGACGACCGGTCCGAGTTGCGCGGCCGTCCTCTCCCGACGTCCGCGTGCACCGCTGCGCCGCTGGTCCCGGGGTCGTCACCCCCTGCGGCCCCGGCTCGAACACAGGGGTGTCCACCCGAACGGGTGGGTGGTGAGTAACAACACAAAAGCCACGTTCCGTTGGGAATTCCCCCTCCGTCGGGACAAGATCCGTGACTGACGACAAGCCCCCGCCGCAGCGGCGGGGCGGTCCGGACGGACGCCGAATCCTGCCGCCGCCCGGACGACCGGTCGCGAGGGAAGTGGATCGGCAGGAGTGGAGGACCCGAGCACGACGGGTCGCAGGAGCGGTCGCCTCCGTGGGAGAGGCGCCGGACCGAGCAGCCCTTGGGGTGAAGCCGCACGCGTGCGGCCGGGCAACTTCGCCAGCCCGAATCCGACAGGTCATCCTTCACAGGCGGCTGACGAAGGGTTGCGCATGTTCGCGCTCAATCGTGTCCCGTCCCTGATGGCTCGTGCCGGTACGGCCTCGGCCCTCACTCTCGCCGCGGTGGGCGGCTCCGTCGTGGTCCCCGGTTTCTCCTCGGAGGCGGCCGCGGCGGCCCATGCGACGAAGGCCCTCAAGATCGCGGCCTCCAAGAAGGGTTCCCCCTACAGGTGGGGCGCCGTCGGGCCCCGCAGGTTCGACTGCTCCGGCCTGACGCTGTACTCGTTCAAGAAGGTCGGCAAGAAGCTGCCGCGCACGGCGGCCCAGCAGTACAACAAGACCCGCCACGTCTCGGCCAAGAAGCGCAAGGCCGGAGACCTGGTCTTCTTCCACTCGGGCCGCAGCGTCTACCACGTCGGCATCTACGCCGGTAAGGGCAAGCTCTGGCACGCCCCGAAGACCGGGGACGTGGTGCGCCTGCAGAAGATCTGGACCGGGAGCGTCTCCTACGGCCGGGTCAAGTAGCCCCCGGGGGGGTCAAGTGCCCCGTGATCGAGTGACACGGGGTCAAACAGCCCGGGGTCGAGTAGCTCTCCCGAGGGGGATGACGGCGTTCTGCCCCGCCGTCACCCCCTCGGCGGCGGCCGACGGGCCGGGGGCGCTCCAGGGCAGTTCGATGGAGACGGTCTTGCCGCCCTCCCGCGTCGGGCGGACCCGCAGCTTGCCGCCGCATTCGGCCGTCAGCCAGCGGATGATCACCATCCCGCGGCCGTTGTCCTGCTGCACGGCGGCGGGCAGGCGCTTGGGAAATCGCGGATGGCTGTCGGTGACGCCGACGCGCAGCCGCTCGTCACGGTCGAGGACGAGGTCCACCGTGAAGGTGGGCGACTGCCCGAGCGTGTGCTGGACCGCGTTGGTCGCCAGTTCGGAGACGATGAGCCGGACCGTGTCGGACACGTCGGCGTCCGCCGGCAGGCCCCACTCCACCAGCGTGCCGACCACATAGGTGCGCGCGGCTGCCACCGAAGCGGGATCGCTCGGCAGAGTGACGGATGCTTCCAGGTGATCGGCCATGGCGACGTCGCCCCTTTCTCACGGGACCGTGGTCCGACACGAAGCGGATGGTTCGAGTACGGTCCCGGACTGGTGCTTCGCCGCCAGACTGCCATCACCCGGCCCGTGAAGGACGGCGATCCACCAAGATATGCATATATCTGTCGCTCGAAGCGGTGAACTCTGCGACGGCAGAGCGTATTGGGGCGGCCCATAAGGAGTAAGGGAGTGGCCCATGCAGCACGGTCCGGTGGTGCGCCGCAGGAAGCTGGGCGCGGAACTGCGCGCCCTGCGCACGACGGCGGGCATCACCAGCGGGGAGGCGGCCCGGCTGGTGGGCTGGCACCAGTCGAAGGTCAGCCGCATCGAGACCGGGACGAGCGGGGCGAAACCGGCCGACGTGCGGTTACTGCTCGACGCGTACGGCGTGGACGACGACCAGCTGCGCGGGCTGCTGATCATGCTGGCGCGCTCCGACGACGCGGGCGGCCGGCACCACTGGTGGCACGCCTACCGCGGGGTGCTGCCGCCCACCTACCGCGACTTCATCAGCCTGGAGTCCCAGGCCGGCGCCATGCGCACGCTGGAGACCACGGTGGTCCCCGGACTCCTCCAGACACCGGAGTACGCCCGCGAGGTGACGCGGGCCGCCGTGGAGGGGATGCCGGAGGAACGGCTGGACGCGCTGGTGGAGGTCAGGCTGGCCCGGCAGGACGTGCTGCGCGGTGAACCGCCGCTGGAGCTGAGCGCGGTGCTGGACGAGGCGGTGCTGCGCCGGCAGGTGGGCGGCCCCGGGGTGATGGCCCGCCAGCTGGAGCGGCTGGTGGAGGCGGCACGTCTGCCCCATGTCCGGCTCCAGGTATTGCCGTTTGCCGCAGGGGCGCACATCGGTGTCACCGGCCCTTTCGTAATCTTCTCCTTTTCGAGCACTTCTGATCTGGACGTGGTTGTTCTCGACCACTTGACGAGTAGCCTGCACCTCGAACGGAAAGAAGACCTAGAGGCCTATACCGAGGCCTTCAACGCCCTTCTGATCCATGCCCTTTCGCCCGAGGACTCGTTGGACTTCATCGCCGCGACCGCGGCAGGCGCGTAAGGAGGCACCATGTCACGCTCCCTGTCCGAACTTCCCCGGAACATCCCTGCCGGCCCCGATCTGACCGGCGTGCGGTGGCTGCGCAGCAGCTACAGCACGGGCGCGAACAACTGCGTGGAGACGGCCCGGCCGTCGGCCGGCCGCTGGGCCGGACTGCTCGCGGTGCGCGACTCCAAGAACCCCGCCGGGGCCGCCCTGCTCTTCTCCCCCGAGAGCTGGACGTCCTTCACCGCCGGGATCCACCAGGACTGACCACCCCACGAGACGTCGGACGACGCACGGCCATGCCACGCCGACTCATGGTCGCGTCTCGCCGATCACCCGCACCGCGCGTTCGATCTGTTCCCCGGAGAGGTCCGCCCGAGCGGTCAGCCTGAGCCGTGAGACACCGTCCGGCACGGAAGGAGGACGGAAACAGCCCACGGACAGGCCGGCCGCACGGCAGTCGGCGGCCCACCGCACCGCCCCCTCCGGGGAGGGCGCGCGCACCGAGACCACCGCGGCGTCCGGACGTACCGCCGCCAGGCCCGAGGCGGTCAGGCGTGCGTGCAGTTCGGCGGCGACGGCACGGGCCCGCGCCGCGCGTTCGGGCTCGCGGCGCAAAAGGCTCAGCGCGGCCAGCGCCGCGCCCGTCGCGGCGGGGGCGAGGCCGGTGTCGAAGATGAACGTCCGGGCGGCGTTGACCAGGTGGCCGATCACCCGGGCCGAACCCAGTACCGCGCCTCCCTGGCTGCCCAGTGACTTGGACAGCGTGACCGTGGCGACGACGTCCTCCCGGCCCGCGAGACCCGCCGCGTACGGGGCGCCCCGGCCGCCGTCGCCGAGCACCCCCAGCCCGTGCGCGTCGTCCACGACCAGACCGGCGCCGCGCTCCCGGCACACGTCGGCGAGCGCGGCCAGGGGCGCGGCGTCGCCGTCGACCGAGAAGACCGTGTCGGAGACGGCGACCGCGGGCCCGTCGTGCGTGGCCAGCGCCTTGCGCACGGCGTCCGGCTCGGCGTGCGCCACCACCTGGGTCGCGCCCCGGGCCAGTCGGCAGCCGTCGATCAGCGAGGCGTGGTTGCCCGCGTCGGATACGACCAGGCTGCCGTGCGGTGCCAGGGCGGTGACCGCGGCGAGGTTGGCCGCGTAACCGGAGGAGAACACGAGCGCGGCCTCGAATCCGCAGAACGCGGCCAGTTCGCGTTCGAGTGCGGCGTGCAGTTCGGTCGTGCCGGTCACGAGCCGGGAACCGGTCGCGCCGCCGCCCCAGGTGCGCGCCGCCCGGGCCGCGCCCTCGGTGATCTCCGGGTGCCGGGCCAGTCCGAGGTAGTCGTTGCTCGCCAGGTCCAGCAGCGGCGAGTCGGCCGGGCGGGGGCGCAGAACCCGTACGAGTCCCGCCTCGTGGCGCGCCCGGGCCTGTTCGTCGATCCAGCCGAACGCCATGAGCCGTCCCTCCGGGAATTTGTAGGCAATGGACAGACACTAGCGGCATCGCCACCCCCGCGAGGTGTGGCAATACCCACACGTCGATCTGTCAGTGTTGTGCAAACTCTCCTTGGCCCCGGGCGGCCCCTTAGGACAGGATCGGCTCTCATGGACCTGCTGAACACGCTGGTGGACAAGGGGCTTCGGCGCGAGTCGCCGACCCGCGAGGAGGCTCTGGCCGTCCTCGCCACTTCCGACGACGACCTGCTCGATGTGGTGGCCGCGGCCGGCAAGGTGCGCCGGCACTGGTTCGGCCGACGGGTGAAACTCAACTACCTCGTCAACCTCAAGTCGGGCCTGTGTCCCGAGGACTGCTCCTACTGCTCGCAGCGGCTGGGCTCCAAGGCGGAGATCCTCAAGTACACCTGGCTCAAGCCCGACCAGGCCACCGCGGCCGCCGCTGCCGGGGTGTCCGGGGGCGCCAAGCGGGTGTGCCTGGTGGCCAGCGGTCGCGGCCCGACCGACCGGGACGTGGACCGGGTCTCGGACACCATCCGGGCCATCAAGGAGCAGGACGGGTCCGTCGAGGTGTGCGCCTGCCTGGGACTTCTCTCCGACGGTCAGGCGGAGCGGCTGCGCGAGGCGGGCGCCGACGCCTACAACCACAACCTCAACACGTCCGAGGCGACGTACGGGGACATCACGACCACGCACACGTACGCCGACCGGGTGGACACGGTGCGCAAGGCGCACGCGGCCGGGCTTTCCGCCTGTTCGGGTCTCATCGCGGGCATGGGCGAGAGCGACGAGGACCTGGTCGACGTGGTCTTCTCGCTGCGCGAACTGGACCCGGACTCGGTGCCGGTCAACTTCCTGATCCCGATGGAGGGCACGCCGCTGGCCAAGGAGTGGCACCTCACCCCGCAGCGCTGCCTGCGCATCCTGGCGATGACCCGGTTCGTCTGCCCGGACGTCGAGGTGCGCATCGCCGGCGGGCGCGAGGTCCACCTGCGCACCATGCAGCCGCTGGCCCTGAACCTGGCCAACTCCATCTTCCTGGGCGACTACCTCACCAGTGAGGGCCAGGCCGGCCACGCCGACCTGGAGATGATCGCGGACGCCGGCTTCGAGGTGGAGGGCGCCGACCGGGTGACCCTGCCGGAGCACCGGGTCACGGCGGCCGGTGGCGGCTGCGGATCGCACGCGGGCGGCGGCTGCGGATCGCACGGGAACGGCGAGGAGGGCGGCGGCTGCGGGTCGCACGCCGACGGCGGGGTCTGCGCTCCGGCACCGGCCGCCAGGGCCGAGGAGCCCCGGACGGATCTGGTGGCCGTGCGCCGCCGCGGTGCCGGAACGGATCTCGCGCCCAATGCCTGAGCCCGCGCTGACGGTGGACGAGCTGCTGGCGCTAGACCGGCGGCACGTCTGGCACCCGTACGGCCCCATGCCGGGGCGGCAGGACCCGCTCGTCGTGGAGTCGGCGAGCGGGGTGCGGCTGCGTCCCGCGGACGGCTCGGCGGAGCTGGTGGACGGGATGTCGTCCTGGTGGTCGGCGATCCACGGCTACAACCACCCGGTGCTGAACGAGGCCGCCCGCGAGCAGTTGGAGCGGATGAGCCACGTGATGTTCGGCGGGCTCACCCACGAGCCCGCCGTCCGGCTGGCGAAGCTCCTCGTCGACATGTCACCGGACGGGCTCGAGCACGTCTTCCTGGCCGACTCCGGTTCGGTCTCCGTCGAGGTCGCGGTCAAGATGTGCCTCCAGTACTGGCGTTCGCTGGGCCGCCCCGCCAAGCGCCGCCTGCTGACCTGGCGCGGCGGCTACCACGGCGACACCTGGCAGCCCATGTCGGTGTGCGACCCCGAGGGCGGGATGCACGAGCTGTGGTCGGGCGCCCTGCCGCGCCAGTTCTTCGCCGACGCGCCCCCCGCCGAGTACGACGAGACGTACGCCGACCATCTGCGGTCGACGATCGAGCGGCACGCCGGCGAACTGGCTGCGGTAATCGTCGAGCCGGTGGTGCAGGGCGCCGGCGGCATGCGGTTCCACTCCCCCGCGTACCTGCGGGTGCTGCGGGAGGCGTGCGACGCGCACGGCGTGCTGCTGGTGTTCGACGAGATCGCGACCGGCTTCGGCCGGACCGGCGCGCTGTTCGCGGCGGAGCACGCGGCGGTGACGCCGGACGTGATGTGCGTCGGCAAGGCGCTGACCGGCGGCTATCTCACGATGGCGGCCACCTTGTGCACGTCGGAGGTGGCCGACGGCATCTCGCGCGGCGAGGTGCCGGTCCTGGCCCACGGGCCGACGTTCATGGGCAATCCGCTGGCCGCGGCCGTGGCGTGCGCGTCGATCGGGCTGCTGCTCGGCCAGGACTGGCTCGCGGAGGTCAAGCGGATCGAGTCCGGCCTGCGCGACGGTCTGGCCCCCGCGGCCGGGCTGCCGGGCGTGACGGACGTACGGGTGCTGGGCGCGATCGGCGTGGTGCAGCTCGACCACGCCGTCGACATGCGGGCGGCGACCGCGGCGGCCGTCCGCGAGGGCGTGTGGCTGCGGCCGTTCCGCGACCTGATCTACACCATGCCGCCGTACGTCACGGGCGACGCGGACGTGGCACGCATCGCCCGCGCGGTGTGCGCGGCGGCGGAGGAAGGATGACATGCCGGTACTGGTGATCACGGGCACGGGCACGGAGATCGGCAAGACGGTCGTGACGGCCGCCGTGGCCGCGACGGCGCTGGCGGGCGGCCGGTCGGTGGCGGTGCTGAAGGCCGCGCAGACGGGCGTGGGGCCGGACGAACCGGGGGACGCGCGGGAGGTGGCGCGCCTCGCGGGGGCCGTGACGGCGGCCGAAGTGGCCCGCTATCCGGAGCCGTTGGCGCCCGGCACGGCCGCGCGCCGGGCCGGACGGGCGCCGGTGCGCCCGGCGGAGGTGGCCGAAGCCGCGGACAAGCTGGCCACCGAGCACGATCTGGTGCTGGTCGAGGGGGCGGGCGGGCTGCTGGTCCGCTTCGACGCGGACGGCGGGACGCTGGCGGACGTCGCCGCGCTGCTGGGCGCCCCGGTGCTGCTGGTGACGTCGGCGGGCCTCGGCACGCTCAACACCACGGAGCTGACGGCGCGTGAACTGCGCTCCCGCGGTCTCGACCTGCCCGGTGTGGTGATCGGCAGCTGGCCCGGGGCCCCGGACCTCGCCGCGCGCTGCAACCTCGCGGACCTCCCGGAGGTGTCCGGCGCTCCGCTGCTCGGCGCCGTCCCCGCCGGGGCGGGTGCCCTGCCGCCGGCCGCCTTCCGGTCGGCGGCGCCGGGATGGCTGGCGCCCCGGCTGGACGGCACGTGGGACGCGGCGGCCTTCGGGGCGCGCGAGGCGCCCTGAGCGGCAGGGCGCACCCGGCCGCCGGTGCGGTGGGTGCGGAGCGGTCGTACGGGGGACAATCGCGGTAAGGCACCACCTCGTGAGGGAGGGCCCATGCCGCTGCGATCCGCCCGCGGGGTGCCGCGGGACGCCGTGCACCATCCGCTCTTCGCCCGCTACTACGCCCGGGCCAGTGTGGGCGCCGAGACCCGGATGGGCGTGGGCCGCGTCCGCGGGCGGCTGCTGGCCGGGCTGTCCGGGCGGGTGATCGAGGTCGGCGCGGGCAACGGGCTGAACTTCTCCCACTATCCGGGCGCCGTCTCGGAGGTCGTCGCCATCGAACCGGAGCGGCTGCTGCGGCGGTTGGCGGTGGAGGCGGCGCTGCGCGCGCGGGTGCCGGTGGACGTGGCGCCGGGCGCGGCCGAGGCGCTGCCGGTCAAGAGCGAGGCCTTCGACGCGGTCGTGGTCTCACTCGTGCTGTGCAGCGTCCGCGACGTGCCGCGGGCGCTCGGGGAGGCGCGGCGGGTGCTGCGGCCCGGCGGCCAGCTGCGGTTCTTCGAGCACGGCCGGGGCGGCGGGCGGATGATGACCTTCACCCAGCGCGCCCTGGACCGGACGCTGTGGCCGCCGCTGTCCGGCGGCTGCCACCTGTCCCGCGATCCCGTCGCCGCGCTGCGGGACGCGGGGTTCGCGCTCGGCCCCTACCGGCGGATGATGATCCCGGAGCACGGCCCGGCACTGCCCAGTTCGTACTGCGTCCTCGGCACGGCCTGGCGCCCACCGGAGACGGGGGCGGGGACGGCCTCGATGTATTGATCACGAGCGTTGTCCATGGACTGCCCGCCGCCCGCATCCTCCAGCTCACGACAGACCGGTTTCACCGCGAGAGCGATGGCGCCTACCTCACCGTCGACCAGAACCCCGTTCTCCTGCCTCCCAAGCTGGCGCGGCTCACGGAGGAACAGACCAGCCGCCCCATCGGCCACGTCTCGATCCTCGAACAGCCAGACGGATACCACCCCAAATACCTGCTGCCCGGACGCCCACCCAGCCGCCCGCGCCGCTACGGAACGGTGAGTCCTCGCGTTGAAGCGCACAAAGGCGAGGCTCCGTGCACGAACGCACGGCCAAGCTGACCCGGAACGGGAACGGCAATGGCACGGCCGATCCCGGGAACTCGCGGGATCGGCCATGCCGTCGTTGTGCGGATCAGGCAGGGACTGCGACGGTCTCCGGCTCGGCCTGCGCCGTGTTGCGGGCAGCGAGGTAGCGTTCAGCGTCCAGGGCTGCGGCTGCTCCGGTGCCGGCAGCGGTGATGGCCTGGCGGTAGGTGTGGTCGACGACGTCGCCGGCAGCGAACACTCCCGGCAGGCTGGTACGCGTCGTTGGGGCGGCGACAGTGATGTAGCCCTCGCCATCAAGGTCGAGCCGGCCCTTGAAAAGTTCGGTGCGTGGGTCGTGCCCGATGGCGATGAACAGCCCCGTCACGTCCAGATCGCGGGTGGCGCCGGTGAGGACGTCGCGCAGGACGACACCGCCGAGCATCCCGTTCGCCTCCCTGATCTCGGCGATCTCGCTGTCGAAGGCGAAGGAGATCTTGTCGTCGGCGAAGGCCCGGTCCTGCATGACCTTGGAGGCGCGCAGGGTGGAGCGGCGGTGGACTACGGTGACCGAGCGGGCGAAGCGGGTGAGGAAGGTGGCTTCCTCCATGGCGGTGTCGCCGCCGCCGACCACGACGATGTCGCGGTCGCGGAAGAAGAACCCGTCGCAGGTTGCGCACCAGGACACACCCCGGCCGGACAGTTCGTCCTCGTTCGGCAGGCCTAGCTTGCGGTAGCCGGAGCCGGTCGCGATGATCACCGTCTTCGCGCGGTGCACCGTGCCCGAGGAGTCGGTGAGGAGCTTGATGTCACCGGTGAGGTCCACCTCGGCAATGTCGTCGTCGATCATCTCAGCGCCGAACTTCTCGGCCTGAGCCCGCATGTTCTCCATCAGGACGGGGCCGTCGACGCCCTCGGGGAATCCGGGGAAGTTCTCCACCTCGGTGGTGGTCGTCAGAGATCCGCCGACCAAGATGGAGCTGCCGAACAGCAGGGGCCTGAGCTGGGCGCGGGCGGTGTAGAGGGCGGCGGCGTATCCGGCGGGGCCGGAGCCGATGATGACGACCTCGCGTATCTCGCTCACGCCGTGGCCTCCGGCTTCGCCGGAGCGATCTCGGCGATCAGACCTTCCACCAGGGTCTTGATCTCGTCGCGGATCGGGCGGACGGCCTCGACGCCCTGGCCTGCCGGGTCCTCGAGCTTCCAGTCGAGGTAGCGCTTGCCGGGGAAGACGGGGCAGGTGTCGCCGCAGCCCATGGTGATGCACACGTCCGACTCGCGGACCGCGTCGATGGTGAGGATCTTCGGGGTCTCGGCGGAGATGTCGATGCCGACTTCGGCCATGGCCTCGACGGCGGCCGGGTTGACCTGGTCGCCGGGGTTGGAGCCGGCGGAGCGGACCTCGACTCGGTCTCCGGCCAGGTGGGTCAGCCACGCGGCGGCCATCTGGGAGCGGCCGGCGTTGTGGACGCAGACGAACAGGACGGACGGCTTGTCGGCCATGGTGATCGTTCTCTCTCGTCGCATGGCGGAACCCAGCCGCCAATGACTTCAGCCCCCGCTGGTATCAGCGAGTGATGATGTGAGAGTATCAGTGCATGCTGACTTCAGTCGATCCTGATGTGATCCGGGTGCTGGGCGATCCGCTCCGCCTTCAGATCGTGACCCTGCTGGCGCGCGAGACGCTGTGCACGACGCACCTGGTCGAGGAGACCGGAGCCAAGCAGACCAACCTGTCCAACCACATGAAGGTGTTGCGCGAGGCCGGGATCGTGGAGACCGAGCCCTGCGGCCGCTTCACCTACTACAAGCTCAAGCCCGAGGTCCTGGTCGGCCTGTCCGAGCAGTTCGCCGAGCTGGCCGCCTCCGCCCGCACCGCCGCCGAGAACAAGAGGGCCTGCCCGTGACCTCCACCGAGCCCACCACCGCCCCCGCTCCGACTGACGGTGGCGGCGACTCGATCGTCAAGAGGCTCTCCACCCTCGACCGCTACCTCGCGGTGTGGATCCTGCTCGCCATGGCCGTCGGCCTGGGCCTGGGCCGCCTGATCCCGGGCATGAACGACGCCCTCGCGGAGATCGAGATCGGCGGGATCTCCCTGCCGATCGCGCTCGGCCTGCTCGTCATGATGTACCCGGTCCTGGCCAAGGTCCGCTACGACAAGCTCGACCGCGTGACCAGCGACCGCAAGCTGCTCATCTCCTCGCTGGTCATCAACTGGATCCTCGGCCCCGCGGTCATGTTCGCCCTCGCATGGATCTTCCTGCCGGACCTGCCCGAGTACCGCACCGGCCTGATCATCGTCGGGCTCGCCCGATGCATCGCCATGGTCATCATCTGGAACGACCTCGCCTGCGGCGACCGTGAAGCGGCGGCCGTCCTGGTCGCGCTGAATTCGGTGTTCCAGGTGCTCGCGTTCGGTCTGCTGGGCTGGTTCTACCTCGACCTGCTGCCCCGCTGGATGAACCTCGGCGACGGCCAGGGCCTGGACGTGTCCGTCTGGCACATCGCTCTGAACGTCATCATCTTCCTCGGCATCCCACTGCTGGCCGGGTTCCTCACCCGCCGCATCGGCGAGCAGAAGATGGGCCGTAGCGACTACGAGGCGAAGTTCCTGCCGAAAATCGGCCCGTGGGCCCTGTACGGGCTGCTGTTCACGATCGTCATCCTCTTCGCCCTGCAAGGGAAGACCATCACCTCGCAGCCGCTGGACGTCGCCCGCATCGCGCTGCCACTGCTGGTCTACTTCGCGATCATGTTCTTCGGCACCTTCCTCCTCGGCAAGAGCCTCGGCCTGGCCTACGACCGCACCACGACTCTCGCCTTCACCGCGGCGGGCAACAACTTTGAACTCGCTATCGCGGTCGCCATCGCCACCTTCGGCGTCACCTCCGGCCAGGCCCTGTCCGGCGTCGTCGGCCCGCTCATCGAAGTCCCGGTGCTGATCGGCCTGGTCTACGTCGCGCTCGCCTGGCGCAAGAAGTTCACCGCCGACGCGGTGACGACGGCCCCGTGACACAGCACACGGATGTGGTGGTGGTCGGCGGCGGCCAGGCAGGGCTCGCCGCCGGCTACCACCTGCGCCGCCAGGGCCTCCACTTCGTGATCCTGGACGCCGAGATCCGCACCGGGCGGGGCATGGCAGCACATGTGGGACTCCCTCCACCTGTTCTCCCCGGCCGAGCACTCCTCCCTGCCCGGACGACTCATGCCCGCTCAGCCCGGCGAAACGTACCCGGGCGCCCGGCACGTGGTGGACTACCTCACCGAGTACGAGAAGCGCTACGACCTGCCCGTGCAGCACGGCACCCGCGTGGACGCCGTACGCCGCGACGCAGGCCGACTCCTGGTCGAGGCGGAGACCGGCATCTGGTCGGCGAAGGCGGTCATCTGCGCGACCGGCAGCTGGTCGCGACCCTTCCTCCCCGCTGTCCCCGGCCGATCCGTCTTTACCGGGCGGCAACTGCACACCGTGGGCTACCGCTGTCCGGCCGACTTCGCCGGACAGCGCGTCATCGTGGTCGGCGGCGGGAACTCCGGTGCCCAAATCGCCGCCGACCTCGCCCTGGACGGCAACGTCGAGGCAACGTGGGCGACGCAGCGACCGCCACGGTTCCTGGCCGACGACATCGACGGCCGCGCCTTGTTCGACGTCGCCACCGCCCGCCGCCGCGCCCTCGAAGAGGGCCGCGACGACACCGGCGGCGTCGCCTCCCTCGGGGACATCGTCGCTGTGCCAACGGTTCGCGCCGCCCGCGACGCCGGACTTCTGCACGCGAAGCCGATGTTCGCCCGGCTCAGCGGCGACGGGGTCCAGTGGGTCGACGGCCGCCAATCCGACGCGGACGCGGTCATCTGGTGCACCGGCTTCCGCCCGGCCCTGGCCCATCTCGCCCCGCTGAACCTGCGCGGCCCGCGCGGGCACATCACCACCGACGGCACGCGCGCCCTGGGGGAGCCGCGGCTGCATCTGCTCGGGTACGGCGATTGGACCGGTCCGGCCTCCGCGACCCTCATCGGCGTGGGCCGCCCGGCCCGGGACGCGGTACGCGAGATCGCCGGGCTCCTGTGAACGCAGGCGATGCGCGCGTCCCTGGCCGCGTTGTACCGGGCGGCCGGCGACGCTCGACTACGCGGCTTCGACCATGGTCTGACTACAGCAGCACGTCGGGTTCTGCTGGCCTCCGCAGCTGGGCCGGGGCACCCTCCGTCCCCGTCAGTGCCGTTCGGCGTCAGGCCGCGGCCGGCATGGCCAGCAGCTTGCCCATCGCCGCCAGGACCGACGGCTCGACCCGGTAGTACACCCAGGTGCCGCGCCGCTCGGAGGTGAGCAGCCCGGCTTCCTTGAGCTTCTTCAGGTGGTGGGACACCGTGGGCTGGGAGACGCCGACGTCGGAGATGTCACACACGCACGCCTCCCCGCCCTCGTGGGAGGCCACTGCGGAGAACAGCCGCAGCCGGACCGGGTCACCGAGCGCCTTGAACATTCGCGCGGCCGTCTCGGCCTCCTCCGCGGTCATCGGGCGCTCGGTCAGCGGCGGGCAGCACGGCACCACGCCCTGGCCGTCGGCTTCGAGCAGCGGCAGCATCTTCGCATTCGACATGCGTCTATGTTGACACATGTCGAACCAGTACGGAGGTCCGTCACCGGCGCGTGAGATGGGCGGCCAGGCGCCGGGTGATGCGCTCCGCATCCCGCCCGACGCCGCGCAGCGAGTTCGACGACAGGCTGCGCTGCCATTCCAGCCCGACGAACGCCAGCGCCGGCGCCCGGGTGGCGATCCCTTCGCGGTGCCGGGGGCTCCCGTCGGCGTCGAGAGCACCGTCGAGGTCGGTGAGGTAGGGCAGGTCGGGGCGGTAGCCGGTGGCGAGCACGATCGCGTCGACCTCCTCCCGCCGCCCGTCCGGCCAGACGAGCTCGGCCCCGTCGGCGCTGGTGAACAACGGCCGTTGGTCGGGCCGGTCTGCGGCCAGGGCCGCCCGATAGCGGCCGTCGTCGAAGACCGGCTGCGCCGGCGGGCGCGCAAGGAACCGGCCAAGGGGCGCGGCGTCCAGGCCGGTGCGGGTCGTCCAGAAATGCAGGTCGCGGCCGAGGATGCGCTGGGCCGCGAACTTCACCGGGCTGCGGGTGGCGAGCGTGACGCGTGCCGTCTCGGCGAGCTCGGCGGCAATCTGCACCGCGGAGTTCCCGGCCCCGACCACCACCACCCGGCGGCCGGAGAAGGGGGCCGGGCTGCGGTAGTCGGCGGCGTGCAGCACCTGCCCGGCGTAGTCCTCCAGGCCCGGCAGCGCGGGCCGGTGCGGGTGTCCGAACGTCCCGGAGGCCGCCGCAACGGCCCGCGCGGACAGCCGGCCGCCGCCCTCCAGTTCCACTGCGAAGCCGTCGCCGGTGTGACGTACCGCGATGACGCGGCTGCCGGTGCGGATCTCGGCGTCCAGGCGGTCGGCGTAGGCGGTGAGGTAGGCGACGACCTCGTCGCGGTGCGGGTAACGGTCGCGGTAGGCGCCGGGGAACGGCATCCCGGGCAGGGAGCTGTACCGGGCGGGCGAGAAGAGCGCGAGGCTGTCGTAGTAGTGCGGCCACGACCCGGCCGCACGGTCGGACGCTTCCAGCACCACCGGCCGCAGCCCGCGCCGCAGGAACGCGTGGGCGGTGGCGAGACCGGACTGGCCGCCGCCGATGACGGCGACGTCGATGTGCTCCATCAGCGAATCACCTTGGCTTTGATGAATGTCTATGTTGACGCTCATCAATACAGGTGTCATGCTGGGCCGCGCAAGCCATCGACAGATGTCGAAACACGCAAGGAGTCGCCGTGACCGCGCCCGCCACCACCGAGCTGCCCGTCGTCGTCATCGGGGCCGGACCCGCCGGACTGGCCGCCGCCGCCCACCTCATCGACCAGGGCATCGAGCCCTTGCTCCTGGAAGCCGGGCCCACTGCCGGCGCCGCGGTGCGCGAGTGGGCGCACGTGCGGCTGTTCTCCACCTGGGGCGAGGTCGTCGACCCCGCCGCCGAGAAACTCCTCGCCCCCACCGGCTGGACCCGCCCCGACCCCAGCACCTACCCCTCCGGCGGCGACTGGGCCGACCGCTACCTGCAGCCACTCGCCGACGTCCTCGGCGACCGCGTCCGCACCGGCGCCACCGTCACCGGCGTCTCCCGCACCGGCCGGGACCGGATCGTGGACGCCGACCGCGAGCAGCAGCCCTTCGTCGTGCACGTCGCCCACACCGACGGCCGTGAGGAGCGCGTCTTCGCCCGCGCCGTGATCGACGCCTCCGGCACCTGGGCCACGCCGTCTCCGGCCGGCGGCAGCGGTCTGCCCGCGCTCGGCGAGAAGGCCGCCGCGGACCGGATCACCTACCGCGTCCCGGATCTGAAGGACCCGGCCGTGCGCGCCCGGTACGCGGGCAAGCGCACTGCCGTGATCGGCTCGGGCGCCTCCGCGTTCACCGCTCTCGCCTACCTCGCCGACCTCGCGAAGTCCGACGACGGCGCGGGCACGAAGGGCATGTGGATCCTGCGCCGGGGCATCTCCGGCTCCACCTTCGGCGGGGGAGAGGCCGACCAGCTCCCGGCCCGCGGCGCCCTGGGCCTGGCGGCGAAGGCCGCCGTCGACGAGGGCCACGCGGACGCGGTCACCGGCCTCCGCACCGAGGCGATCGAGCGGGCGGACGACGGCCGACTGGTCCTGGTCGGCGAGGACGGCCGCCGCCTGGACCCGGTCGACGAAGTGATCGTG
The DNA here is from genome assembly GCF_036246005.1 of Streptomyces sp. NBC_01723. Classification (NCBI taxonomy): domain Bacteria; kingdom Bacillati; phylum Actinomycetota; class Actinomycetes; order Kitasatosporales; family Streptomycetaceae; genus Streptomyces; species Streptomyces sp. NBC_01723. The sequence goes on from NZ_CP109171.1 coordinate 1,160,338, forward strand.
CTGACCGGCTTCCGCCCTGACCTGTCCTTCCTCGACGAGATGCGCCTGGGCCTCGACGAGCGCCTCCAGGCCCCGGTCGAGCTCGCGCCGCTGATCGACCCCAACCAGCACTCCTGCGGCACCGTCTACCCGCACGGCCACCGCGAGCTCTCCCACCCCGAGCAGGGCGTGTACCTGGTCGGAATGAAGTCCTACGGCCGCGCCCCGACCTTCCTCGCCATGACCGGCTACGAGCAGGTCCGCTCCGTCGCCGCCGCGATCGCCGGCGACCTCGAGTCCGCCGACCGTGTGGAACTGACCCTGCCCGAGACCGGAGTCTGCGGCGGCGCCGGCCTGTTCGACACCCCTGACGCCGCTGAGGGCGACGGCGGCTGCTGCGCGCCCGCACCGCAGCTCGTCCAGCTCGGCGCCCCCGCCCCGGTCGGGGCGGCTGCCGAAGAGGCACCGGCGGGCGGCTGCTGCGGCTCGTGACCAGCCTGGGCACCCTGCGCGTGGGGCCGCGACCGGAACAGGGGACCGGTCGCGGCCTCGCGCCGCCCTGCCCGCCCTCTGCGCCACGCAGATCGTGAGCTGGGGCATCGTCTACTACGCGTTCCCCGTCCTCAACCCCGAGATCACCGCCGCGACCGGCCGGCCGACCGGGGCGACCACCGCGGCGTTCTCCCTCGCACTCGTCGTCTCCGCCCTGGCCGGGATCCGTGGTGGCCGCATCCTCGACCGAAGAGGCCCCCGCGCCGTCATGACCGTTGGCTCCATGCTCGGTGCCATCAGCCTGCTGACCGTGTCAGCAGCCACCAACCTTGCGGTGTTCACCGCTGGTCGGATGCTCGCCGGACTCGCGATGGCCGCCATCTTCTACCAGCCTGCGTTCGCCGCCATCACCCGCTGGTGGGCTCCCGACCACGTGCGCGCCCTGACCATTGTCACCCTCGCCGGCGGACTCGCCTCCACCGTCTTCGCACCCTTGACCGCGGCCCTCGCAGACCACCTGTCCTGGCGCCACACCTACCTCGTACTCGCCGCCATCCTCGCCGCCGTCACCATCCCCGCCCACGCCCTGGCCCTACGCGCACCCTGGCCTGCTCATCGCCGTGTCGGTTGTGGCCGGCATGGTCCGAGGCAATCTCACCCTGGTGCAGGCCACTGCTGTCACCGACCGCTGGGGCACTACCCACTACGGTCGGCTGTCCGGGCTGCTCGCGGCCCCGGCGACCACCGCCGCCGCCCTGGCTCCCTTCTGCGGAGCAGTGCTCGCCGCGCCCATGGGTGGGTACAGCCACCTCTCTTCATGCTCCTGGCTGTCGTCTCCATGTCCGCTGCAGTCATCGCGCCTTGGACCGCTCCTACCAACGGCGATCCGTTCGGAACATCGCTGCGCTGACGGGTCCTTGTCGCGAATAGCGCACGCTGCGAACACTGCCTCTTCACCAGTAGCGGTGGTGGAGTCGTGCACGCCCTCAGGGTTGGGCACCGTCCGCCGGGGGGAGCCTGTGTCCTGCGGACCGCCGGCTGATGCGAAGCCCCGTGGTGCAGCGGCCTTTGCTCGAGAGCCGGAGAGACCTCAGGGATGGAGTTGACGCATGGTGGAACGGCGCATCCCGGTGGCGACGCACTGGGGCAGTTTCGTAGCCGTGGTGAATTCAGGTCATTTGGTGCGCATTGAGCCCCGGGGTGACGACCCTGCGCCGTCGCCGATCGGCCCGGGGATGGTGACGGCTGCCAAGGACCGCGCGCGTGTGCTGCGCCCCGCGGTGCGCAAAGGGTGGCTCGATGGCCTGCCGCGCGACGGTGAAACGGGCAGGGGTACGGACAGCTTCGTAGAGGTCGGTTGGGACGACGCTCTCACACTGGTGAGCGAGGAATTGCGCCGAGTGCGAGCACAGCACGGCAACAGCGCGGTGTTCGGCGGCTCGTACGGCTGGGCCAGTGCGGGCGGGTTCCACAACGCACAGGGTCAGCTCCAGCGGTTCCTGGCGTTGGGCGGCGGCTACACCGACTCACGCAACACGTACAGCACCGCCGCTCTTGAGGTCATCCTTCCGCATGTGATCGGCGGGGCCCCGTGGAGCTACCAGTCCCGGATGCCGATGTGGGAGGAGATCGCCGAGAGCTGTGAACTCGTGGTGGCTTTCGGGGGATTGGCTCTGAAGAACAGCCAGATCAACCCCGGCGGGCTGGCCCGGCACCAGACGCGGGACTGGCAGCGGAAGTGCCGTGCGGCCGGGGTACGGTTCGTGAACGTCAGCCCGATCCGCAGTGACACCGCTGACTTCCTCGACGCCGAGTGGCTGCCGGTCATCCCCAACACCGACACCGCCTTGATGCTCGGCATCGCGCACACGATGCTGGTCAACGACTGGTACGACGCGGACTTCCTCACCCGCTGCTGCGAGGGGTTCGACCGGTTCGCCGCCTACCTGACCGGCAAGGTGGACGGCGCCGTCAAGGACGCCGACTGGGCCGCGAGGATCACGGGCATCAGCCGTGACACCATTCTCGATCTCGCATACCGTCTGTTCGCACAGCGTTCCCTCATCATGGTCAACTACGCCATACAGCGGGCGGACCACGGCGAGCAGCCGATCTGGATGTCGGTGGTGCTGGCGGCCATGGCGGGTTCACTCGGCCGCCCCGGCTGCGGCTGGGGTGCGGGCTACGCGACGATGGATGCGACGGGGGTTGCCCCCGGCCGACCGTCTGTGGCATCGATACCGCGGGTGGAGAACCCTGTTGCGGACTTCATTCCGGTCGCCCGGATCGCCGACACGCTGCTGAAGCCGGGGGCGACCATCGACTACGACGGCCGGCGCCTGACCCTGCCGGACCTGCGCCTGATCTACTGGTGCGGAGGAAACCCCTTCCACCACCACCAGGACCTCCACCGCCTCACCCGAGCCTGGCAGCGCCCGGACACGGTGGTGGTCCATGAGGCGTGGTGGAACACCACGGCGAAGTTCGCCGACATCGTGCTGCCCGTTGCGACCAGCCTGGAGCGTGACGATTTCGCCGCGGGGTTCTCCGACCCCCATCTCGTCGCGATGCCGAAGGTCCGCGAGCCGGCCGGCGAGGCACGCACCGACCACCAGATCTTCGCCGCCTTGGCTGCGCGTCTCGGCTACGAGCGCGAGTTCACCCAGACGCGTTCCGAGATCGACTGGGTCCGGCACCTCTATGTCCAAACACGGGCGAGCCTCGGCGACGACGTGGACCTGCCCGACTTCGACGACTTCTGGCAACGCACCTCCGGTGTCGAACTGCCGGCACTCGGCGGGCCGTTTCCCGGCAGCTTCGAAGCACTGCGCCGCGATCCCCAGCGCTTCCCCCTGTCGACGCCGTCGGGCCGGATCGAGATCTTCTCCGAGAAGATCGACTCGTTCGGCTACGACGACTGCACCGGACATCCGACGTGGTTCGAACCCGTGGAGTGGCTCCGCGCCGACCTGGCGGACCGCTTCCCGCTGCACCTGATCTCGAATCAGCCTGCATCACGCCTGCACAGCCAGTACGACAACGGTGGACACAGCCTCAAGTCGAAGATCCACGGTCGCGAGCCCGTAACGATCAATCCGCAGGACGCGGCATCACGTGGTATCGAGAGCGACATGATTGTGCGCGTCTTCAACGACCGAGGCAGCTGCCTGGCGGGCGCGATCGTGTCGGACGCCGTCATGCCCGGCGTCATCCAGCTGTCCACCGGAGCGTGGTGGGACCCGGCGCAGCCGGGCCGGAGTGGAACCTTGGACCGCCACGGCAACCCGAACACCCTCACCGGGGACCGCGGGTGCTCGCGGCTGTCCCAGGGACCCAGCGCGCACAGCGCTCTCGTCGACGTCGAGGTCTACGACGAGCCGCTCGAGGAGGTGCTCGCCTTCACACCACCACACCTCGAACACTGAAACGAAGCCACCGCGAACGGTCGGCGGGTTTGCCGTGGTCACCCTCGTCGGGCGCCCAGTCGCCGGATCCCACCGGTCGTCCAGCCTCCACCCGGACGACTGCGGCTCCGTAGTCGCGTGGATAGGTTGTGCAGTCATGACTGCACTGCAAGACCTCAAGTACGGCCAGTGGTTCAGGGGTGCCGACGTCGACGGCGACGGGTTCATCACCCAGCACGACGTCCGCAGGATGAGCGAACGCTACATCAGCGCCCGCGGGACCACGCCCGCCCCCGAGACAGTCCTCCGGCTCACCGAGGGGATGGACCAGTTCTGGTCGAACGTCATCGCTCCGATGGATCAGGATGGTGACGGGAAGGTCGATGAGCAGGAGATGACCGCAGGCTTCAAGAGTGTCCTGACCGACCGCGCGCTCTACCCTCAGCAGATTGCGCCAGTCACCAACTGCTTCTTCGACCTCGTCGACCTCAACGGAGACGGCAAGATCGACCAGGGCGAGTTCCAGCGGATGTTCGACTCGGTCGCCGCCGTTCCCAGCGAGGACTGCGCCGCTGTTTTCGCCGCTCTGGACCTCGATGGTTCCGGCGGACTGGACCGTGACGAGTTCCACCGGGCACTCGAAGAGTTCTTCTACGGCAACGACCCCGCCGCTCCAGCCAACCACATCTTCGGCAAGGTCACCGTCTGACAGTTCCCGATACGCCCAGGCCATGTGGGGGCGGCCGGGTGCCGGCGGCCGTCGCCCGCGGGTGATTGACTCCCGTGCCACCGAAAGCCCCCGGTGAGCGAGGAGAGTTCATGTCGCGTCCGTGCCGGTTCGGCGTCAGTCTGGTGGTCTCCGCCCCGGCCGACGAGTGGAGTGCGAAGCGCCGGCGAGCCGAGGAGCTGGGGTACGACGTGATCCTGGTCCCGGACCACCTGGGCACGGTGGCGCCGTTCCCGGCGCTGGTGGCGGCGGCGCGGGCCACCGAGCGGCCCCTGCTCGGCACGTCGTGCTCGACGCGGGCCTCTGGAACCCGGCGCCGCCGGCCCGGGAGGTGGCGACCACGGACGCTCTCACCGGCGGACGGCCGGAACTGGGGCTCGGCACCGGGTACGTACGGGAGAGGAGCACGACAAGGCCGGGCTGCCCTTCGGCTCGGCCGGGGAACGGGTGGACCGTCTGCGGCACGCCATCGAGGAGCTGGAGCGGCTGCTCGGCGACCCGGAGCACCTGGCGCGCCCGGCCCAGCGGCCCGGGGGGCCGCTGCTGATCGGCGCGAACGGCGACCGGATGCTGGAGCTGACGGCCCGGCACGCGGCCGTCGCCGCGTTCACCGGCGGGCGGACGCTGCGGACGCGACGGCTTGCGCCGATCACCGCCGAGGAGCTGGACGAGCGGGTCGCCCGGTACCGGGAGCCGGCGGCGGACCGCACGGAGCCGGCCGAGCTGAACCTCCTCATCCAGATGGTCGACGTCACCGAGGACCGGGAGGCGGGCGTCCGGCCCTTCCTGGAGCGCGTGCCCCACCTCACCCCCGGTCAGGTGCTGGACCTTCCGATCTTCCTCACCGGGACGGTGGAGCGGATCGCCGCGCAGCCGCGCGCGCAGCGCGAGCGGTACGGGTTCACGTACCTCACGGTGCTGGAGCCGTACACGGAGGCGTTCGCGCCGGTGATGCGCGCCCTGCGGGAGGACTGAGCCGGGCCGGCGTCCGCATGCCGGAATTCCCGTACCGGTGTGCGTCCGGCGTGCTGGGATCGCGGCATGACCGATCTGCGCATACGGGCCGCCGGGCCCGAGGACCTGGACACCGTGCTGGCCTTCTGGAAGGTGGCCGCCGAGGGCACGAGCATCAGCGACGACCGCGAGGGCGTGGAGCGGCTGGTCGCCCGCGACCCGGAGGCGCTGGTCCTGGCCGAGCGGGCCGGGGAGCTGGTGGGCACGGTCATCGCGGGGTTCGACGGCTGGCGCTGCCATCTGTACCGGCTGGCGGTGCACCCGGAGCAGCGGCGCCGGGGCGTCGGCACCGCCCTGGTCGCGGCGGCCGAGGAGCGGTTCGTACGGCTCGGCGGGCGCCGCGGGGACGCGATGGTGCTGCGGCGCAACGAGCGGGCGCAGCATGCCTGGCGGGCGGCCGGGTACGCGCCCGAGGAGCAGTGGCGACGCTGGGTGAAGCCGCTCACGGAGTGAACAGTGCACGGACTGAAAGGTTGAGCACCGGCGCATGAGCGAGTCCCTCCACGGCATGGCTCCCGGCGCCTCCCCCGGCGCACGACATCGCGCGAGCCACCGGTTCCTGGCCGATCATGGATCCGAGGTGACCCGATGACGGAAGTGCTCCTGCTGCTGGTGGCGGTCCTGCTCTCGCTCATGTGCGGCGCGTTCGTCGCGGCCGAGTTCTCGCTGACCACCGTGGAACGCGGCGAGCTGGAGCGGGCGGCGGAGCGGGGCGAACGCGGCGCGGCAAGCGCGCTGAAGGGCGTACGGAACCTGACGTTCCAGCTCTCCGGGGCGCAGCTCGGCATCACGGTCACCAACCTGGTGGTCGGCATGCTCGCCGAGCCCTCGGTCGCGGCGCTGATCGCGGGCCCGCTGGAGGCCGTGGGGGTGTCGCGTTCGGCGGCCTCCTCGCTGGCGCTGGTGCTGGGCACGGCCCTGTCGACGGTCTTCCTGATGATCGTCGGCGAGCTGGTGCCGAAGAACTGGGCGATCTCCTCGCCACTGGCGGTGGCCAAACGGGTGGGCGGCCCGCAGCGCTGGTTCAGCGCGGCCTTCCGGCCCTTCATCACCCACCTGAACAACACGGCCAACCGGATCGTGCGCCTCTTCGGCGTGGAGCCCGCCGAGGAGCTGGCGTCCGCGCGGGGGCCGCAGGAGCTGGCGGCGCTGGCCCGGCACTCGGCCAAGGAGGGCGCGCTGGAGGCCGACACCGCCGAGTTGTTCGTCCGGACCCTGAACCTGGCCGATCTGACGGCCCAGCACGTGATGACCCCACGCGTCCAGGTCATCGCCCTCGACTCCCGCGCGACGTGCGAGGACGTGGCCAACGCGACGCGGGCGACCGGGCTGTCCCGGTTCCCGGTCTTCCAGGAGACCCTCGACGCCGTGGTCGGCACCGCCCACGTCAAGGACGTGCTGGCGGTGCCCGCCGAGCGGCGGCCCCTGATGCCGGTGTCCGAGCTGATGCGCGAGCCGCTGCTGGTCCCGGAGACGCTGACCGTGGACCGGCTGCTCGACCGGCTCTCCGGGCGGCGCACGATGGCCGTGGTCATCGACGAGTACGGCGGGACGGCGGGGGTGGCCACGCTGGAGGACATCGTCGAGGAGGTCGTCGGCGAGGTGCGCGACGAGCACGACCCGCACGAGACGCCCGAGCTGGACCCGGCCGGCACCGACGCGCAGGGACACGCGCTGTACTGGGCCGACGGCTCGGCCCGCGTGGACCGGCTGGCGCGGCTCGGCCTGCGGGTGCCCGAGGGACCGTACGAGACCGTCGCCGGACTGGTCGCGGCCGGGCTGGGACGCATCCCGGCCGTCGGCGACACGTTCGAGGTCGCCGGCTGGCGCCTGGACGTCGTGGACGCCACGGGGCGCCGGGCGGCGCGGGTGCTGCTGCACGCGCCGCTGGACGACGCGGGCGCGGCCGGGGGCCCGTCCGGCGCACGCGGCACGCACGAGGACGGGGAGGGCGGCCGGTGATCGCCGTACAGCTGCTGATCGGTCTGGCCACGCTCGTCGTCAACGCGTTCTTCGTGGGGGCCGAGTTCGCGCTGATCTCCGTGCGCCGCAGCCAGGTGGAGCAGCACGTCGAGGCGGGGGCGGGGGCGGAGGGCGACCGGCGGGCCAGGAGCGTGCTGTGGGGTCTGGAGCACGTGTCGGCGCTGATGGCGGCGGCGCAGCTCGGCATCACGCTGTGCACGCTGGTCCTGGGCGTGGTCGCGGAGCCGGCGATCGCGCACCTGCTGGAGCCGGTGTTCCACGCGGTGGGCGTGCCGTCCGGGGTGGGGCACGCGGTCTCCTTCGCCATCGCCCTGACGCTGGCGACATATCTGCACATGCTGCTCGGCGAGATGGTGCCGAAGAACATCGCGCTGGCGGAGCCGGTGCGCAGCGCGCTGCTGCTGGGGCCGCCGCTGGTCGCGCTCTCCCGGGCGCTGCGGCCGGTGATCTTCGCCATCAACGCCTTCGCGAACACGCTGCTCAAGCTGCTCAGGGTCGAGACGAAGAACGAGGTGGCGGCCACCTTCACCGACGCGGAGCTGGCCGAGATCGTGAAGGACGCCGGCGACGCCGGGTTGATCGACGACCGGGCCCAGGAGCGGCTGCACGACGCCCTGGAGCTGGGCCGGCGGCCGGTGCGGGACGTGGTGCTGCCGCTGGAACGCGTCGTCCACGCGCGCGTGGGCATCACGCCCGAGCAGTTGGAGCGGCTGTCGGCGCAGTCGGGGTTCTCCCGGTTCCCGGTGGTGGACGACGGGCGGCGGATCGTGGGCTACCTGCACGTGAAGGACGCCCTGGACGCCTCCCCGCGGGACCTGCCGTTCCGGCTGCGGGACATGCGGGCCATCGCGCGGGTGCGGGAGAGCACCCCGCTGGACGACGTGCTCACCGCGCTGCGCCGCAGCCGCACGCATCTGGCCGCCGTCCTCGGGTCCGACGGCCGGCTCGCGGGCCTGGTGACCATGGAGGACGTGCTGCGTGAGCTGTTCGGTCAGCGGACCTGAGCCCGGAGGGCGGGGTCGGCAGACCGGGCGGGCGGGCCGAGGGGCCGACGGGCGGGGGCGAGGGCGACCTTGGCCAGGGGGCCGAACGCGGAGCTGGGCCTGGCGGCCGTGCGCGGACCTGAGGCAGGCGGCCGAGCGCGGAGAAGAAGCGGGCGGCCGAGCGCGGAGAAGAGGCAGGCGGCCGAGCGCGGAGAAGAGACGGGCGGCCCAACGCGGACGGTCTGCAGCACAGGCGGCGGGACGAGAGACCGGCGCGGCGGCGAAGCCGGGCCTCTCGGACCGGGAAGTCCTCCCGACGCGGCGGGCCGAAGCAGGGTGCCACGGACCGGGAACCAGGCGCGGCGGTCCGGAGGCCGACCGACCGTCGGGTATGTGCACGCGCTACGATTTCTGTCGCCATGCAGACGAACCCCACTCACAGCAGCCTCGTCGCCGTGGGCGACTCCTTCACCGAGGGCATGTCGGACCTGCTGCCCGACGGCTCCTACCGGGGCTGGGCCGACCTTCTCGCCGCGCGGATGGCCGCCCGCTCCCCCGGCTTCCGGTACGCCAATCTCGCGGTGCGCGGGAAGCTGATCGGGCAGATCGTCGACGAGCAGGTCGGGGTGGCCGCGGCCATGGGAGCCGACGTGATCACACTGGTGGGCGGGCTCAACGACACGCTGCGGCCCAAGTGCGACATGGCGCTGGTGCGGGATCTGCTGACCCAGGCGGTGGAGCGGCTCGCGCCCAGTTGCAAGCAGCTGGTGCTGATGCGCAGCCCCGGCCGTCAGGGTCCGGTGCTGGACCGGTTCCGGCCCCGTATGGAGGCCCTCTTCGCGATCATCGACGACCTGGCCTCGCTCCACGGCGCCGTGGTCGTCGACCTGTACGGGGCGCGCTCCCTGGCCGACCCGCGGCTGTGGGACGTGGACCGGCTGCACCTGACGGCCGACGGGCACCGCCGGGTCGCGGAGGCCGTGTGGCAGGCGCTGGGCCACGAGGCCGAGGACCCCGACTGGCACGCGCCGATCCCGGCCACACCGCCACCGGGGTGGATCACCCGCCGGACCACCGACGTCCGGTTCGCCCGGCAGTACCTGCTGCCCTGGATAGGCCGCAGGCTGACCGGCCGCTCGTCCGGCGACGGCCTGCCGCCCAAGCGCCCCGACCTGCTGCCGTACGGGGACACCGCGCCCTGATTCCGGGGGGCGCACCCGCCCTCGTAGGTTCCGACGAACAACCCCGCGGCGCTGGCCTGCACGAATCGCCAGTAGAATCCGTACACGTGACTTCCGCTCCCGCCAAGCCCCGTATCCCGAACGTCCTCGCCGGACGCTACGCCTCCGTCGACCTCGCCACCCTCTGGTCGCCCGAGCAGAAGGTGAAGCTGGAGCGCCGGCTCTGGCTCGCCGTGCTGCGGGCCCAGAAGGACCTCGGCATCGAGGTGCCCGACGCCGCGATCGCCGACTACGAGCGCGTCCTCGACCAGGTCGACCTGGCCTCGATCGCCGAGCGCGAGAAGGTCACCCGGCACGACGTGAAGGCGCGGATCGAGGAGTTCAACGACCTCGCCGGGCACGAGCACGTGCACAAGGGCATGACCTCCCGCGACCTCACGGAGAACGTCGAGCAGCTGCAGATCCGGCTCTCGCTGGAGCTGATCCGCGACCGTTCGGTGGCCGTCCTGGCCCGCCTCGGCAAGCTGGCCGGCGAGTACGGCGAGCTGGTCATGGCCGGCCGCTCCCACAATGTCGCCGCGCAGGCCACGACGCTGGGCAAGCGGTTCGCGACCGCCGCCGACGAGCTGCTCGTCGCGTACGGCCGGGTGGAGGAGCTGCTCGGCCGCTACCCGCTGCGCGGCATCAAGGGCCCGGTCGGCACCGCCCAGGACATGCTGGACCTGCTCGGCGGGGACGCCGGCAAGCTCGCGGAGCTGGAGCGGCGGATCGCCGGGCACCTGGGCTTCTCGCAGGCCTTCACCTCGGTCGGCCAGGTCTACCCGCGCTCGCTGGACTACGAGGTGGTCACCTCGCTGGTGCAGCTCGCGGCGGCTCCGTCGTCGCTGGCCAAGACCATCCGGCTGATGGCCGGGCACGAGCTGGTCACCGAGGGCTTCAAGCCCGGCCAGGTCGGCTCCTCGGCGATGCCGCACAAGATGAACACCCGCTCCTGCGAGCGCGTCAACGGCCTGATGGTGATCCTGCGCGGCTACGCCTCGATGACCGGCGAGCTGGCGGGCGACCAGTGGAACGAGGGCGACGTCTCCTGCTCGGTGGTGCGCCGGGTGGCCCTGCCCGACGCGTTCTTCGCCCTGGACGGCCTGCTGGAGACCTTCCTCACCGTGCTCGACGAGTTCGGCGCCTTCCCGGCCGTCGTGGCCCGTGAGCTGGACCGCTACCTGCCGTTCCTGGCCACCACCAAGGTACTGATGGGCGCGGTGCGGGCCGGGGTGGGGCGCGAGCTGGCGCACGAGGCGATCAAGGAGAACGCCGTCGCCTCCGCCCTGGCGATGCGTGAACAGGGTGCCGAGCGCAACGAACTGCTCGACAAGCTGGCGGCCGACGAGCGCATCCCGCTCGACCGGACCGGTCTTGACGCGCTGATGGCGGACAAGCTCTCGTTCACGGGCGCCGCGGCCGACCAGGTCGGGGTGGTCGTGGGCCGGATCGAGGAGATCGTCAAGCAGCACCCGTCGGCCGCCGCGTACACCCCCGGGGCCATCCTCTGACCCGCTTCACCCGGGCCGAACTGGAGGCCGCCCGCGACCGTCTCGTGCCGGACGTCGTCGCGGACGGCCTCCGGGTGCTGTTCTGCGGGATCAATCCCGGTCTGATGACGGCGGTGACGGGCCACCACTTCGCCCGGCCGGGCAACCGCTTCTGGCCGGTGCTGCACCTGTCCGGGTTCACGCCGCGGCGGCTGGCGCCGTCGGAGCAGGACCTGTTGCCGTCGTACGGGCTCGGGATCACGAACGTCGTGGCGCGGGCCAGCGCGCGGGCCGACGAGCTGACCGCCGAGGAGTACCGGGAGGGCGGACTGCTGCTGACGCGGAAGGTGGCGCGGCTGCGGCCCGACTGGCTGGCCGTGGTGGGGGTCACCGCCTACCGGGCGGCGTTCGACGACCGGCACGCGCGGGTGGGGCCGCAGGAGCGGACCTTCGGGAGCACACGTGTGTGGGTGCTGCCCAATCCCAGCGGGCTCAACGCGCACTGGACGACGGAGACGATGGCCGAGGAGTTCGCACGGCTGCGGGTCACGGCGGAGCCTTCTCCGTGACCACCGCCAGCAGTTGCACCTCGTCCGTCTCGTCCCGGTCGGCGACGGCCAGCGCGATCCAGCGGCCGGTGCCCCCGGCCTCCCAGAGGTACGCCACGCGCGCGCTCGCGCTCAGTTGGGCCCACGGCTCGGGTATCTCCTCCCGGTCGGTCCGCAGCAGGACCGTCTGAAGGTTCAGGGGGTCCCCCTCCTCACCCCAGCGGGCGGCGAGCCGCTCGTGGAGCGCGTCCCGGTCCTTCTCGTACTGCTCCACCGTCACCGCCCGCTCCGCCGGGCACCCGCCGCGCAGGCCGTGGCTGGTCTCCAGCACCGCCGTGAAGTGACCGGGGGCTCCGGCGCCCACGTCCGACGGACCGTGCCCCGCCGGGAAGGGGCGGTGGCACAGCTCGTCGATGAGGGCGATGTGCCGTGCGATGTCCATGCCGTCCAGTAAACCGTTCGGCACTGACATTTGGCGGCCCGTCAGCCGGCCCGCGGACTCAGGCGTCCCGGCGGCGCAGCCGCCACGCCCCCGCGAGCAGCGCGGCCGCCGTCCACAGCGCGGTCACCGCGAGCCCCGTCCAGGGGCCCAGGTGCCCGTCGTAGGTCTGATGGACGACGACTTGCCCCGCCTTGTCCGGCAGGAAGTCGGTGGCGCCGCCCGCCACGTCCCCGATCACGAAGGAGACGATGAGGATGAACGGGATCAGGGAGGACAGGGTGGCCACGCCGCTGCGGAACAGGGCGGTGAGGCCCGCCGCGAACAGGGCCATCAGCGTGAGGTAGACCGCCAGGCCCACGACGCCGCGCAACTGCTGGCCCGCCGTGAGCCCGTCCGCCGCCGAACCCAGGCCCGCTCGGGCCGCGAAGAGCGCGGCGGACGCGGTGAGCAGCCCCGTCACGAAGGTCGGTAGGGCGACCACCACCAGCTTCGCCGCGAACCACCGCCCGCGCCGCGGGACGGCGGCCAGGGAGAGCCGGATCCCGTTGCCGTGGTACTCGGAGGACACGACCATGGCACCGAACGCGACGGCGGCGATCTGGCCGGGCGCGACGCCGGAGAGGGCCATGAACAGCGGATCGAAGTCCGGGTCCGAGGTGTCGGAGGCACCCGCCAGCGCGGAGAAGGCCGTGGTGACCGCGAAGACGGCCAGCAGCGTGCCGCACAGCGAGCGCAGGCTGAGCACCTTGAGCGCCTCGGAGCGGAGTACGGGCGTGAAGGGCATGGTCAGGCCTCCTGGGGCTGTGCGGTGAACTCGGTCTCGGTGGCCGTCAGGTCGAGGTAGGCCTGCTCCAACGTGCCCTCGTCCGAGGTCAGTTCCAGTACGGGCACGCCCGCGCCGGACAGGGCGCGGCCGATGTCGTCCACGCGCGCGTCCGGCACGGTCCAGTACCCGTCGACGTGCTCCACGGCGGCGTGTCCGTGCCGGGCGAGCGTGGCCTTCAGGGCGGTGGCGTCCGACGTGCGGACACGCACGCGTGGTTGGACGCGCGCGTCGATGAACTCCCGCATCGGCAGGTCGGCGAGCAGCCGCCCCCGGCCGAGGACGACCAGGTGGTCGGCGAACGACGCGGTCTCGTTCATCAGGTGGCTGGACACCAGGACCGTGCGGCCCTCGGCCGCCAGGCGGCGCAGCAGTTCGCGGATCCAGATGATGCCCTCGGGGTCGAGTCCGTTGGAGGGCTCGTCCAGCATGACCACTTCGGGCTCCCCCAGCAGCGCGGCGGCGATGCCCAGCCGCTGGCGCATGCCCAGTGAGTACGTCCGCACCCGGCGGCGCGCGACCGACGCGATGCCCGTCTCCGCCAGCACCTCGTCGACCCGGCTCGCGGGGACGCGGTTGCTCGCCGCGAGCACCCGCAGGTGGTCCCGGGCGGTGCGCGAACCGTGGGCGGCGCCCGCGTCGAGCAGGGCGCCGACGTGCCGCAGGGGTTCGGGGAGGGTGGTGTAGAGGCGGCCGCCGATTGTCGCCGTCCCCGAGGTCGGGCGGTCGAGGCCGAGAACGAGCCGCATGGTGGTGGACTTGCCGGCCCCGTTGGGACCCAGGAAGCCGGTGACCCGGCCGGGACGCACGGTGAAGGTGAGGTCGTCGACGGCTCGTCGGGTGCCGTACTCCTTGGTGAGGTTCTGGACGTCGATGCTCGTCATGGCAGCAGCTTGACGGCACGTCAGGGGGCGGGTCCTCCCCCGCCGGTGGAGATCGTCTCCCCCGTGCGGGGGAGGTCCGCCGTCAGTGGCGGCTGGCACGATGAGTGGATGGTCCGCTTTCTGCGCCCGCTGGTTTGGGGGGTCACGTACACACGGCTGCTGCACCTGTGGCTGCCCATGCTGGTGGTGAGCTTGTGGGCGCTCGTCGACGACACCAAGCTGTGGGTCCCCGCGGCGGTGCTGGTGCCGCTCGGGCTCGTCCCGGCGGTGCGGACCGGGGAGGGCGTGCAGGCCCGCCTGCTTCTCACGCCCGGCCATGAGGACTCCGCCTTCTCGGTCGCGCCGTCGGCGACCTGGCGCGACCGGCTGCGCACGGTGGTGTGGCTGGAACTGCGGATGCTGTTGGGCGCCTTGACCACGGCCGCCTGCGTCTGGCTGCCGATCCTCGTCGTCGTCCTGGTCCGGCTCTCCCTCGGGCACCGGGTCGACGACATACCCGTGCTGCGGGACGCCGCGCCGCACTGGGCGTACGCGCTCCTGACCCCGCTCCCCCTCCTCGCGCTGTACGGCGCGGTGGTGGGTCTCGGTGTCCTGGCGACGGCGGGCGCCCGCGCGCTGCTCGGCCCGTCCGCCGCCGAGCGGCTCACCGCCCTGGAGGAGCGCACCGAACAACTCCTGGAGCGCAACCGCATCGCGCGTGAGCTGCACGACTCCATCGGCCACGCCTTGACGGTCGCGGTCGTGCAGGCGGGGGCGGCCCGCGCGGCGAACAGTCCGGAGTTCACCGAGCGGGCCCTCACCGCGATCGAGGAGACCGGCCGGGCCGCCCTGGAGGATCTGGAGCGGGTGCTCGGCGTCCTGCGCGAGACGCGGACGCCGGTGAGCTCCCGACCGACCCTCGCGGACGCCGACCGGCTCCTGGAGTCCGCGCGCGTCTCGGGGGCCGAGATCGATGCCGAGGTCACCGGCCCGCTCGAGACGCTGCCGGGCCCGGTCTCCCGTGAGGGATACCGCATCCTCCAGGAGTCGCTGACCAATGTGCTGCGGCACGCGGGCGCGGTGCCGACCCGGGTCCGCGTGGCGGTGGCGGAGGGCGCGCTCACCCTGGAGGTGCGCAATCCGCTGCCGGACACCAGGGTCTCGTCCGCCCGCGGCAGCGGGCTGCGCGGCATCCGCGAGCGGGCCGCGCTGCTGGGCGGGTTGGCGCACACGGGCCCCGACGCCGGCGATTGGCGGGTACGCGTCGAGCTGCCGCCGGGCTGATCTACGCTGGGCGGATGCCGGTCAGAGTGCTCCTCGTCGACGACGAACCCCTCGTACGCGCGGGTCTGCGGGCCGTGCTGGAGGCGCAGCCGGACATCGAGGTCGTCGGCGAGGCGGCGGACGGGGCGGCGGTCGTCCCGCTGGTGCGTCAGCTGCGGCCGGACGTGGTCGCCATGGACGTCCGGATGCCGCTGCTCGACGGCATCGAGGCGACGCGCGCGCTGCTGCGGACGGTGGCCGACCCGCCGAAGATCCTCGTGGTGACGACCTTCGAGAACGACGAGTACGTGTACGAGGCGCTGCGCGCGGGTGCGGACGGGTTTCTGCTCAAGCGCGCCCGGCCGGCCGAGATCGTGCACGCGGTCCGGCTGATCGCCGAGGGCGAGTCGCTGCTGTTCCCCGCCTCGGTGCGGCAACTGGCCACCGAGTACGGCGACGACGGCGGCGGGAACCGGGCGGCCCGTGCCACGGTGGAGCGGGCGCGGCTGACCGAACGGGAGGGCGAGGTGCTGCGGCTGATGTCGCGCGGGCTGTCGAACGCGGAGATCGCCGCCCGGCTGGTCGTCGGCACGGAGACGGTGAAGTCGCATGTGAGCGCGGTACTGGCGAAGCTGGGGGCACGGGACCGCACGCAGGCGGTGATCACGGCGTACGAGTCGGGATTCGTGGCGCCGGGGTGAGGCACGCACACGGACCGGGAAGGCGAGGACCGGCAGTCGCCGGGGCGGAGCGGGCCGAGTACCATCCGGCCCACACGCGCACGAGCTGGGAGGACGGACCTTGGGAGGCCTGACCGGCGGGGATCCGTCGCTGTTGCGGAGGATCAACTCCGCGGTGGTGCTGCACGCGTTGCGTGCGACGGACTGTGCGACGCTGACCGAGATCACCCGGGTGACGGGCCTGTCCCGGCCGACCGTCGAGGGCGTCGTCGAGGGGCTGATAGAGGCGGGCCTGGTGGTCGAGGCGGCCGCCGACGAGGGCACCGCCAGGCGGCAGGGGCGGCCCGCGAGGCGTTTCCGGTTCCGGGCGGAGGCGGGGCATCTGCTCGGTCTGGAGATCGGGCCGCACCGCGTCGCCGCGCTCCTGGCCGACCTGGACGGCCGGGTGATCGGCGCCCAGGCCAAGGACGTGGACGAGGGTGCCTCCGCCGACGAGCGGCTGGAGCGGCTGCGTACGGCCGTCGCCGAGCTGCTGCGCCGGGCCGGGGTGGCGCGCGGCTCGCTGCGGGCCGTGGGCGCGGCCACGCCGGGGATCGTCGAGGCGGACGGCACGGTGCGGCTGGGGACCGCGCTGCCGGGGTGGACGGGGCTGAGTCTGGGCGAGCGGCTGAGCCGCTCCTTCAAGTGCCCGGTGCTGGTCGAGAACGACGCGAACGCGGCGGCGGTCGCCGAGCACTGGAAGGGCGCCGCGACGGAGTCCGACGACATCGTGTTCGTGCTGGCCGGGCTGAGCCCCGGGGCCGGGGCGCTGATCGGCGGGCGGCTGCACCGGGGGTACGGCGGCGCGGCCGGGGAGATCGGCGCGCTGCACCTGATGGGCCAGGACGTGACGCCCGAGACCCTGCTGTCGACGACCGACGAGCCGCTGCACCCGCTGGACGAGCAGGCGGTCGCCAAGGTCTTCGCTCAGGCCCGGGAGGGCGATCAGCGGGCCCGCGCGGCGGTGGAGCGTTTCACCCAGCGGCTGGTGCACGACGTGACGGCGCTGGTGCTGGCCCTGGACCCGGAGCTGGTCGTCGTCGGCGGCTGGGCGGCGGGACTGGACGGCGTACTGGAGCCGCTGCGGCGGGAGCTGGCCCGCTACTGTCTGCGCCCGCCCCGGGTGGCGCTGTCGCTGCTCGGTGAGGCCGCGGTGGCGACGGGCGCGCTGCGGCTGGCCCTCGACCACGTGGAGGAGCAGCTGTTCGCGGTGGAGGGCGCGACGGCACGCCGCTGACCCGCCGGGAGGCGGGTGCGGGCGGGGCCGGTCAGGAGGCGCGGGTCTGCGGGCCGTGGTGGATCTCCACGTCGCCGGAGTCCCCGAACGTCAGGCGGCAGGTGTCCGCGCGGTAGGTGGCGACGGAGAGGGCGGCGGTGCGGCCACCGGCGAGGTAGCGGGTGGTGACCACGAGGACGGGCGCGCCGGGGAGGCGGTCCAGTTCCTTCGCGTCGTCGGCGCCGGCCGAGCCCAGCTCGACGGCGCTCTCCCGGCGCTCCAGGTCGCCGCGCTGGAGCTCGCGCAGTACGGCACGCGCGCGGGCGGCGCCGGAGGGCGACTCGATGGCGGTGAGTTCGGGGACCGAGGCCGACGGGACGTAGAGCAGCTCCGCCGCGACGGGCTGGCCGTGTGTCACGCGGGAGCGGCGGACGGTGTGGACGGGCTCCTCGCGGCCGGTCCCGAGGGCGTCGGCGACGGCCGCGGGCGGGGCCGTCGGCGCGCAGTCGACGGGCTCCCAGGCGTCGTCGGCCGTGCCCGGCCAGGCGTGCTGTTCGGTGCCGACGGCGACGCCGACGCGTGGCGGGGCGACGGTCGTGCCGACGCCCCGGCGGCGCTGGAGGCGGCCTTCCAGTTCGAGCTGCTCCAGGGCCTGGCGGAGGGTCGCGCGGGCGACGCCGAAGCGGGCGGCGAGCTCGCGTTCGTTGGGCAGGACCTCGCCCACCGTGAACTCCGAGTCCAGGGCCTCGCTGAGTACGGTCCTGAGGTGCCAGTACTTCGGTTCCGGCACCGATTCCAACTGCGTGGTCCCCACCCTGTCCTCCGCAATCGCCGTGGTCCGGCGGCGTTTTGACGCCCTTGTTTATTAAAGGTTGTTGCAGTTCTCTGCGACCATAGGACGCCCCACCCCCTTGGTCAAGACCAATCTGGCTAGGTGAGGTCGGCCAGGGAGAGCAGTTTGTCGGGGTTGCGGATGATGTACACCGACTGGATGCGCCCGTCGGCCACCTCGATCTGGAAGACCGAGTCGGGCTTGCCGCCCGACAGGGCCAGCAGGGCCGGTCCGCCGTTGATCTCCAGGAAGCGGTAGGAGAAGTCCGGGACGCCCTTGCGGGCCGCGCCCTGGAGGAAGCGGGCCACCTTCTCGGAGCTCTCCAGCACGCGCAGGGGCGCCTTGGACTTGCCGCCGCTGTCGCCCACCAGCCGGACGTCCGGCGCGAGCAGCTCCATCAGCCCGGCCAGGTCACCGTCGGCCGCGGCGGCGAGGAAGCGCTCGGTGAGGTCGCGGCGCTGCGCCGGGTCCACGTCGTAGCGCGGGCGCCGCTCGTCGACGTGCTTGCGGGCGCGGCCGGCGAGCTGGCGCACCGCGGCCTCCCCGCGCTCCAGCATGGCGGCGATCTCCGCGTACGGGTAGCCGAACGCCTCCCTGAGCACGAACACCGCCCGCTCCAACGGCGACAGGGACTCCAGGACGACGAGGACGGCGAGGGACACGGAGTCGGCGAGGACGGCCCGCTCGGCGGTGTCGGGCACGGTGTCGCCGAAGTCGGTGACGTAGGGCTCGGGCAGCCACGGGCCGACGTACGTCTCGCCGCGCGACTTGATCTGGCGCAGCCGGTCGATGGCGAGGCGGGTGGTGACCCGCACCAGGTAGCCGCGGGGCTCGCGGACGGTGGAGCGGTCGGCGCCGGACCAGCGCAGCCACGCCTCCTGGACGACGTCCTCCGCGTCCGCCAGGCGGCCCAGCATGCGGTAGGCGACGCCCAGGAGGACGGGGCGGTGTGCTTCGAAGACGTCGGTCACGGTTTCGGTGGTCACCGCTCCATACCAGCGGACGTGTCCGGTCGTGTCCAGACGGGCCCGCCGGGGGCTACCCGTCGGTAGCTCTTACTGACAGGCTGTCTACGCAATGCCCCGACGTCCGCGTGTCCCGACAAGGAGCCCCATGTCCGCAACGCTCTCCTTCACGGCCCCCACCCCGCACGGTCCGCAGGACATCACCGTCGCCTACGCGCGCGTGGGCACCGGCGAGCCGCTGCTCCTGCTGCACGGCATAGGCCACCACCGGCAGGCCTGGGACCCGGTGGTCGACATCCTCGCCACCGAACGCGAGGTGATAGCCGTGGACCTGCCCGGGTTCGGGCAGTCGTCCGCGCTGCCGCAGGGGCTGCCGCACGACCTGCCGACCACGAACGCGGTACTCGGCGCCTTCTGCGCGACGCTGGGGCTGGACCGGCCGCACGTGGCGGGCAACTCGCTGGGCGGCCTGCTCGCCCTGGAGCTGGGCCGCCAGAACCTGGTGCGGTCGGTGACGGCCCTGTCCCCGGCGGGCTTCTGGACGCAGGCCGAGCGGCGCTACGCCTTCGGCGTGCTCATGGGGATGCGCCGGACCGCCCGGAGCCTGCCCCTCCCGCTGGTCGAGCGGCTGTCCCGCACGGCCGTCGGACGCACCGCGCTGACCAGTACGATCTACGCCCGCCCCGCCCGCCGCTCCCCCGAGGCCGTGGTCGCCGAGACGCTCGCGCTCGCGCACGCCGAGGGGTTCGCCGAGACGCTGCGGGCCGGACGGAGCGTGCTGTTCACCGACGACGTGCCCGGCATCCCCGTGACCGTGGCGTGGGGCGACCGGGACCGGCTGCTGCTCCCCCGGCAGGGCGTCCGCGCCAAGCACGCCGTCCCGCGGGCCCGCCTGGTGCGGCTGCGCGGCTGCGGTCACGTGCCGATGAACGACGACCCGGCGCTGGTGGCCCGCGTCCTGCTGGACGGCAGCCGCTCTCAGGAGGCGAGCGCCGCGAGCACTTCCTTCAGCACCGTCGGGTTGTAGGGCATGCTCGCGTGCGGTGTGCGGTCGTCCGGGTCGATGTCCTGGAGCACGATGTTCTTGACGTAGCGCCCCTCGGTCTCCTCCAGGGCACATGAGGTGTACGGGGTGACCACGTCGTCGTGCCGGGTGGCGATGACCGTGTGCCGGACGCCCTCCGTGGTCTCGCCGAGTTCGGCCAGCTCGCGCTGGAAGGGGTGGTCGTGCTGGAGCTGTGGCCAGGCCGGCACGACCTCCCCGACGGCGCCCTGTTCGAGGAGTTCCACCGCTCCGGGGATCTGGCGGGCCAGGTTGAGCAGTCCCTGCGCGGTGACTCCGTGGTTGCTGGGCGCGATGCCGACGAAGTTGTGCACCTTGGGCCCGCCGCCCAGCGCGTTGAGGTAGTACCGCGGCATCATGCCGCCCTGTGAGAAGCCGACGACGTCGATCTGCTGGGCGCCGGTGCGCCGCAGCACCTCGTCGACGAAGTCGGCGAGCTGCCGGGCCGAGTGCTTGATGTCGCCGAGTCCGAAGATCACGGGGTTGCCGTGCTGGCCGTAGTCGAGCCGGAAGACCCGGTGGCCGTGCTGCCGCAGCAAGGGTGCGGCGGAGGTCCACGTGTAGCCGCGGTTGCCGAAGGTGCCGTGCACCAGTACCACGGGGCGCGGATGCTCCTCGCCGGCCGGGACGTTCCAGTCGTCCTCGCCGGCCTGTACGTCGACGGTCGCGATGAGCTGTGCGGCGCCGACCTGTCCGAGGCCGGCCAGTCGGTGCGGGGATTCGGTGAGGTCCGTGGTGACGTCCTCGGAATTGACCCCCGGGATGCGGGGATTAGGGAAACTCACGACGCTCTCCCTGTCGTTGGGACGGCCCGCCGGGATCGCCGATGGGCACGCTGCGACTTCTCAGTCTCGCGTCCATCGAATTGCACAACGATCCCTCGTCCGAGGGAAAGAATTCCCTCTTTGGAGTCATTAGGGTCCGTTCTTTCGAATGCCTCACCCGGTCCGCCGGAAGGCGGCGCTGCGCAGCAGCCGCACGTACCAGCCGCATTCGACGGGACGGGCCACCCGCCCGGTCAGCGCCCGCTCGGCGCAGTCCATGCCGCGCTCGAACGCCGCGTCGTGCAACGGCCGGACGATCAGCGCCCAGGCCAGCCAGCGGACGCCGCGCGGGCGGACGACGAGGGTGTTGCGCAGCACCGTCCGCCCGTCGTCGAGACCTTCGAGGCTGAATTCGTGAAAGCCGTCGAAGCCCGGGGGGCCGGTGAAACGGCAGCGGACCCAGCGGCCCGGCACATAGTGGCTCACCACATACCGCACCGGTCCGTGGCCGCCGGACACACCGACGGTCAGCGGCCGTTCGAAACGCAGCGGTGGCCAGTCGGGCGGCCAGAGGCGGTCGTGCTCGCTGCCCAGCGAGTCGATCAGCGCGCCGACCCTGTCCGGTGGGACGGGCAGGGGGCGTTCATGCACGTTCAACACGGCGATCACGCGATTGATGATGCCCGCTCCGGTCATCTCGGGAAATCCGCCGAAGGGGCGGCCGCTACGCACCACCGGAGCGCGCATTCCGCACCGCGCGCCGTCGCCCGTACGCCAACGCGCGGGCGGTGGACGGGCGTTGCGGGTGGGGGGTGCGACGGCGCCCGAGCGTAAGCACAGATGAGACGGAAACCGCCGGTACGGCACGCAGTGAGGGGGAGACGGCCATGGCCGCAGGGACCGAGGTACCCGAGTCCGGTGACGAGGGGGCGAGTTGGCCCGCCGTCCCGCCCCAGGCGCTGCCCGGCGAGTGGCAGCCCCTGCTGGGGCGGCCCGCCCTGGCGGAACTGCTCGGACACCCCCTCGCGGGCGCCGCGCTCACCCGGATGCGCCGGCTGCCGCCGCGGGTCGCCCTGCACTCCCTGCGGACGTTCCTGCTGGCCGACGCCCGCGCGCGGGTGGACGGAACCGCCTACGACCGGGTCGGGCTGCTGGCCGCCGCGGCGTTCCACGACGCCGGGCTGGTGGGCCGCTCGCCACTCGGACGCGGCGGATTCCCGGGCCGGTCGGCCGAGTTGCTCGACCGCTTCCTGGCCGGCCATCAGGTGGGGGCGGCCCGGCGCGGGGCTCTGACCCGCGCGGTGCGTGAGCACATGCGGCCGTTTTTGGCGCGGGGGGCCGGGACGGAGGCGCGGCTGCTGCACTTCGGTGCGTGGCTGGACGTCACCGGGCGCGGCGAGCACCACGTGCCGGGAGACCGGCGGCGGCTGTCCGAGCTGGCGCCCACTCCCTGGTTCGCCGTCTCCTTCTCCGCCCGGGTCGCGGCCTGCGGGCTGCGCCGGGTGCTGCCCGCATCCCCGGCCACCCACCGGTGAGCGCGGAGCCGGGCAACTCGCTCTACCCGTCGCGAAAGGAACCGCAGACATGCAAGAGGACCAGCGTGTTTTCGACGTCGCCATCGTGGGTGGCGGCATCGGCGGGACGATGCTGGGGGCCATGCTCGCCCGCAACGGCGTGCGCGTGCTGCTGCTGGAGGGCAGCGGCCACCCCCGCTTCGCCATCGGAGAGTCCACCGTCCCCGAGACCACGTTCGGCCTGCGGGTGCTGGCCCGCCGCTACGGTGTCCCGGAGATCGAGCACCTGGCGACCAACGGGGCGCTGCGCCGCCACGTGTCGTCCAGCTGCGGGGTCAAGCGGAACTTCAGCTTCGTCTACCACCGGGAGGGCGAGCCGACCCGGCCCGACGAGTGCACCCAGTACCCCACCTGGGGTCCGCCGCTCGGCCCGGACTCGCACTACTTCCGGCAGGACGTGGACGCCTACATGTTCCACGTCGCGGTGTCCTACGGCGTCACCGCGTACACCCACACCCTCGTCGACGACGTGAAGTTCGAGGAGGACGGTGCCACCCTGGTCACCAGGGACCGGGGGAGCTTCCGGGCGTCGTACGTGGTCGACGCCGGCGGGATGCGCGCCGTGCTGCCCGAGCGGCTGGGGCTGCGGCAGGAACCGCCGTACCGCACCCGCTCGCGCACGATCTTCACGCACATGGTGGACGTGCGCCCCTTCGACACGGTGGCCCCGCCGCGCCGGGAGCACGGCATGCCCAGCCCGTTCAGCCAGGGCACGCTCCACCACATGTTCGAGGGCGGTTGGCTCTGGGTCATCCCGTTCGACAACCACTCGACCAGCACCAGCGAGCTGTGCAGCGTCGGCCTCAACCTCGATCTCGACCACCATCCCCGCCCCGACGACGTCCCGGCCGAGGAGGAGTTCTGGCGGCACGTGCGCCGGTTCCCCAGTGTGGCCCGGCAGTTCGACCGGGCGCGCGCGGTGCGGCCCTACGTGTCCACCGACCGCACCCAGTTCGCCTCGCAGAAGGTGGTCGGCGACCGCTGGTGCCTCCTGCCGCACGCCAGCGACTTCATCGACCCGCTCTTCTCCAGTGGCCTCGCGGTCACGGTGATGGCGCTCAACGCGCTCGGCCACCGCCTCATCGAGGCCGTGCGCCAGGACGACTTCGACACCGCCCGGTTCGCGTACCTGGACCACTGGACCAAGCGCATGTTCCGGTTCTACGACGACCTGGTGTCGTGCAGCTACATCGCGTTCGACGACTTCGAGCTGTGGAACGCGTGGAACCGGGTGTGGACGATCACCACGCTGTACGGGACGAACGCGCAGAACCAGGCCGCCGTGACCTTCGAGAAGACCGGGGACACCGCCTGCTTCGACGCCCTGGAACTGCCGCCCTACCGGGGCCTGCAGGGGGTCGACAACCCGTGGGTGCAACGGCTCTTCGACCAGGCGAGGGACGCGGTGCTCGCCTACCGCGCGGGCGACTCGACGAAGGAGCGGACCATCGCCCGCATCTACGAACTGCTGCGCGAGAGCGAGCTGTGCCCGGCCGTGTGGGGCACCCTCGACCCCGAAGACCGCTGCCCCGCGGGGGTGTTCACCCTGTGGCCGCTGATGAAGATCCTGCTGTGGGGCAAGTTCCGCTCGCCGCGGCACGTCCGCGGTTCCTACTTCACCGGCGGCGCGCGGCTGGTGGGCAAGGAGGCCGTCCAGGCGTACACCACCGAGCTGCGGGCCGGCGGCTCCCAGGTCCACCAGACGGTGCGGGACATGTGGGTCAACTGGAACCGGGACTGGGCACGGCGTCCGGCGCCGCGGAAATGAGCGCGAAGAATCATTCCTGCCGACCGGCGGAGGTACACATTCCGGTTTGCCGCTCCAGGGCCTCGGGTAGTAAAAGCACATGGCCGAGAAATAGAAACTCGGTCGCGATTTCCCCTGCTCAATCCGAGAGACAACGGGCTGCAATCCACAATGGCGCGACATTCCACTTGCCAATCGCCCGCTGAATGCTCCTGGGAAGAAATCTTCCAGCATCAGGACCGCCTCATGCGGTTGGTTCGGCGAAGACTGCCAAGTTTTCAGGACGCCGAGGACTGCGTTCAGGAAACCATGGCCCGCGCAGCCGCCCACGCCGCGTTGGACAGGAATCGACTCGGTGCCTTTCTGACGTCCGTGGCGCTTCGCCTCTGCATCGACTTCTACCGTGACATGGACCGTCGCAGCAGACTTCTCCAGCGCGCGGTCCTCCTGGACGCCTCCGGCACGACCGAGGAGGACGTCTGCGACAGGGACTTCGGCACATGGCTCCTGGCCCAGGTGCAACACCTGCGGGGGCGGGAGCAGGAAGTCATACTCGCCCGCTCAAAGGGAATTTCCACAGCGGAATTCGCCCGCATGCACAACATCTCCGTCAAGGCGGCCGAGGCCGCCTTCACCCGGGGCCGTGCACGGCTCAAGAACGTGTGCGCAAAGGCCCTGGAAGGCTGCATCCAGTAATCCATCGAGCGACAACTCCCCCATCGAAGAGAAACGGAAAGAGAGACCACCCATGTCCAACAACAAGAACATCCAGGACATTTTCAAGGACCTCGTCGGCAATATGGCCGACAGCGGGAAGGAGGCGTTCGACGACATTCTCAACCGCCCGGAGAAGTGCGGCTCGTCCCACTCCGGCAACCCCGTCGACACGCTGGCCGGGCTGCCCGCGAACGCCCTGGGCGCCCTGGCCGGCGCCGTCAACCCGGCGACCGCGCTGGCCGGTGCGGCGAACCCGCTGGCGGCCCTCGCGGGCGGTGTCGGCGGCCTGGCCGGCGCGGGCAACCCCCTCGCCGGGCTGGGCGCGGACGCCGCGACCCAGCTGGCCAACATCGCGAACGCGGCGCAGAACCCGCTGGCCGCCCTCACCGGCGCCGCGGGCAACCCGCTCGCGGCCGTCGCCGGGTCGGCCAACCCGCTCGCCGCGCTCAGCGGCGCGGGCAACCCGCTGGCGGCGCTGGGCGGTGCGGCGAACCCGCTGGCCGCCTTCGGCGGCGCGGCCGGCGCCCTCGGCGGGCTCGGTCAGCTCGCCGGAGGACTCGGGCACGCGGCGGGCGGGGTCGGCGACCTGATGTCGCTGCCGAGCCAGCTCACCCAGCTGCTCCACGTGCTGCCCAAGCTCATCGAGACCCTCCAGGGCCTGCAGAACCTCACCAACCTGCCGGCCCAGGCGGGACAGCAGGGTCTCGGCGCCCTCCAGGGCCTGACCGGCCAGCAGGGTGGCGGCGGCGCCTCCCAGGGCGGAAAGCCCTCGACGACCGGCTGACCGTCGCACCACCCTCCCGTCGTCCCACCGTTCCACCTTCAAGGAGGACACACGATGGCGTCTGTCGTCGGCGACCGGCTGCGTCTCGTGGTCAAGGTCCTGGGCAGCCTCGTTGCCGACGAGGTCGGACAGGCGACACGGCTGCGGAGGCGCACCCGACAGGACCTGCGGTCCCCGGCGGAGGCCACCGACGCCTCCGCCGGGTCCGAGCTGCGCCGTGCGAAGGCGGTGCGGCAGGCACTGGAGAGCCTGGGGCCGTTCTACGTGAAGCTCGGTCAGATCCTGTCCACGCGACCGGACATGGTGCCGCAGGCGATCCGCGAGGAGCTGCAGAACCTGCACGACCAGGTGGACATCCAGCCGTTCTCGGTGTTCGAGCCGGTGCTGGCGCACGACCTCGGGCCGGACTGGAAGCTGCGCTTCGACGACGTCGAGACCGTCGCCCCGCTCGGGGCCGCGTCCCTCGCCCAGGTGTACCGGGTGACCCTGCCCGGCGGGCGCCCGGCCGTGGTGAAGATCCAGCGGCCCGGCATCCGGGACGGCGTGCTGGCGGACATGGCCCTGATGCGCCGGGCGTCGAAGATCGTGGCCCGGGTGGCGCCCCGGTTCAACGAGGTCATCGACATCGAGGCGATGCTCGGCTCGGTCTTCGACGCCATGGAGCCCGAGCTGGACTTCAACGGCGAGGCCCGCAACATGGACGAGGCCCGCGAGCACGTCCGGCCCTTCCGCTCGCTGGAGGTGCCCCGGGTCCTGTACTCCAGCCCCCGGGTCCTGGTCCAGTCGCTGGCCGGCGGCAGGTCGGTACGGCACATCGACCGCGCCCACTTCACCGACGACGAACGCGTCGAGATCGGCAAGGACCTGCTGCGCTTCATGTACCACGGGTACTTCGTGCACCGCTTCTTCCACGCCGACCCGCACGCGGGCAACGTCTTCGCCGCCCCCGGCGGGCCCGCGACGCTGATCGACTGGGGCATGGTGGGCCGCCTGGACCGGCGCACCAGCCTGCAACTGCTGCCGCTGTTCATGACGTTGGCGCAGAACGACGGCGCGGGCCTGGCTCAGCACTGGGCGGAGATGGGCCGGATCACCCCGTGGGCCAACATGCCGGCGTTCGCCGCCGACATGGCGGCCTTCGTGCCCAAGGTCTCCCATCTGG
Organism: Streptomyces sp. NBC_01723; assembly: GCF_036246005.1. Lineage (NCBI taxonomy): Bacteria > Bacillati > Actinomycetota > Actinomycetes > Kitasatosporales > Streptomycetaceae > Streptomyces > Streptomyces sp. NBC_01723. Next base: position 1,187,112 of record NZ_CP109171.1, read on the forward strand.
CCCTGGAGGACATGAACTTCGGCGTCTCGCTCACCACCGTGCTGGCGAAGGCGACCAAGCGGGGCATCGGGTCACCGCCGTCCGTGTCGCTGCTGGGCAAGTCCTTCGCGAACCTGGACGGCTCGGTGCGCTGCCTGGCTCCGGAGATCACGCTGCCGGAGGTGTTCCAGGGCGAGGTGCCAAAGATCCTCTTCGCGCTGGGCCGCGAGTTCCTCGGCCGCAACCAGTTCGCCCGCAACTCCATGGAACTGCTGCTGGCCGCGGTCACCAGCCCCGACCAGGCCCGCGGAGTGCTGTCCGACATCGCCAACCGCCAGTTCGCGCTCAACATCCACGAGCCGCGTACCCCCGCCGCGATGGGGGGCCAGCGGCCTTCCCGCCCCTCCGGCGGACTGCTGGCCCTCGGCGCGCTGGCCGTGCTGCTCAGCCGCCGCCGGTCCTCCTGACCCCGCCCCGTCCGCCGTACCCGAACCCACCGACACGGAGGTTTCCCATGCCGGACCCCGCACGGCCCCAGCCCCCGCCCGCGCCGGGCGCCGCCCTGCCGGACGGGCTCTCGCGGGTCGCCCTCTGGACGGCGTCGGCCCACGCCCGGGAGTTCGGACGGTCCGCGCCGTACGTCCGCGACCCGTGGGCCGCCGACTTCGTCAGCGCGGCCGGCCTCACCGGCGGCCCCCCGGGCGACGGCCCGCTGCAACGGCTGCTGCCCGACTGGGCCGTGGTGCGCACCCACTTCTACGACGAGTTCCTGGTGGGCGCGGCCCGGGCCGGCTGCCGCCAGGTGGTGCTGCTCGGCGCCGGTCTGGACACCCGCGCGTTCCGCCTCGACTGGCCCACGGGGACACACGTCTTCGAGGTCGAGGATCCGGCGCTGCTGGCCTTCAAGGAGCACGTGCTGGACTGGGCAGCGCCGTCCTGCGGGCGCCGCAGCACCGTGGGGGCCGACCCGGCCGGACCGTCGTGGGGCGGGGAACTGCTCGCCGCGGGGCTGGATCCGCGGCGGCCCACCGCGTGGCTGTCCGAGACGTACCTGTACCACCTCCCGCCGCGCACGGTGGAGTCCGTCGTGCGCACGATGACGGAGCTGTCCGCGCCCGGCAGCGTCTTCGGCGCCGAGTGCGTGAACGCCGACGCCGCCTCGTCGTCGTTCGTGGCGCCGTTCCTGGACGCCCTGTCGGCGACCGGGATCTCCTGGCACTGGCAGCTCGCCGATCCGCGGGGCTGGTGGGCGCAGCAGGGCTGGGACGCCGAGGTCGCCGACCTGTTCACGCTGCCGTACGTGGTGCAGCGGCTGGCGCCCTACCTGCCACTGCTCACCGAGGCCGCGGCGAAGTGCGTGTTCCTGACGACGGGGACGCTGCACGAGCGCTGACCGGCGGGCGCACGGCGAGGGCCCCGGGCACACGCCGCCCGGGGCCCTCGCCCTGCCGCGTGCCGCTACGGCCGTTCCAGTTCCAGCAGCGCCGCGAGCCACAGGTCCGGGAGGGCGTCGGCACTCGTCAGGGCCTCGTCGTGGATCACCGCGAGGCAGGCGGTGTCGTGCTGGAGCGTCAGGGTGGTGAGGCAGCGGATGCCGGCGCCGAGCCCGGAGTAGACGACGGACCGGCGGGCGGGGTTGCCCTGGTGGACGAGGGCGCTGCCGAAGTCGACGCTGCTCACCGGACCGGCGACGGAACGGCCGTTGACCATCCGGGTGCCGACCCGGGCGCCGATGCCTCGTGGGCCGGCCGTCAGCAGCAGCCGCAGGGCGTCGCGCTGCCGGCCGGTGCGCAGGGTGTCGGTGCGGGCGACCACCCGGGTCAGGGCGTGGAGCGGGGACGGCGCGTCGCAGGGCAGCAGGACGCGGGCGACGACGAGCCGGTTGCCCGGCGCGTACTCCTCGCCCCGGGGCCGCACCGACATCGGGACCGCGACCGGCAGCGGGGGGTGGGCGGCGCCGGTGCTCTTCCGGTGCCAGGTGCCGATCGCGTGGGCGAGCGCGGCGAGGAAGATGTCGTTCACCGTGGCGCCGTGCGCGCGGCCGACGGCCCTCAGCCGGGCGACCGGGACGACGGCCTGGCACAGGGTGGTCCGACCGCTCACCGGTACGTCGAAGGCGGGCTTGTCGCTGGCGCGGAAGGAGGCCGCCATGTCGCCGAGGGCCCCGGCGAGTCCGGCGGGCGCCGGTGTGCGGGGGCGATACGCCGGCGGCCCGCCCGCGGGGTGGTCGTCGAGCAGGGCCCGGGCGGTGTGCGCGGCACCCACGCCGTCCTGCAAGGTGTGGTCGGTGCGGTAGCACAGGCTGTGTCCGCCGGTGGGGCCGTGCACCAGCCACACGTCCCAGGGCGGACGGCCGTCGCCGCCCATGGGCCGGGAGAGCATCAGCCGTCCGGCGCCCGCGCCGTCGTCGTCCCCGGGCAGCCAGGCCTCGTGCACGTGCCGTTCGACGTCGATCCCGTCGACCCGGGAGAAGGTGCGGCTCTGCCGCGCGATGCGGTAGCGCAGCGCCGGGATGCGGGCGGCCCGTTCGGCGACCCGGGCGCGGACCGAGTCCAGGGTGGGCGCCCGGCCGGAGAACCCGAACAGGAAGCCGGCCGGCAGCGGTCTGCCGCCCATGGCCAGGTGGTAGGCGACGTCGGCGGTGCCCATGGGCAGGGATGCCGGCAGGGCGTCGTGGGCGCGGGGACGGGGGTCGTGCATCGGGAACCTCTCGTTCGGTTGCGGGACATGGCTACCGCGCCGGACCGGCCCGTCAGCACGCGTACCGCGCGACACGCCCGAGCGTGTCCACGTACCCGCGCAGCACGAACCGGCCGCCGGGCCCGCCCACGGGCAGACGGGGGGCCCGGGAGCGGTGCCACGGCAGCGGTTCGCCGGGGTCCGGCTCGCCCAGCAGGCCGGCGGCCACGTGCGCTCCGTGCGCCACGGACAGGGCGAGGCCGTGGCCGCAGCAGCCGCCGACGTACCAGACGTCGGGCAGGCCCTGGACCGGCCCGACCACCGGCAGGTCGTCGCCGGTCATGCCGATCCGGCCGGACCAGCGGTGGGTGACCCGGATCCGGGCGAGGCCGGGGTGCAGGGACCGCAGCCATCCCTCCAGCCGGGCCCAGGCGCGCTCACGGAGCGCCTGGAGCCGCGGAGCGCCGAGCCCGGCCGGGACGGTGGCGGTGCCGCCGCCCGCGACCAGTCCCCGGTCCGGCAGCAGCCGGAAGTACGGGGCCAGCGGCACGGCGTCGACGACGGCGTGGCCCGCGCGCCCGCCCAGCGCCTCGTACGCGGTGTGGCTCAGCGGCTCGGTGGCGACGGCGTACACCTCCAGCGGCAGGACCGTGCCGACCGGCAGGTCCAGTGCCTGGGCGGCGGAGTTGACGGCGAGCACCGCCTGCCCGGCGTAGAGCCGGCCGTGCGGGAAGACCAGCTCCGGGCCGACCAGGTCGCCCGGGCGCACGGCCAGCAGCGGGCTGCGGCCGTAGAACCGCACCCCCTTCTCGGCGCAGGCTCGGGCGAGGGCGCAGGTCAGCGCGGCCGGGTCGAGCGTGGCGGCGGGCCGGTGCAGGAGCGCCGCCCGGTAGGGCACGCCGACGCGTTCGCGGATGCCGGCCGGGGTGAGGACCGGCATGTCCAGGCCGAGTTCGCGGGCGGCGCGGGCCTGGCGGGCGAGTGCCACCAGGCCCGCCGGGGAGCGTGTGGCGATGAGCTGGTCGCCGGGGCGCGGCGCACAGGGCACGTCCAGCCGCGCGCACAGGTCGAGGACGTCCCGCACCGCCCGCTCACCGGCGCGGTGCATGCGGCGCGCGGCGCGCGGGCCGAACCGCTGCACGGCTCGGTCGAGGGCGGGTCCGGCGCGCGGGCCGAGCAGGCCGGTGCCCCGGCCGCTGGCCCCGGCGGCGGGCTGCGCGGCGTCCACCACGGCGATGTCGAGGCCGGGCGCGCGCTCCGCGAGGTGGTAGGCGCAGGACAGTCCGGCCAGACCGGCCCCGACGACGGCCACGTCCGCGGTGACCACGCCGTGCAGCTGGGGGTGGGACGGCAGTTCCGCCGGGGCCCAGCGCGGCGTTCCGGCCGGCATCCCGGTCATCCGGCGGCGTCCGGGACCGGATCGGTCAGCGCGCCGAACCGGCGGTCGTGCCACAGCAGCGGGCGGCCGGCGCCCACGTGCACGGCGGCTACCCGGCCGACGACGAGGTGGTGGTCGCCGTAGCGGCGTACGTCCTCGGTGAGACACACCGACCAGGCGAGCGCCCCGGCCAGCACCGGGACGCCCAGGACCTGCCGGGTGTCGGTGCCGGCGAACCGCTCGGCCGCGGTGGTCGTCGGTGAGGCGAACCGGCCCGCCAGGTCCTGCTGTTCCTCGCGCAGCAGGTGCACGGCGAAGGCCCGGCGTGCGCGGACGGCGGCGAGGGTGCGGGAGCCGTCGCGCAGACAGGCCAGGAGCAGTGGCGGGCGGGCGGAGAGCGAGGTGACGGCGGAAACCGTCATGCCGAGCGGTCCGTCCTCGCCGCGGGCGGTCACGACGGTCACTCCGGCGGCCAGCTTCGCGTACAGGCCGAGGCAGCGGACGGCGCCGGGTCCCGGCTCCTCGTGGAGGGGGTCCGCGGGCCGCTCGGCCGTCCGGTCAGCGACGAGCCGCAGCCGCGCGTTCATCGATCACCTCCGCGTCCGCCAGGCCCCGCAGCACCCGGGCGATGTTGGCCCGTACCGTCGACTCGGCCACCGGGTCGAGGATCTCGGCGAGGGACGGGATGCCCAGGTCGAAGGCGGCGGTGAAGACGACGAGCGTGCCGCCGTCCCGCGCCTCGCAGCGCCAGCTCCCCTCGAAGGTCTGGAAGTCGCCGCTGAGCTGTTCGAAGGTGAGGGAGTACGTCTCGGGCGAGTAGGTGTCGCGTTCCCGCCACCGCATGAGGCCGCCCCGGAACTCGACGGTCCAGTCGGAGACGGTGGAGCCGTCGGGCAGCGGCGGTTCCACCCGCACCTCGCGGAAGGTGGCGCTGTACTCGGGGTAGCGGGGGAAGTCGCTGATGCGGCGGTAGACCTCGGCGGGTGCCAGGCCGTCGGCGAGGGCGTGCAGGACCACGTGGCGCATGGGTGGGTCGGTTCCTTCCCGGAGGGTTCGCGGACGCGGGGGTCAGCCGGCCATGCGGCCGGCGGTGCGGTGCAGGGCCTCGGCGAGGGTGGTGCGGAACAGGTCGAGCGCACCGTCCTCGACCACGGCGGGCGGTGTCAGCCGCAGCACCCGGGTGGAGTTGAGGGAGTGGTTGACGAGCACGCCGCGGGCGATCAGCTCCAGCAGCATCTCGCCGACCGCCTGTTCCTCGGCGAACTCGATGCCGATCAGCAGCCCCCTGCCGCGCACCTCGCGGACCAGTCCGCCCTCGTAGGGCGCGCAGACGGCCCGCACGGCTTCGAGGATGCGGGCGCCGAGCGCGGCCGCGCGGGCCACGGTGTTCTCGTCCTCCATCGCCCGTACGGTGGCCAGGGCGGCGGCGCAGGCGATCGGCGAGGCGCCGAAGGTGGAGGTGTGCAGGTAGGGGTCGCGGCTGAAGGGCGCGTACGCCTCCTCGGTGGCGGCCATCGCGGCGATCGGTACGACACCACCGCTGAGCCCCTTGCCGGCCAGCAGCACGTCGGGGCGCACGTCCTCGGCGTCGACGCCCCACCAGGTGCCGAGCCGCCCCATGCCGGTCTGGATCTCGTCGACGACCATCAGGGCGCCGTACGTCCGGCACAGCGCCCGCACCTGACGGAGGTAGCCGGGGCGGGGGATGCGGACACCGCCCTCGCCCTGGACGGGCTCCACGATGACGCAGGCCCGGTCGCGGCGGGCGGACAGCGCCTGTTCGAGGTCGGCGGGATCGTCGTAGTCGACCTCGGTGACGTCCGGCAGCAGGGGCCGGAACGGTGTCTGGTAGGTGGCGTTGGCGGTGACGCTGAGCGCGCCGAGGGTCTTGCCGTGGAAGCCCCGGCGGGTGGTGATCACCGAGGTGCGGCCCTGGGCGCGGGCCAGTTTCAGGGCGGCCTCGGTGGCCTCGGCACCGGAGTTGACGAAGTGGACGTAGTCGAGGCCGGGCGGGGTGTGGGCGGCGAGAGCCTGGGCGGCCCGGGCGGCGACCGGTTCGAGGAAGACGCGGCTGGCCAGCGGATGGGTGTCGATCTGCCGGTGCACCGCCTCGACGACGGCCGGGTGCCGGTGGCCGAGGAGGAACACGCCGTAGCCGCCGAAGTCCAGGAAGCGGCGGCCGTCGTCGGCGTGGATCCAGACTCCCTCGGAACGGACCTCGGCCATGCCGCCCATGACCCGGCCCATGACGGCGCGGCCGGTACCGATGTGCTTCAGGTAGAGGTCGACCACGTCGGTCGCGTCGGCGGGCGGGGCGGAGGGGGGTGACATCGTCATGACGCCACCTCCGCCGGGGCGGCCGTGGCGGCCCGGTGCCTGCTGAACAGGGCGGACCGGTCCTCGGCCCAGCTCTCCGCGTTGCGTACCAGCGCGGCCCGGATGCCGGCGCGGGTCAGACGGGTGCCGCAGTGCGGTTCGCCGAGGGAGGTGTCGAAGGGCAGTTCGCGCTGGAAGACCAGCAGCAGTTCCGCGTAGTGCTCCAGCCGGCGGCGGACCGAGGCGGGCAGCGCGGTGCCCTCCAGCATGGGCAGCAGCAGCCGGTGCACCGCCTCGACGGGGATCAGCCGGGGGCGCTGGGGGCGGGGCAGGCCGTGGCGTACGGCGACGTCGGCGCAGACGTCGGCGAACTCCCGCAGTTCGATGGCCTCCCTGCCCGCCGTCAGCCAGTACTCGCCGCCGCCGACCCCGCCCCGGACCAGGCTGCCGACGGCCCGTGCGACGTAGTCCTGGGGCACCATGTCGATCCGGGCGTCGGGTGCTCCGGGGAGCACCGGCACCTGCCCGAGGACCATCGACCCGATCGTCTTGGTCAGACCCTGCTGGCCTGCGATCCGTCCGGTCGCGGAGTCGCCCATGACGACCGAGGGCCGCACGATGACGCCCGGCACGCCGGCCTCGCGGGTCATCTGCTCGGCCCGGCTCTTGGAGTCGAGGTAGGCGGCGGCGCCGGGGAAGCGCCTGCGGTCCTCGTCGGTGGGGGTGTTGGCCACGAACGCGGTGCTCATGAGGTACAGCGGGGCGTCGGCGCGGGCCGCGAGGTCGAGCACGTTGTCGGCGCCGCGCACGTTGGTGCGCGTGATGTCCTCCGGCGGGGTGCGCCAGTTGGTCTCGGCGGCGGAGTGCAGCACCACGTCGACCTCGAGGGCCAGTTCGTGCCAGGCCCGGGGGCTCAGTCCGAGCCGGGGGGCGACGAGGTCGCCCTGGATTTCGCGCACCCGCGGGTCGCGCAGCGGTGTGGTGCGGCGCAGGCACAGCAGGTCGTAGTCGGGTGCCAGTTCGTCGATCAGGGCCCGCCCGAGCACTCCGGAGCCGCCGGTCAGCAGCAGGGTGGGGCGGTCGCGCGGTCCCGTACGGCCGGCGGGCAGGACGGTGAGACGCGGGTTGTCCGAGGGCATGAGTGTGTTCTCCCAACGGGTCTCGGCCACCGGTGGGCCGGTGGGGCGGGGTGGGTCGGGTTCAGGCGATGGCCAGCGGGCCGTCGGCCAGGTACGCGCCGAGCGGTGCGGACATCCGGGAGCGGGACGGCGGATGCAGGGAGAGTCCGTTGGCGCAGGCGGCCAGGTGGCCCACCTCGTCGGACGTCATGAAGTTCAGCCCGCCGAGCAGTTCGACCGCGCGCGGGACGATGCGGGCGAGGGCGTCCTGGACGCCGTACCGCACGCACAGGGCCTGGGCGAGGGCGGACTCGTCGAGGTCGCCGCCGTCGACGCGGCGGGCGACGCCCTCGGCGGCGGCCATGGCGGCCTCGGTCTCGACGAAGAGCCGTACCCGCTCGTGGTCGGGGACGCGTTCGTTGAGCAGCACGCGCTCCACCAGGGCGCTCGCGGCGCCGAGGTAGCTGCCCGTCATCAGGACCTGGAACCAGATCAGGCCGGCGGTCTGGAGTTCGTCGAGGCGCTCGCCGGAGGCGGTCGCGGTGCGCAGGACGAGTTCCGGCGGGACGAGGACGTCGGTGAGCGTGACCTGGTCGCTCTCGGCGCCGGCCAGGAAGGTGCTGGACCAGAAGCCGCTGACGCTCAGGCCCTCGCTGTCGGCGGGGACCAGGGCGACGGCGAGTTCGTCGCCCTGTCCGTCCTCGCGCGGGATCACGACGCCGGCGGTGAGCACGTCCATGGAACGGGCGAGGCTGCACGGGCGTTTGACGCCGTTGATCCGGATACCGTCCGCGGTCGCGGTGGCGGTCATCGAGGGATCCAGGATGCCGGCACCGCTGCGGCCCTCGGCGAAGCCGGAGGCGATGATGCGGTTGCCGGCGGCCACTCCCTCGATCAGCATCCACTCCAGGCCGTCACCGAGGCCGCCGAGGCCGACCAGGGTGGCCATGGAGAAGTGGTGCATGGTGGTGGCGACGGCCAGCGAGGGTGAGCGGCTGCCGATGGCCCGCTGCACCCGCAGCGCGTCCAGTGCGGTGGCGCCGCGCCCCTGGTGGGACTCCGGGACGAGCAGTCCGGGCCCGCCGCTGTCCCGGAAGTGCCGGACGCCCTGGCTGCCCGGCCGCTCCAGTTCCATCAGCGGGGTCTCGCGCAGGGCGGGGTCCAGGTCGGGGAGCAGCTTGGCGAGGGTGGTGCGTTCGCGTTCGAGGAATCTCATGGGGTGTGCGGTCCTCCTGGGTGAGGCGGTGGCGGCGGTGTGGATCACACGGCGTTGGTGGCGCGCAGCAGTTGCCAGACCGCGCCGGGGCGGGGCCTGCCGCGGAAGGCGATGTACTCCGGGAGGACCGCGTGCGGGGCCCATTTCTGCTTGTACTCGAGCTGGGAGGCGGCCGGGTAGACGGCGCCGCCGTGCTCCGCCAGGAGGTGGGCGAACCGGGTGAACAGAGCGCTTGCGCAGGGGAGTTCGTGCTCCGGGTCGAGTCCCGTGAAGGGAGTGAACCCGAAGTGCAGCCAGCCCGCGCCCTCGGCGGTCAGCTGTTCCATCACGGTCGCGTTGAGCGCCTCCATCACGCCGGGCGGCGCGCCGGGGCTGCGTCGGCTGAGGTCGTGGAGCATGCCGGGGCGGCTGCCGTAGACCGGCGAGTAGTTGATGTAGCCGACCGCCTCGCCGTCGATGCGGCCGACGAAGAGGCGGCGGTGGCGCTGGAGGCCCCCGGTCCGCTGGCCGACCAGGAAGCGCAGTTCCTTGACGTGCCGGCCCTTCTCCCGCAGCCAGCACTGGTCGATGTGGTCCAGCTCGGCGCAGTCGTCGCCGTCCCGGACCTCGACGACCTCCAGGCCGGCCCGCCGGGCGCGGGAGATCTTGTTCCGCAGCCGGACGAACCGCGAGCCGCGCAGCGTGAAGCGGCCGAGGTCGACGGCGTAGGAGGCGCCGATCTGGTTGACGGTGAACCCGTGCGCCGCGTACAGCTCGGCGTCCGCGCGTTGCAGTTGTACGGCGACCAGGCGGCGTCCGGTGTGGGCGGCGAAGGCGTCCAGGAGCCGCGCGCGGTGTTCGGGCGCCGTGAAGGGGCCGCCGAATTGCAGGGTGTAGCGGCCGCAGGTCCGATAGGCGCAGGCGCCCTCGAACCGGTCGTCGTGGAAGTACGAGTTGCCGCTGTTGAGGGCGAGAAAGGAACTGGGGTTGTCGCTGTGGGCGGCGAGGGTGTCAAGCACGGACGGCATCGGTGTCCTCCGTGTCGTTCGTGGAAGTGCGCGCCGTACCGAATTCGCCGGAATCCACCGACGACCGGTACCGCTGCTCGAACATCAGGAATGCCGGTGTGGTTTCCGGTTCGAAGGCGACCCCGAAGGGTTTGAGGGAGTTACCGAACAGCGCCCGGTCGCCCATGAGATGGATCGGGAGGGCGAGCAGCGCCCATTCCGGCCGGACGAACAGTGCCCATGCCCCGGCCAGGACACCCGCCGTGACCAGGCTGTGCATCAGGTTGTAGGCAACGTAGCAGCCCCGCGGAACGCGTCGGTCCGGGCTGCGCCGGAAGGCGATCGCGCCGGGGAGATATCCGATGACGTCGATCACCGCGAACAGCAGGATGAAGACGGTCCAGCGGATTTCCGTGTGGTGCTGGAAGGCGAGCACGAGCGAAACGGTGAGAAAGCTCAGCCATTCGAGTCGGGAAAGGGCGAAGGTGACCTTGGTCTCGAAGCGGTTCTTGGCGTCCACGGGCGCTCCTGGATTGCGCGTACGATTCCGGGGCCGGCAGCGGGCCTGCCCCCTCGCTGTGGTCTGTCACTCGGTTTACGCACCGGTGGGTCCAACCCCTCGTAAAGTGGAGGCGATTGGAGAGAACTGATACGCGGGGGACTGATCGCATGACGTCGGCCTGGGAGCTGCTGCTGCCCGCCGCCTCGGCGCCGGCACGCGCGCGTGGCCGCGCCCTCCAGGCCGCGTTGCGGGACGCGGTCCGCTCGGGCCGGCTCGCCCCGGGCACCCGGCTGCCGTCGAGCCGGGACCTCGCGGCCGACCTCGGGGTGTCGCGGAAGCTGGTGACGGACGCGTACGAGCAGCTGACGGCCGAGGGCTATCTGCGCAGCGGGCGGGGTGCGGGGACCTGGGTGGGCGACGCGGTGCGGGCGGCCCGCCCGCGCGCGCGTGACCTCGCCCCGCGCTCCCCCGGTCACCGCGCGGACTTCGTGGCGGGGACGCCCGACCTGTCGCTCTTCCCGCGTTCGGCGTGGGCCGCCGCGCAGCGCGGGGTGCTGTCGGAGCTGCCGCACGAGGCTCTGGGCTATCCCGACCCGCGCGGCCTGCCCCGGCTGCGCGCCGCGCTGGCCGAGCTGCTGGCGCGGCGCCGGGGCGTGGTGGCGGACCCGGAGCGGATCGTGGTCGTGTCCGGGGTGGCGCAGGCGACGGCACTGCTCGCGGGGGTGCTGCACGCGCGCGGGACTCGCACCGCCGGTGTCGAGGATCCCGGCAGCCCGCAGCACTGCGACCTGTACGCGTCGGCGGGCGTCGCCACCGTGCCGCTGCCGCTGGACGCGGAGGGGCTGGCCGTCGGCGCGCTGCGCGGCTCGGGCGTACGGGTCGTGGTGACTACGCCGGCCCACCAGTTCCCCACCGGGATCGCCTACTCGGCGCGGCGGCGCGGCGAACTCCTCGACTGGGCTCGGTCCGTGGACGGTCTGGTCCTGGAGGACGACTACGACGGCGACTTCCGCTACGACCGCGCCCCGGTGGGCGCGCTCCAGGGTCTCGATCCGGAACGCGTCGCCTATACCGGCTCGGTCAGCAAGTCCCTCGCCCCGGGTCTGCGGCTGGGGTGGCTGCTGGTGCCCGAGTGGCTGGCGGAGGAGGTGGTGGCACGCAAGCGCACCACCGATCTGGGGCACCCGACGCTGGACCAGGCGGTCTTCGCCCGGTTCGTCGAGCGCGGCGACTACGACCGCCAGCTGCGCGTCTGCCAGCGCGCCTACCGCGAGCGGCGCGACGCGCTGGTGGCGGCGCTGGCGGAGCACTTCCCCGGCTCGGAGGTCACCGGCGTCGCCGCCGGTCTGCACGCGATCGCCGCGCTCCCCGAGCGGTACGGGCCCACCGAGCGCTTCCTCGCCCGGGTGACGGAGGCGGGAGTGGCGGTGCGCTCCCTGGCGGAGTACGGGCACGGGGTGGACAGTGGGGCGGCGGGGCGGAAGGAGGTGCGGCTGGTGCTGGGATACGCGCATCTGACGCCGGGGCGGATCCGGGCGGGGGTGCGGGCGATGGCGGCGGCCGCCTGACCGGCCGCCTCGCGGGTCGGGGCGGCGGGTTGTTCACGCGGAGTTTCCGTGCGCGCCGCGCCGGACCAGTAGGCCTTGCCGTGCACACCGGCCACGCACCCGGCCGGATCCCTGCCCAGGAGTCCTTGGAGGCGCGTCCATGTCACACCGTCCGTTGCCCGGCCGCCGCAGTGTGCTGCGCGGCTCGCTCGCCGCGTCGGCGGCCCTGACCCTGCCCACCTCGCTCGGGGCGGCGCCGGCGTTCGCCCGTTCCGGGCGTCCCGGGGCGGGCTGGGGTGTGCAGACGGGGGACGTGACCTCCCACTCCGGCCTGGTGTGGGTGCGGTCCGACCGCCCGGCGCGGATGATCGTCGAGACGTCCGCGACCGAGTCGTTCCGCCGCCCGCACCGGTGGCACGGTCCGCTGCTCGGCGGGGGCACCGACTTCACCGGCACCACCCGGCTGCATGGCCTGCCGCCCGGCGAGCAGATCCACTACCGCGTCCTCCTCGCCGACCCCGACGACCCGCGCCGCACCGGCGAGCCGGTGACCGGCACCTTCCGCACCGTGCCGGTCCGCCGGCGCGACGGTGTGCGGTTCGTGTGGTCCGGCGACCTCGCGGGACAGGGCTGGGGCATCAACCCGGACCTGGGCGGCTACCGCATCTACGACGCCATGGGCGCCCTGGACCCGGACTTCTTCCTGTGCAGCGGCGACAACATCTACGCCGACGGGCCCATCGCGGAGACCGCCGCCCTGCCCGACGGCCGCACCTGGCGGAACGTCACGACCGAGGAGAAGTCCAAGGTCGCCGAGACCCTCGCCGAGTTCCGCGGCAACTTCCGCTACAACCTGCTCGACGAGAACCTGCGGCGCTTCAACGCGCGGGTCCCGTCGGTCGTCCAGTGGGACGACCACGAGGTCCGCAACAACTGGTACCCGGGACAGGTGATCGCGGACACGGACGACCGGTACACCGAGAAGAGCGTGGACGTGCTGGCCGCCCGGGCCCGGCGGGCCTTCGGCGAGTACTTCCCCCTCTCCACCCTGCGTCCCGGCGCGCGCGAGGGCCGCGTCCACCGGGTGCTGCGCCAGGGCCCGCTGCTCGACGTGTTCGTGCTGGACATGCGGACGTACCGCAACGCCAACTCCCCCGGCGGGCAGCGCGTGGACCCGCAGGGCATCCTCGGCCGCGAGCAGCTGGAGTGGCTCAAGCGGGAGCTGTCGCGATCGCGTGCGGTGTGGAAGGTGATCGCCGCCGACATGCCGATCGGCCTGGTCGTGCCCGACGCCACCGAGGGCGCGCCCAACATCGAGGCGATCGCGCAGGGCGACCCCGGCGCGCCGCTGGGGCGGGAGCTGCAGATCGCCGAGCTGCTGCGGTTCGTCAAGCACCGGCGGATCACCGGCACGGTGTGGCTGACGGCCGACGTGCACCACACGTCCGCCCAGCACTACCAGCCCTCGCGAGCCGCGTTCTCCGACTTCGAGCCGTTCTGGGAGTTCGTGTCCGGACCGCTGAACTCGGGTGCTTTCCCGGCCAGTTCACTCGACGGCACCTTCGGTCCTGAGCGGGTGTTCGTGAAGGCGCCAACCGCCTCCAACGTCTCGCCCGCGGAGGGCTACCAGTTCTTCGGCGAGGTCGACATCGACGGCGACAGTGCCGAGATGACGGTGCGTCTGCGCGAGCAGGACGGCACGGTGCTGTACACGAAGGTGCTGCGGCCGGGGCGGGTGGGGCAGTAGTCCCGTAGCCTGTGGGGTGTACCGCGCACCGGCGTCATCCCCCGGTGCGCGGTCGGTGACGGTGGCGCGGAATTCCGCCAACTCCCCCCAAATGCACCAGAAGCCTTCTTTACCCATCGGTCACAGTGCGTTCGCGATCGGGCAACACCGCTCCTTCACAGTGGGTGCATGAGTCGAGACATGTCTGAAGTGACGGACGCCGTGGCGCGCGTGGCCGAGCACGGTCCGGCGGTGCCCCTGATGCTGCTGGCCTCGGTGGCCGCCCTGATCGCCACGGCGGGGTTCCACACCCGTTGGTCACGCCGCCACGGGCAGGCGCCGCCCGCGGACGATACCGGCGCCCGGCCACCGACCGACGGGCGGCGGGCCGGGCGTGCCGAGGAGGACGGCGGGCCCGCGCGGCCGGCCGGTGCCGAGGAGAGCGCGCTGTGGCGGATGCGGACGACGGTGCGGGACGCGCCGGGTTCGCTGGCGGTGCTGTGCGCGGCCCTGGCCGACCGGCGGATCGACATCCTGAGCCTCCAGACGCACCCGCTGGCCCAGGGCACGGTCGACGAGTTCCTGCTCCGCGCCCCGGCCGGACTGACCGGGTCCGAGCTGGCCGACGTGGTGACGACGGCGGGCGGCGACCACACCTGGACGGAGCGGGCGGACGCGCACGACCTGGTGGACGCGCCGACGCGGGTGCTGGCCCTGGCCGCCCGGACGGCCCTGGACGCCGCGGAACTCCCGCTGGCGCTGCGCCAGTTGCTGGGCCGGTGCACCATCCGGTCGCTGCCCGCGGCCGTCGGCGGCGCCGGGAACGACGTACCGCCGGAGGGCGCGCTGGAGGACACCGTGCTGCGGCTGCGCGCCCCGGAGGGCGGGGTGATCAGCGTGGAACGGCCGTATCTGCCCTTCACCCCCGCGGAGTTCGCCCGGGCACGGGCGCTGGTCGAGCTGGACGCGCGGCTCGGTCCGCGGGTACCGCGCGGCCGGGACTCGCTGACGCTGCCCGAAGGGCGCGACATCACCGTCCGCCGCGCCGACACCCGGGACGTCGCGGCCGCGACGGCGATGCACGAGCGGTGCTCGCCGCGCACCCTCGGGATGCGGTACCACGGTCCGGTCGGGGACGCCGACCGGTACATGAACCACCTGCTCAGCCCGCGCTTCGGCCGCACCCTCGCCGTGCAGACCGCCTCGGGGCGGATCGTGGGCCTCGGTCATCTGCTGTGGGACGGGGACGAGACGGAGGTCGCGCTGCTCGTCGAGGACGCGTGGCAGCGCCGGGGCATCGGCGGCGAACTCCTCGGCCGGCTCGTGGCGATGGCGACCGAGGCGGGCTGCGCGAGCGTGTACGCGGTCACCCAGGCCTCCAACACCGGCATGGTCGCCGCGATGCGCGGCCTGGGCCTCCCCCTCGACTACCAGATCGAGGAGGGCACCCTGGTCGTCACCGCCCGTCTGAACCCGGCCCCCCGGACGGCCACCGCGCCGGTGCCGCACGGGGAGCGGATCGGCGGGGAGTAGGCGGGCGACCGGCGCCCCCGGCCCCGCCCCGCCGGTCTCTACTCGGCCCCCGCCAACGCCTCCCGCAGGGGGATCGCGCCGGGCGCCCGCTCCCCCAGCGCGCCGTCCAGGTCGGCCCACAGGTCCTCGACGTCCTCCAGGCCCACCGAGAGCCGCAGCAGCCGGTCGCCGACCCCGGCGCCCCGCCGGTCGTCGGCGTCCACGATGCGGTGGCTGATGGACGCCGGGTGCTGGATGAGCGTGTCGACGCTGCCGAGGCTCACCGCCGGGGTGATCAGGCGGACGCGGCCGATGACCTCGTGCGGGTCGCCGTGGACCTCGAAGGAGACCATCGCGCCGCCGATGCGCGGATAGTGGACGCGGGCCACCCGCGGGTCGGCGGCGAGCCGGGCGACCAGCTCCGCGGCGTTGGCGGAGGCGGCCCGCACCCGCACCGGCAGGGTGGACAGGCCCCGCAGCAGCAGATAGCCGGCCAGCGGGTGCAGCACCCCGCCGGTGGCGAAGCGCACCTGCCGCAGCCGCCCGGCGAACTCCTCGTCGCAGGCGACCACGCCGGCCAGCACGTCACCGTGCCCGCCGAGGTACTTGGTGGCGCTGTGCAGCACCAGCCGGGCCCCGTGTTCGGCGGGGCGCTGGAGCACCGGTGTGGCGAAGGTGTTGTCCACGAGCAGCGGCACCGATCCGCAGGCGTGGGCCACGGCCCGCAGGTCGACCTCGGCCAGCGTGGGGTTGGCCGGCGACTCGACCAGCACCAGGCCGGTGTCCGGGCGCAGCGCGTCCGCGACGCCCGCCGGGTCGGTCCAGGTGACCTCGGACCCCAGCAGCCCGGCGGTCAGCAGGTGGTCGCTGCACCCGTACAGGGGCCGTACGGCCACGACGTGCCGCAGCCCCATCGAGCCGCGGACCAGCAGGACGGCGCTCAGCGCGGCCATGCCGCTGGCGAAGGCGACCGCGGACTCGGTCCCCTCCAGCTTGGCCAGCGCCGTCTCGAAGCGGGCGACGGTGGGGTTGCCGAGCCGCCCGTAGACCGGCGGGCCGTCGGGTTCGGCGCCGGTGGCGGCGAAGGCGTCGATCCGGGCGGCCTCGCCGCGGCTGTCGTACGACGGGTAGGTCGTGGACAGGTCGATGGGCGGGGCGTGCAGTCCCCGGCCGGCGAGGTCGTCGCGGCCGGCGTGCACGGCCTCGGTGGCCAGTGCCCTGCTCGTGGCGGCGGTGATGCGTACGTCGTCGGGTGGTGACGTGGGCGTGCGCGCAGAGTCCATGGGTCGAAGAATGAACACCGACCGGGTCGGCATGGTGTCCGACCGTGTTACGTTCGGCCCATGGCCGACTCCGTCGTACTGGATCCGGTGGATCTCCATCTGCTGCGGCTGCTGCAGAACGACGCCCGGACCACTTACCGCGATCTCGCCGCCCAGGTGGGCGTCGCCCCGTCGACCTGCCTGGACCGGGTGACCCGGCTGCGGCGGGCCGGAGTGATCCTCGGCCACCGGCTCGAACTGGACCCCGCCAAGCTGGGCCGGGGTCTCCAGGCGCTGCTCTCGGTGCAGGTGCGCCCGCACCGGCGGGAGCTGGTCGGCCCCTTCGTGGAGCGGATCAGGGCGCTGCCGGAGTCGCGCACGGTCTTCCACCTCACCGGCCCGGACGACTACCTCGTCCATGTCGCGGTGGCGGACATGACGGACCTCCAGCGGCTGGTGCTGGACGGCTTCACCTCCCGGCCGGAGGTGGCCCGGGTCGAGACGCGGCTGATCTTCCAGCAGTGGGAGTGCGGCCCGCTGCTGCCACCCTCCCCGCCGACGGCCACGCCCTGAGCGAAATCCGGCCGCGCACGGCTGCGGGCCCGGTTCACCGGGCTGACGCGGCACCGGTATCCGTATGAGGATGTCCGCATGTCAGAGACCAAGAGCCCGCTGCCCCGCGAGGTCGCCGACGCCTACGTCGACGACCTCATCGCCCTCGACCCGGTCACCGGTACCTATCTCGGCGTCGCCGAGAGCTCGAGCCTCCTGCCCGACTTCTCGCCCGCGGGGCAGGAGGCCCTCGCGGAGCTGGCCAGGACCACCCTGGCCCGGCTGGACGAGGCGGAGCGCCGGCCCGGCGGGGACAGCGACGTGGAGCGGCGCTGCGCCCGGCTGCTGCGCGAGCGCCTCACGGCGGAACTGGCCGTGCACGAGGCCGACGAGGGCCTGCGCTCGGTCGGCAACATGGGCACCGCCGCCCACTCGGTGCGCGAGGTCTTCACCATCACGCCGACGCAGACCGAGGAGGACTGGGCCCGCGTCGCCGAGCGGCTGCGCGCGGTACCGGCGGCGTTCGCGGGCTACCGCGCGTCGCTGGCCCTGGGCCTGGAGCGGAAGCTGTACGCGGGGCCGCGGCCGACCGCGACCTTCGTCGAGCAGCTCGGCGAGTGGGCGGACACCGGCGAGGGGCGCGGCTGGTTCGAGGACTTCGCCGCCGACGGGCCGGACGCGCTGCGCGCGGAGCTGGACGAGGCCGCGCGGGGCGCGACGGCGTCGGTGGTGGAGCTGCGGGACTGGATGCGCGACGTGTACGCCCCGGCGGTCGAGGGCGCCCCCGACACGGTGGGCCGGGAGCGCTACGCCCGCTGGTCGCGCTACTACAACGGCACCGACCTGGACCTGGACGAGGCGTACGCGTACGGCTGGGCCGAGTACCACCGGCTGCTCGCCGAGATGAAGGCGGAGGCCGAGAAGATCCTCCCCGGGGCCGGGACGCCGTGGGTGGCGCTGGCCCACCTGGACGAGCACGGCAAGCACATCGAGGGCGTCGACGAGGTCCGCGACTGGCTGCAGGGCCTGATGGACCAGGCGATCGAGCAGCTGGACGGCACGCACTTCGAACTCGCCGAGCGGGTGCGGCGGGTGGAGTCGCGGATCGCCCCGCCGGGCAGCGCGGCGGCCCCGTACTACACGTCGCCGTCGGAGGACTTCTCCCGTCCCGGCCGCACCTGGCTGCCGACGATGGGCCAGACCCGCTTCCCGGTGTACGACCTGGTGTCGACCTGGTACCACGAGGGCGTTCCGGGCCACCACCTCCAGCTGGCCCAGTGGACGCACGTCGCGGCGGACCTCTCCCGCTACCAGGCCTCCGTGGGCATGGTCAGCGCCAACGCCGAGGGCTGGGCGCTGTACGCGGAGCGGCTGATGGACGAGCTGGGCTTCCTCACCGACGCGGAGCAGCGCCTCGGGTACCTGGACGCGCAGATGATGCGGGCCGCCCGGGTCATCGTGGACATCGGCATGCACCTGGAGCTGGAGATCCCGGCGGACTCGCCGTTCCACCCGGGCGAGCGCTGGACGCCGAAGCTGGCGCAGGAGTTCTTCGGCGCGCACAGCAGCCGACCGGCGGACTTCGTGGAGAGCGAGCTGACCCGCTATCTGACGATCCCGGGCCAGGCGATCGGCTACAAGCTCGGGGAGCGGGCGTGGCTGCTGGGCAGGGAGAAGGCCCGCGAGCGGCACGGCGACGCCTTCGACCCGAAGGCGTGGCACATGGCGGCCCTCTCCCAGGGCTCGCTGGGCCTGGACGACCTGGTGGACGAGCTGTCCCGGCTCTGACGGGCGGTCACCGGCGGAAGCCTCCCTCCGAGTCGACGACCTGACCGGTGACCCACTCCGCCTCGTCCGTGGCAAGCCACGCGATGAGGCGGGCCGGGTCGTCGGGCATGCCCCAGCGTCCGCCGGGGAAGCACGCGGCGACGGCCTCGTAGGCGTCGCCGGTCAGGTAACCGGTGTCCACGGGACCGGGGTTGACCGCGTTCACCGTGACGGCGTGCTCGGCGAGGGTCGTCGCCAGGGAGCGGGTGACGGACGCCAGCGCGCCCTTCTGGAGCGCGTAGGCGATCTCGCCCGGCATGCCGCCGGCGATGTCCTGGCCGGAGGTCATCATCACGACGCGTCCGCCCGGGGTCCGGGGCGGCAGTGCGGCGCGGTGCCGGGCGTACGCCTGGACCAGCAGCAGTACCGAGCGGGTGTCGACCTGCCAGTGCGCGTCGAGCATCGCGGCGTCGATCGTGTGCAGGGTGCCGTCGGAGCCGCTGAGGGCGTGATTGGCGACCAGGACGTCCAGTCGCCCGCCGAGCTCCTCGGCGGCGGTGGCGACGAGGCGGGCGGGCGCGTCCGGGGCGGAGAGGTCGGCGGGGCCCTCGTGCACGGCGGCGTCCGGGTCCCCCAGGGCGGCGCGGACGGAGGCGGTGACGTCCTCGACGCGGTCGGCGCCCCAGGGCATGGCGGCGTCGTGCGGGACGTGGTGGTGCAGGTAGACGCTCGCGCCGTGGGCGGCGAGCCGGCGGGCCACGGCGTGGCCGATGCCGCCGCGCCGGCTGGCACCGGTGACGAGGGCGGTACGGCCGCGCAGGGGCAGCGGGTCGCGGCGCAGCTCTTCGGGGGTGGGGTGCGGAAGTGGAGGCATGGGCACCCATGATGGGCGGGCCGCGGCGGCCCCGCACGTCAATATCGCGGCGGCTACCGGTCGGCGAGCCGCCGCAGCTGGACCAGGCTCAGCCATGTCTCCGCGCCCGGGCGAGCCTCGGCCGCGCGCACCGCGTACCGGCCGGGGTCGAGCGCGACCCGCACGCGCCCCGCACGCTCCGAAGCGGCGCCGGGCCAGGCGGCGTCGAACAGGAGCACCGGTCCCGGCACGCGCCAGGCCACCTCGGGCTCCCACTCGGCCGTGTGGAGGGCGGCGGGCACCCCGGCCAGCACCTCGTCCTCGGAGTCGGCGGCGCACCAGCGGACGAAGGTCCCGTGCTCGGGCAGATAGGCGGTCGAGGCGGGTTCGTCGCCGAGCACCAGGGCGGTGGAGTCGCCGACCGGGAGGAGTCCGACGTAGCCGTCGACCTCGCAGGCCCGGTCGTAGTCGGAGTCCGCGTCCTCGCCGTCGGCACCGGTCCAGAACGGCAGGACCGTCTCCGGAACCGCTATGAGCGGGCCCCCGCCCGACTCGACCCACTCCACCGCGCCCGGCTCCGCGTATCGCACCATGCGGCAGAACCTACACGCCGGTCAGCAGCCGCAGTCGTCCGCGTCCACCGGGACGGTGAGGGGGTCGGCGGCAGGGTGTTCGGTGCCCCGCCGGGTCTCGTAGGCGAAGCCCTCGCGCACCCAGTACTCGAAGCCGCCGCGCATCTCCTTGACGGGGTAGCCGAGTTCGGCGAGGGCGAGGGCCGCGCGGGTGGCGCCGTCGCAGGCGGGTCCCCAGCAGTACGTGACCACCGGTACGGCGGGGTCGAGGAGGTGCCCGGCCTGTTCGGCGACGTGCGCGGTGGGCAGATGGACGGCGCCGGGTACGTGGCCCTGGTCCCAGGACTCGGTGGACCGGCAGTCCACCAGTGTGAATCCGGGGCCGCCGTCGGCCGCCATCGCGGCGGCGACGTCGGAGACGTCGGTGTGGAAGGCGAGGCTCGCCCGGAAGTACGCGGCGGCCTCGGCGGGCGGCGCGGGGGCGACGCGCAGGACGGGGTTGACGGTGGTGACGCTCATGGTCCGGCCTCTCCTCGATGGATCTTCCGGTTCAGAAATCTACGGTCGGCAACCATCAACCTGAACGGCGATTCCCCGGCCTTTCGTTTGTCGTGCCGGGGATTCCCTGCTATCCATCCCCCATGGCCGAGTATTCCCCGGACGCCACCGACTGGCTCATCCTCGACGCGCTGCAGCGCAACGGGCGGGCCGGTTTCGCCGAGCTGGCCCGTGCCGTGTCGATGTCCGCGAGCGCGGTGACCGAGCGGGTGCGGCGGCTGGAGGAGGCCGGGATCATCCAGGGGTACGCGGCGGTCGTCGACCCCGAGCGGCTGGGGCTGCCGATCCTGGCGTTCGTGCGGCTGCGCTATCCGGTCGCCAACTACAAGCCGTTCCACGACCTGGTCGCGGTCATGCCCGAGATCCTGGAGGCGCACCACGTCACGGGCGACGACTGCTTCGTCATCAAGGTGGCGGCCCGTTCGATGCGGCACCTGGAGGAGGTGTCCGGCCGGATCAGCGCCCTGGGCTCGGTCACGACGAGCGTCGTGTACTCCTCGCCGCTCCCCCGCCGCCCCCTGGGCCGCTGAGGCCCGCCGGGGCCGGTCAGCCGGTGCCCCGTTGGCGCAGCGCGGACCCCGACCGTCCCTTCACGACCTCCAGTTGGGCGTGGACCCGGCGCCGCAGGTCGGCCACGTGGCTGACGATGCCGACGCTGCGGTCCCGTTCGCGCAGGGAGTCGAGGACGTCGAGGACCTCGTCGAGGGTCTGGTCGTCGAGGCTGCCGAAGCCCTCGTCGATGAAGAGGGTGTCCAGGCGGACGCCGCCGGCCTCGTCCGTGACGACGTCGGCGAGGCCGAGCGCGAGGGCCAGCGAGGCGAAGAACGTCTCGCCGCCGGAGAGCGTGGCCGTGTCGCGCTCCCGGCCGGTCCAGGCGTCGACGACGTGCAGACCGAGGCCGCTGCGGCCGCGGCCGGTGCGGTCGTCGGAGTGGACCAGGGTGTAGCGGCCGGCGGACATGCGGGTGAGCCGCGCGGTCGCGGCCGCGGCGACCTGTTCGAGGCGGGCGGCCAGGACGTAGGACTCCAGGCGCATCCGGCGGTCGTTGTCCGCGGAGGTGCCCGCGGCGAGGCCGGCCAGCCGGGCGACGCGGGTGTGCTCCTCGCGCAGCGGGGCGAGCCGGTGCACCGAGTCGGTGGCCCGCGCGGAGAGCCGGTCCAGCTCGGCGCAGCGCCGGGCGGCGGCGTCGTGGGCGGAGGACGCCTCGCGCAGGCGCCGGCCCGCGTCGGCGGCGGCGCGTTCGGCCGCGGCGGGGTCGGCCTGCGGGCGGCGGGCCGCGTCGGCGGTGTCGGGCTCGGCGAGGACCGCGCGGACGGCGGTCTCCTCCGCGTCCCGGGCGTCGAGCCGGTGCTGCAGCTCGCGGTGGGCGTCGTCGTCGAGCAGCGCGGCGGCGGCGTCCGCCGGGGTGTCGAAGCCGGCCCGGAAGGCGGCGTCGGCGAGGCGCGCGTCGGCGTCCTTGAGCCGCTGGGCGGCCTCCTCCGCGGCGCGGGCGGTGTCGGCGGCGTCGGTGAGCAGGGCGGCCCGGTGCTCCAGTTGGGCGGCTCGTGCCGCGACGCTCCCGGCGGTGCCGCGGGCCCGGGTCAGCTCCTGCTCCAGCGCGGCCCGCTCACTCTCCAGCCGCTCGCGGCCCGCGACCCGGGAGGCGGACCGTACGGCGGCCTGCTGCTGGGCGGCGACGCGCTGCTCGCGTTCGTCCCCCGCGCGGCGCAGCTCCTCCTGCGCCGCGTGCAGCCGGGAACCGGCCGCGCGCATCCGCTCGTACTCGCGCTCCAGCTCCTCGGCCTCCTCGGCCAGCCGGGCGGTGGGCGCGTCCCCGGCCTCGGCCGTCGCGGCGGCCAGCGCCTCGCGTACGGTGCCCAGGCGCCGTTCGGCGTCCGCGCGGCGCTCGTCGGCCTGCTGGTAGGCGGTCAGGGCCCGCTCCTCCGCCGCGCGGTCGACGTGGCCGTCGATCCGGCGGGCGGGGGCGGGGTGTTCGGTGGCGCCGCAGACCGCGCAGGGCGCTCCGTCGGTGAGGCCGGCCGCGAGTTCGGCGGCGATGCCGCTCAGCCGCTGCTCCTTGAGGTCGAGCCAGTGGGCGCGGGCCGCGACGGCCTCCTCGGCCGAGGCGAGTGCCCGGCGCTGGGCCTCGTCGGTGTCGGCGGCGAACTGGTCACGCTGCCGGGCCGCGGTCAGCCGCCGCCGCGCGGGGTCGCGTTGCACGGCGAGCTGTTCGGCGCGGGTCGCGGCCTCCTGGGCGTCGTCGACGCGTGCCTGGAGGCCGGTGCGGGTGGCCTCCCAGTCGGCGAGCCAGGTCTCCGCCTCGTGCCGGACGTCGTCGTCGGCGCGTTCCTGACGGTCCAGTACGTCCCGCTCCTCGACCAGTTCGGCGAGGCGCCGCTCGGCCCGGCGGGCCGACTCCAGGCCGCCCAGTTCCTCGGCGGCCCGGCGGGCGGCGGCGGCCAGTCCGGCGGCACCGGCGTCGGCGAGGGCCGCCGGCAACTGGGCACGCGCGCGTGCCTCCGCGGCCGCCGCCCGCCCGTGGTCGGCGTCCGCGGCGTCCCGCAGCTCCAGTGCGGGTGCGACCGCCTCGGCCTTGCGGGACCGCTCCATGCGCCGCTGCGCGGCCTGGTGGGCCTCGGTGCGCTCCGCCAGCCGCTCGGCCCGCTCCCGCGCCTGGGCGAACCGGCGCTGCAAGCGGTCCAGTTCGCGTGCGTCGGCGAGGGCGCGGTCGGCGGCGGCGTGTGCGGACTCGGCGGTGGTGAGGCGGCAGTCGGCGACGGTCAGCAGTTCGCGGGCCGTGGAGCGGGCGACGGCGGCGGCGCCGAGGACGGTCTCGGCCAGGCCCGGCTCGCCCGGTGCCAGTTCCGGCAGTTCCATGGCGTCGCCGGCCGCCTGCTGCATCCGGTGGGCGTCGGCCAGGAGCGCGGCGTCGCCGTCCCGGACCCGGGCCTCGGTCGTCCGGCGCCGTTCGGCGAGGCGCTGCTCGACCTCGGCGAAGCGCCGGGTGTCGAAGAGGCGGCCGAGCAGCTTGCCGCGGGCCTCCGCGTCGGCGCGCAGGAAGCGCGCGAAATCGCCCTGGGGCAACAGCACGACCTGGCAGAACTGCTCGCGGCTCATGCCGAGCAGTTGCGTGACCTCCTCGCCGATCTCCTGGTGGGAGCGGCTCAGGTCCTTCCAGGCCCCGGCGGTCGCGTCGTACTCGCGCAGCCAGGTCTGGGCCTTGTCGACGGTGGTGCCCTTGCCGCGCAGCTTCGGCCGCTGCCACGGCGGCTGCCGGGTGATCTCGAGGCGCCGTCCGGCGACGGTGAGTTCGAGCCGGACCTCGGTGCGGGTGCCGGTCGCCGCGTGGTCGCTGCGCAGGGTCATGCCCTGGCCGCTCTGCCGGGCTCCGGGCACGGAGCCGTACAGCGCGTAGCAGACGGCGTCGAGGACGGACGTCTTGCCCGCGCCGGTGGGACCGTGCAGCAGGAAGATGCCGGCCCCGGACAGGTCGTCGAAGTCGACGCTCTGCTCGCCGCCGAAGGGGCCGAAGGCGGTGAGGTCCAGCCGGTGCAGCCTCACCGGGCCACCTCCCGCACGGTCTGGTCGGCGCGCACCGCGTCGAAGGCGTCCCGCAGTACGGCCTGTTCGTGGTCGTCGGGTCCGGCGCCGCGCACATGGGCCACGAAGTCCTCGGCGATCTGCTGGTCGCTGCGGTCGGCGAGGCGCCGGGCGTAGGACACGCCGGGTCCGTCGGGGGCGCGCTCGGGGTCGAAGACGAGGCTGAGGGTGTGCGGGAAGCGCTCCGTGAGCCGGGCCATGGGATCGTCCGGGCGGACCGGGTCGGTGAGGGTCGCCTCCACCCACGCCTCTTCGTGCGGGGTCAGCCCGGGGTCGGCGAGCAGGTCGTCCAGCGTGCCGCGGAGCCGGGCCAGCGCGCGCGGCACCGGGCAGTCGACTCGCTCGGCGGTGACGGTCCCGGCCGCGTCCAGGTCGACGAGCCACACGGTCTTGCGGTGCCGGTGCTCGGAGAAGGAGTACGGCAGCGGGGAGCCGGAGTAGCGGACGCGCTCGCCGATGGTCTGGCAGCCGTGCAGGTGGCCGAGTGCCACGTAGTCGACGCCGTCGAAGACACCGGAGGGGACGGCGGCGACCCCGCCGACGGTGATGTCCCGCTCGCTGTCGCTCTGCTCGCCGCCGGTGACGAAGGCGTGCGCGAGGACGACGGAACGGGTGCCCGTCGCGCGCGTGGCGAGGTCGGCCCGCACCCGGTCCATGGCGGCCGCGAGCACCGCCTCGTGACCCGCCTTCTCCACTCCGAACTCCGCCTTCACCAGGGCCGGTTCGAGGTACGGCAGGCCGTAGAAGGCGACGTCCCCGTGGGCGTCCGGCAGCACCACCGGGGTGCCGCAGCCGGCCGGGTCGGTGCGCAGGTGGATGCCCGCGCGGTCGATGAGTCCGGCACCGACGCCGAGGCGGCGGGCCGAGTCGTGGTTTCCGGAGATCATCACGGTGGGCACGCCGAGCCCGGCGAGACGGTGCAGGGCGTCGTCGAACAGCTCGACGGCGGCGAGCGGCGGCACCGCGCGGTCGTACACGTCCCCCGACACGACCACGACGTCGACGGCGTGCTCGCGCACGGTCGTGACGAGGTGGCCGATGAACGCCTCCTGGGCGTCGAGCATGTTCACCCGGTGGAACGCACGGCCGAGATGCCAGTCGGAAGTGTGCAGAATTCTCACAGAATCGCCCCGACCCGCATGTTTGCCCTCACTCCGCCCCATACCCGGCGCGACTCCCGCCACCGGCATCCACCACGCTAACGCCCGCCGGCCCCTGATCCACCACGAACCTCAGTCGTTCGTCGGTCGCCACCGCCGTCACGCGTCCCCGTACGCCTCCCCGCCCAGTTCGAACCCGGCCGACCCGGCGGTGGCGTTCGCGAGCCAGGAGCGGAAGGTCTCCACCTCGGTCTCGGGCAGGCCGACCTCGATGGTGACCGCCTCGGCGTAGCGCACGTCGCGCACCGCGTGGCCCGCAGCGCGCAGGTCGTTCTGGAGCCGCCCGGCCCGCTGGTGGTCGACGGTCACCGTGGCCAGCCGGAACCGGCGCCGGGTGAGGGTGCCGAGGTCGTCCAGCGCCTCGCCGACCGCGCCGCCGTAGGCGCGGATGAGTCCGCCCGCGCCGAGCTTGACGCCGCCGTAGTAGCGCGTGACGACGGCGACGACGTACCGCATGTCGCGGCGCAGCAGCATCTGGAGCATCGGGACGCCGGCCGTGCCGCCGGGCTCGCCGTCGTCGCTCGCCTTCTGGACGGCGGCGTCGGCGCCGATGACGTACGCCCAGCAGTTGTGACTGGCGTCGGCGTGCTCCTTGCGTACGCCCGCGACGAACGCCTGGGCCTCCTCCTCGGTGGCGGCGGGGGCGAGGGCGCACAGGAAGCGGGAGCGGTTGATCTCGGTCTCGTGCACACCCGCGCGGGCGACCGTGCGGTACTCGTCCTGCATGCGGCCAGCCTATGCGCTCACTTCCGCCCGCCCCTCGGCACCGTCATCGCGGTGAGCAGGGCCGCTCCGGGGGCGAGCGCCCGCCAGGTGGCGCCGTGCCAGTCCAGTACGGCCACCGCCGACGTGGGGTACTTGGCCCGGGCCCGGTCCAGCGCGTCGTCGAGGGCGTCGCCGGCCAGGGTGCCGATGAGGTCCTCCAGGCCGGGGTTGTGGCCCACCAGGAGCAGCGTCTCGACGTCGGCGGGGGCCTCGCGCACGACGTCCAGCAGCTCCGGTACGCCTGCGGCGTACAGGCGCGGGTCGTGGCGCACCGGCGGGGGCGTGCCCCACTGCGCGGAGGCCAGTTCCCAGGTCTGCCGGGCGCGCAGGGCGGTGGAGCACAGGGCGAGGCCGGGCAGCCAGTCGTGCTCCGCGAGGGCGCGTCCGGCCGCGGGGGCGTCGCGCAGTCCGCGCCGGGCGAGCGGGCGGTCGTGGTCGGCGACGCCCTCGGGGCGGACCGACTTGGCGTGCCGCAGGACCACCAGGCGGCGGAGCGGGCCGGAGCCGGGGCGCGCGATCACTCGGGGGCTCCGAGGTCGCGGGTGAGGTGGAGGCCGAGGAAACGGTCGGCGTAGGCGCAGATCTCGAAGCGGGCTCCGTCCGGCAGGTCCGGGTCGGTCTCCACGCCGCGCAGGACCCGCAGCACCCCGGGCGCGTCCAGGTCGTCCTCCCAGGCGGCCCGCAACCGGTCGCGCACCTCGGCCGGTACCGGGCGGGAAGGCTGCCGCGCCCAGGCGGCGACCGCGCTCCGCCGGCGCGCGAGGGTGTCGCGGGCCTCGTCCAGGGCGGTCGCGTCCAGCTCCACGCTCGCGTGGTGGTGCCGTTCCAGCAGGGCGAGACGCACGGCGTCCGGGTCGGCGAGGTCGAGTCCGGCCGGGTGCACGGGGGCGACGGCGATCGTGAGGCCGTCCGGGACGGTTCCGCCCGTGCGCCGGACGTGCACGGTCTGGCCGGTGTCCGGTCCGGCGCCGACGTCCTCGAAGGGCCGGATACCCAGGGCCGCCGCCCGCTCCCGCAGCCCGCGGGGCTCCCGCGCGGCGGTCAGCAGTGCCCATGCGGGCGTGCCGGCGAGTTCCAGGGCACGGACCAGGAGGTCGGCGACGAGCAGCACACGCAGCGTCGTCGCGTCTCCCTCCGGCGCGTGCGCCACGACCCGCGTCGGGGCCCGCCGGGCGGGGGCGGCGGGGGCGGGTTCTCCGGTCCGGGCGTCGATGATGCGCAGCACGGGGTGAGCGTAGGCGGGGTGACGCGGTGACGCACGGGGGGCGCGCGCGCCGCTGCGGCGCCGAGCGGGGAATCTCGGCTCCCCGCGCTCCGTTGACCAGACCGGGAGACGCGACACGCGGGTCGCCCAGGAGCCGAAGGAGGCCGCCGGTGTACGGCGACGAGGCAGCAGTCCGCAAGATCCTCACCGAGCTGGGAGACACCTGGGCCGTGGTGGGCCTCTCGTCCAACCGGCAGCGCGCGGCGTACGGCGTCGCCGAGGTGCTTCAGCGCTTCGGCAAGCGCGTCGTGCCCGTGCACCCCAAGGCGGAGACGGTCCACGGCGAGCAGGGGTACGCCTCGCTCGCCGACATCCCCTTCGACGTGGACGTCGTCGACGTCTTCGTCAACGGCGACCTGGCCGGCCCGGTCGCCGACGAGGCGGTCGCGAAGGGCGCCGGGGCGGTCTGGTTCCAGCTCGGCGTGATCGACGAGGCGGCGTACGAACGGACCCGGTCCGCGGGTCTGGAGATGGTCATGGACCGCTGCCCGGCCATCGAGATTCCCCGACTGGGCTGACGCCGGGATCACCGGGCCTCCGCCCGGAAGGCCAGGTCGCCGCCGAGCCCGCCGCTCTGCTCCGCCGGGCGCCGGCGCGCTCCGCGCGGGCAGCCGTCGCCCGGTACGCGTGGTCCGGCGGACGGCTCACGCCTTCCGCGGCAACGGTGAACTGCGCTGCATCGGAGACCGAGTTGGCTGAACGGCTGATCGGGCAACGCCCCACACTTGAGGATGTGGCGCGGCGGGCGGGGTGTCGAAGTCCACGGTGCCGCGGGTGATCAACGGCGAGCCGAGGGTGCGGGCCGCGGTCGCCGAACGCGTTCGGGAAGCGGTGGCGGAGCTCGGCTACGTACCGAACCAGGCGGCTCCGTTCGTGCCCGGCGACGGGCTGGCGGCCCACTTCACGAAGGGCGACGACACTGGGCTGTCCGGGTACGCGGAGGCGTGCCTCGCCCGGGCCTGGGACTGCCAGGAGTTCTCCCAGTGGCTGTCGGAGGCGTACCACGGCACGGCGTCGGGCGACCCGTACCGCGCGGGTGCCGCGCCGGCGAGGCTCCGCCGCCTGTTCGACTCGCCGGTCGCGGCGAGGGACTTCGCCGAGCGCTACCTGGGCGTGCGGACCGGCAGCCGAGGCTGCCGGTCAGTCGTGCAGCGGCCGGTCGCCGAGCCGGTGGTCGGCGACGTTCAGCGCCTCGTCCACCAGGCGGCGCAGATGCCCGTCCCGCAGCGCGTACACGACCCGGCGCCCCTCCTTGCGGGTGCTCACCAGCCCCGCGAGCCGCAGCCGGGCCAGATGCTGGCTGACCGCGGGCCGGGCCGCGTCGCACGCCTCGGTGAGGGTGGTGACGTCGGCCTCGCCGTCGGTCAGGGCGTGCAGCAGGGTCAGGCGGGTGCGGTCGCCGAGCAGGGCGAGGAGTTCGGCGGCGAGCGCGAACTGCTCCTCGCCCGGTGTGCGCGGGTGCGCGTCGTCCGCATCTGACAGGTGCATGCGTGCGCTCATACGCACATAATGGCGCCGTGGGCGTCATGCGTCCACCCACCGCACCGGACCACCCGGACCACCCGGACCACCGGAAGGGGCATCCCGTGAGCGACCCGCACCGGCATCACCCCCACGACGGCCACCGTCCCCCCGCGGGCCGATGGCACCGTCTCACCCACCGGCTGACCCCGCACTCCCACGAGAGCGCCGCCAAGGTGGACTCCGCCCTGGAGTCCTCCGCCCGCGGGCTGCGCGCGCTGTGGGTGTCGCTGGCGGTGCTGGGCGCCACGGCGCTCGTCCAGGCGGTCGTGGTGGCGGTCTCCGGGTCGGTGGCGCTGCTCGGCGACACGGTGCACAACACCGCCGACGCGCTGACCGCCGTACCGCTCGGCATCGCCTTCGTCCTGGGCCGCCGCGCGGCGACCCGGCGCTTCACCTACGGCTACGGGCGGGCGGAGGACCTGGCCGGCATCGTGATCGTCCTGACGATCGCCGCGTCCGCGGTCCTCGCGGGGTGGACGGCGGTGGACCGGCTCCTCGACCCCCGCCCGGTCACGCACGTCCCGGCGGTCGCGGCGGCCGCGCTGGCCGGTTTCGCGGGCAACGAGTGGGTGGCCCGGTACCGGATCCGGGTGGGCCGGGAGATCGGCTCGGCGGCGCTGGTCGCCGACGGGCTGCACGCGCGGACGGACGGCTACACGTCACTGGCCGTGCTGCTGGGCGCCGGCGGCGCCGCACTGGGGTGGCGGCTCGCCGACCCGTTGGTGGGGCTGGCGATCACGGCCGCGATCACGCTGGTCCTGCGGGACGCGGCGCGCGAGGTGTTCCGGCGGCTGATGGACGCCGTCGATCCGGCGCTGGTGGACCGGGCGGAACAGGTGCTGCGCGAGGTACCCGGCGTGCGCGGGGTGGGTGAGCTGCGGTTGCGCTGGGTCGGGCACCGGCTGCGCGCCGAGGTCGCCCTGGTCGTCGACGGCGAGGCGACCGTCCGCCGCGCCCACGCCATCGCCGTCGAGGCCGAGCACGCCCTGTTGCACGCCGTGCCGCGGCTGACCGCCGCACTGGTCCACGCCGACCCGGCACCGGTGCCGGGCGAGGAAGACCCGCATCTGGCGCTGGCCCACCACGCACCGGGGTGACGGTCAGGCGACGCCCAGCCCCTCCAGGACGACGGCGCCCGGCAGTTCGGCGAACGCCTTGCCGGGCACCAGCAGCTTGCCGCGCCGGCGCCCGCTGCCGACGAGGACGTAGGGCAGGTCGACGACGGCCGAGTCCACCAGCAGGGGCCAGTCGCCGGGCAGTCCGACCGGGGTGATGCCGCCGTACTCCATGCCGGTCTCACCGGTCGCGGTCTCCATCGGGGCGAAGGACGCCTTGCGCGCGCCGAGGTGACGGCGGACGACGCCGTTGACGTCGACGCGGGTGGTGGAGAGGACCAGGCAGGCGGCGAGCGTGTTGCCGCCGGCCCGCTTGCCGGTGACCACCACGCAGTTCGCGGAGCGTTCGAGCAGGTCACGGCCGTAGTGCTCGACGAAGGTGGCGGTGTCGGCCCATTCCGGGTCGGTGTCGACGTAGACGATCTGCTCGGCGGGGACGCCGCCGCGCCAGTGTCGTACGGCGTCGGCGACCGGGCGGGTCAGCTCGTCGAGGCAGTCCGGTGCGGGCGTGGCGCTGTCGAAGTTCCCGATGGGTGCGTGCATGGCCGCACGCTAACAACAGGTACCGGTGCGTGGGACGGCCGTCTCAGCGGACGGGCGGCACCGACACCGCCATGATCATCTCCATCGGCTCCGCGCCCTCGTTGCCGTACGTGTGCGGGGTGTCGGACTCGAAGGAGGCGCTGGCGCCGGCCGGGACGCTGTGCGCCGCCCCGTCGACGGTGAGCGTCAGCTCCCCGGCCGTGACGTGCACCATCTCGACCGTGCCGGTGGGGTGCGGGTCGGAGGGGCTGCTCTCCCCCGGCATCAGCCGCCACTCCCACATCTCGAGCGGCCCGGGCGCCTCCACCCCGGCGAGCAGCCTGCTGAAGCTGCCGGCGTCGGTGTGCCAGAGGCGTACCGCCTGTTCGGCTGGGACGACGCGGACCTTGGGGCCCTGCTCCCAGTCCAGCAGGGTGGTGATGCTGATGCCGAGCGCGTCGCCGATCTTGACGACGGTACCCAGGCTGGGGTTGGTGCGGGCCTGCTCGATCTGGATGAGCATGCCGCGGCTGACGCCCGCGCGGGCGGCCAGCGCCTCCAGGGTGAAGCCGCGCTCGGTGCGCCAGCGCTTGACGTTGCGCGCCAGGGACTGGGTCAGCAGGTCGAGGTCCGCCACGTTCCGTCCATTGCCTTCTTGGGTTCGCGCACGTTCGTGCACCGTTTGGCGCACCGATTAGTGCATTATTCTGGATGACTCAGTGCAGTTCAGTGAACTATGGTCTGCTGCACCCGAAGGTTCACCGAACTGTACTGCGAGGCGACCGGATCATGACAGCGCTGTTCGCCCTGGCCACCAGCCTCCTGTGGGGCATGGCCGACTTCGGCGGCGGGGTACTGACCCGGCGCACGCCCGCGCTCACGGTGGTCGTCGTCTCCCAGTCGGTCGCGGTCGTCGTCCTCGGCACGATCGTGGCCGCGACCGGCGCCTGGAGCGAGGCGTCCGCGCACCTCTGGTTCGCGGTCGCCGCCGGTCTGGTCGGTCCGGTGGCGATGCTCGCCTTCTACAAGGCGCTCGCCCTGGGCCCGATGGGCGTCGTCTCGCCGCTGGGCTCGCTCGGTGTGGCCGTCCCGGTGGGCGTGGGTCTCGTCCTCGGCGAGCGCCCCGGGCTGCCGCAGTTCGCCGGCATCCTGGTCGCCGTCGCGGGCGTGGTGCTCGCCGGCGGTCCGCAACTGCGCGGCGCGCCGGTCCAGCGGCGGACGGTCGCCCTCACCCTCGTCGCGGCCTTCGGGTTCGGTGCCGTGATGGCCCTGATCGCGGAGGCGTCGACCACGCTCACCGGCCTCTTCCTCGCCCTGTTCGTCCAGCGCGTCACCAACGTCGCCGCCGGCGGACTGGCCCTGTGGGTGTCCGTCCGGCGCGGCGCCCCCGCGCTGCCGCCGGAGGGCTTCCCCTGGGGCTCGCTGCCCGCGCTGGGCTTCGTGGGGCTCGCCGACGTCGCGGCCAACGGCACGTACTCGATCGCCGCCCAGCACGGCCCGGTGACGGTGGCGGCCGTGCTCGCCTCCCTGTATCCGGTGGTGACCGCGCTGGCCGCGCGCGGGTTCCTCAGCGAAAGGCTGCGCGCCGTGCAGGCGGCGGGCGCGGGCCTCGCCCTGGCGGGCACCCTGCTACTGGCCACGGGCTGACCCGGCCGCCGCACGGTCGCCGCGGACGCTCAGCTCTCGGCGGCCGGTTCCGCGAGCCTGTCCGTCACCTCCGGCCGGTCGTCGTCCAGCTCCGCCAGCCTGGCCAGCGCCTCGCCGTCCAGCCCCGACAACTCCCGCAGCTGTCCCGGCGTGACCCCGTCGGGAATCGGTACCGGGGCCGGGGTCCGCAGCGGCGGCTGCCAGCCCTCGGCGGGGGTCCAGCGCCGTACGACCTTGGCGGGCGCCCCCGCCACCACGGCGTGGTCGGGGACGGTGCCCCGCACCACGGCGCCGGCGGCCACGACCACGTTCCGCCCGATCCGCGCGCCGGGCAGGATCACCGCGCCGGTGCCGATCCAACAGCCGGGGCCGATCTCGACCGGGTCCATCCGGGGCCACTGCTTGCCGATGGGCTGGTGCGGATCGTCGTAGGAGTGGTTGGTGGAGGTGACGTAGACGTACGGGCCGAAGTAGCAGTCGCTGCCGATGGTGACGGTGGTGTCGGCGATGACGTGGCTGCCGCGGCCGAGGACGACCCCGTCACCGATGCGCAGGATCGGCTCGGGACCGAGGTCGAGGTCGGGCATGAGCCCGGCGGTCAGCGTGACCTGCTCGCCGATGATGCAGTGGGCGCCGACGTGGATCCAGGGCTCGCCGAAGACCGTGCCGAGCGGGAAGGCGAGCCGGGTGCCCGTGCCCAGCGCGCCGAAGCGGAAGCGTCCGGGGTGTGCGGCGGTCACGGAGCCGGTGCGCTGCACCCAGGCCCAGCCCGCGTGGACGGCCCGCTGCGCCAGGCGGCTCCGCCAGGACGAGAACGTGTTCTTGCGCTTGGGCACCCGCTCACGGTAGTCGGCGGGCGGTGCGGCCATGACCGCGGAGTGCTGTGATCTTCACCCCACCGGGTGGCGTACGGTGCCGTACATCACCCGAACAGGAGGCGGAGATGACGCAGAAGGCGCTGATCACGGGCATCGCCGGCAAGGAGCCCAAGGTGGACGCGGGGGCCTTCGTGGCACCGACGTCCTCGGTCATCGGGGACGTGACCCTGCACGCCGGGGCGAGCGTCTGGTACGGCGCGGTGCTGCGCGGCGACGTCGAGCGGATCTCGGTCGGCGCGGACAGCAACGTCCAGGACAACTGCACGCTGCACGCCGACCCCGGTTTCCCCGTCACGGTCGGCGAGCGGGTCTCCATCGGTCACAACGCCGTGGTGCACGGCGCGACCGTCGAGGACGACTGCCTGATCGGCATGGGGTCCACGGTCCTCAACGGCGCGGTGATCGGCGCGGGTTCGCTGGTCGCGGCCCAGGCGCTGGTGCCGCAGGGGATGCGGGTGCCGCCGGGCTCGCTGGTCGCGGGGGTGCCGGCGAAGGTCAGGCGGGAGCTGACGGAGGAGGAGCGGGCCGGGGTGTCGCTGAACGGCACGATGTACGCGGCGCTGGCCGGGGAGCATCGGGGGGCGTTGGGGGAGGTTCCGTAGTCTGCCGTCCGCGGCTTGTGGGTGGTTGCTCGCGCCCCGCGGCGGAGCCGCACGATGTCACAGCCCCGCGCCCCTGACGGGGCGCTTCACTCCCCGACAGGGAGCGGCTGGGCCTTCGCTGCCTTGCGCTTGACGATCAGCATCGAGGCGACCCCGATGACGACCGCCAGCACCAGGCCCAGCCACGAGAAGCGCTTGAGCCACGACTCCGCGACGATTCCGACGTAGTAGATGACGGCGGTGGTGCCGCCCGCCCAGACGATGCCGCCGAGGACGTTGGCGATCAGGAACTTCCAGTACGGCATCCGCAGCACACCGGCCAGCGGGCCCGCGAAGATGCGCAGCAGGGCGACGAAACGGCCGAAGAACACGGCCCACATGCCCCACTTCTGGAAGGACCGCTCGGCGGTGGCGATGTGGCCCTCGCTGAAGTGCTTCGGGAACTTGCGGCCCAGCCAGGCCAGCAGGGGCCGGCCTCCCTTGCGGCCGATGGCGTACCCGATGGAGTCGCCGATCACCGCGCCCGCGCTGGCGCAGGCACCGAGGACCAGCGGGTCGATGCCGCCGTGCTGCGACGACAGCAGGGCCGCCGACACCAGGATGATCTCACCGGGCAACGGGATGCCCAGGCTCTCCAGACCGATGACCAGTCCGACGACCGCGTAGACGGCCACCGCGGGCACCGTGTCGAGCCACTCCTGGACGTGCAACGCCCATCCTCCGCTTCGCGTACCTGTTCCCGGGTGCGCCTCGGCCGAGGCGCACCCGGGAAGCCTACCGGTTCACGGGAGGTCAGCTGTTGGGACGCAGGGTCCATATGACGGTCATCTCACCGGTCACCGCGCCGTCCTCGCGCCGGATGGCGACGCTGACCGGGAACTCGGGGCGGTTCCCGGCGTCCAGCTCGGCGACGACGTCGGCGGCGGGGCGGCCGAGCGTCGCGGTGGCGGTGACCGGGCCGAGCGCGATCTTCTTGAAGGCGATCTCGGCGGTGACCGGCAGCGGAACGGCCCGGGAGAGCTGGTCGCCGAAGGCGGCCAGCACGATCGCGCCGCTGGCCGACTCGCCCAGGGTGAACATGGCCCCGGCGTGCGGTCCGCCCACGTGATTGCGGTACTCGCTCTGGTCCGGGAGGGCCAGGACGGCCTTCTCCGGAGTGGTCTCCAGGTACTCGAGGTTCAGGGTCCTGACCATCGGCACCGTGGCGGCGAGCAACTCGCCGATCGACATCTGATCTGCGCTCATGGGGGTAGGTTACCCGTGAGTAGCATCCAGGGCCAGGCTGCTTGGAAGATCGTCGTAAGCTGTGCGCCCATGTGGCCAGGAGAGCAGTCACCCACCGGCGGACCGGACCCGCGGCAGCCCAACCCGTACCAGCAGCCCGCGCCGTGGAACGCCCCCACGGTCACGTCCGGCGGACCGCCCGGCCGGGGGCCCGGCAACGGCCGTACGAAGGCGGTGGCGATCGTCGCCGCCGTGGCCGTCGTGGTCGCCGCCGCCGTGACCGGGGCCGTCCTCCTGGGCGGCGGCGAGGACGAAGGGGCCCGGCCCGGCCCCACCGCCTCCGCGCCGTCCTCGTCCCCCGCCGACGACCCGCGCGGTGGTGACGACGAGCTGAAGCCGACCCTCGCCGGCTGGAACGTCGTCGCCAATCCCGGCCAGGGCATCGCCTTCGACGTACCGGCCTCCTGGGTGCGGCAGTCGCCCACGTGGGTCACCTACGTCGCGGAGGACGACGACCCCGACGAGAAGCCCCTGGTCGCCATGAAGGCCCCCGCCGTCCTCCAGGAGAAGTGGTGCGGCTCGGACGGCGACCGGGACGGCTCGGTCGACCACATTCCCCTGGCCACTGCCGGTACCCGGGGCAACAACGGCGCGCGGAGCACCGAGGAGATCGCCCGGGACGACTCGGCGGACTGGGTCTACGGCTCCTTCACCCAGCCGGACCGGGACAAGGTCTCGACGGAACCGGTGACGTCCTTCACCACCTCCTCCGGTATCAGGGGCAGCGTCGCCACCTCCCGGTCGTCCGGGGTGGAGAAGAAGGGCAAGTGCGACGTGAACGGCAAGGCGACCACCTTCGCCTTCGAGTCCGCGGACGGCGACTTCGTCTCCTGGTCGTTCGTCGGCCCCGCGGACGTCACGGACGAGGTGCCCGACGCCACCGTCCGCAGGATCCTCGCCACCGTCAGGGAGTACACCCCGGCGGACTCCTGAGGAGGCGGTGTGTGCAAGCGGAGACGAACCTTCCGCACTTCGGTACGTCCCTGACAAGGCCCGGTGACCGAATCGTGTCCTGGGCGGCATTAGGGTGACTGCTCATGTGGCCAGGACAGCAGCCGCCCGGGGGCGAGCAGAACCCGCAGAACAATCCGTACCAGCAGCCGGGGTACCAACAGCCGAATCCCTACCAGCAGCCGGGTTACCAGCAGCAGCCCGGCCAGTACGGGCAACAGCAGTGGGGGGCGCCGCAGCCCGCAGGGGCTCCGCAGCCCGCTCCGGGCGGTGGCGGTGGCGGGAACCGGACGAAGCTGGTCGCGATCGTCGCGGCCCTCGCCGTGGTGGTGGCCGCCGGTGTCACCGGGTTCCTGGTACTCGGCGGGGACAAGGACGACCAGGCGGACGACGGCAAGGACAAGAAGCCGTCCGCGAGCGCGTCCGCGGACAAGTCCGAGGCGCCGTCCACGGATCCGAGCGCGTCCGGCTCCGACGACAACCCGCGCGGCGGCGACGAGGCGCAGGCCACCGTCGACGGCTGGAAGGTCGTCGCCAACCCGCGCTTCGGCACCATGTTCGACGTGCCCGCGGACTGGGAGATCGACAGCAAGGACACCAGCGTCGGCTTCGAGTGGGAGGAGAAGGGCAAGACCGACCGCACGACGGTCACCGCCCCCGCCTACCTGAAGTCCGAGTGGTGCACCACGGACGAGAACAAGGACGGCCGCAAGGAGAGCACCGCCCTCGCGACCACCGGTACCCGTGGTGAGAGCGGCGCCAAGGACACCGACCAGGCGGCCGAGACGCGGGTGCCGTGGTGGATCTACGGCGGTTACACCCAGCCGGACAAGAAGAGCGTGAAGTACGGCAAGCCGAAGGCGTACACCACCACGTCCGGCATCAAGGGCAGCGTCATCACCGCGTACTCGCAGGGCACGCCCCAGAAGGGCAAGTGCGACACCGAGGGCAAGGCGATCACCTTCGGGTTCCAGAACAGCGCGGGCGATTTCGTCACCTGGAACCTGTACGGCGCCAAGGGCGTCGACGAGGAGGTCCCGGAGGCGACGATCCAGAAGATCCTCAGCACCGTGCGGCTCACCGAGGAACCTCCGACCGAGTCGTAGGCGCCGCTCAGCCGATGCCGAACGCCCCGGCGGGAGGCTCGGGCGACGGTACGGCGTCCGCGTCCCGCACCGGCCGCGCGCCGCCGATGAAGTCCCGCAGGGCCGCCCCGTGTTCGACCCTGGCCGGGAAGGCGTCGGCGGCGGTGCGCCGGGCCAGCGCCGGGATGTCCAGGGGCCGGCCCGCGGCGATGAGGACCGCGTTGCCGAACCGGCGCCCGCGCAGCACCCCCGGTTCGGCGATCAGCGCCAGTTCCCCGAAGAGCGTGGCGAAGCCGGCCAGCTGGCCGCGCAGGAAGCCGAACGGCGCCCCGTCGGCGAGGTTGGCCACGTACACGCCGTCGGCGCGCAGGACCCGTGCCGCCTCGCGGGCGTACTCGACGGAGGTCAGCTGCGCCGGCACGCGTGAGCCCCCGAAGACGTCGGCGACCAGCACGTCGGCCGAGTCCGCGGGGGCCGCGGCCAGCCAGGCGCGGGCGTCGGCGCCGTGCGCGGTGATGTCCGCGCCGTCCGGCAGCGGCAGGTGCTCGGCGACCAGGTCCAGCAGCCCCCGGTCCACCTCCACGACGTCCTGGCGCGACCCGGGCCGGGTGGCGGCCAGGTACCGCGGCAGGGTGAACGCGCCGCCGCCGAGGTGCAGCACGTCCAGCGCGCGGCCCGGCTCGGCCACGGTGTCCAGGACGTGGCCGAGCCGGCGCGTGTACTCGAACTCCAGGTGCGCCGGCTCGTCCAGGTCGACGTAGGACTGCGGCGCCCCGTCCACGGTGAGCAGCCAGGCCCGCCGCCGGTCGACGTCGGGCATGAGCTTGGCGGTGCCGTGGTCGGTGACGCGGCTTACGGGGATGGCTTGGTTCACCTCCCTATTGTGCCTGTGCGACAGCGCCCCGACAGGGCCGCGGGGAACTGCGTGACCAGCCACGATGGACCCGCGGCCCCCCACCCGCAGCAAGCGGCAGTCACCCGACGGCCGTCACGGTTCCCGCCCCCACGGTCCGTCCCCCCTCACGGATCGCGAACCCGAGCCCGGTCTCCAACGGCACATCCCGCCCCAGCTCCACCGTCATCGTGACCGTGTCCCCGGGCCGCGCCACGGCCACCTCCCCGAGATCGACGTCTCCGACGACATCAGCCGTACGGATGTAGAACTGCGGCCGATACCCCGTGGCGACGGGTGTCGAACGCCCTCCCTCCCGCGCCGACAACACGTACACCCGCGCCGAGAAGCGCCGCGCGGGCACGACGCTGCCGGGCGCGGCGACCACGTGCCCCCGGCGCACGGCGTCGCGGCCGACACCTCGCAGCAGCAGCGCGACGTTGTCCCCGGCCTGGGCCTCCTCCATCGGCTTGCCGAAGGTCTCCAGACCGGTGACCACCGTCTCGACGGACGCCCCGAGCACCTCGACCCGGTCGCCGACGCGGATCGTGCCGCGCTCGACCGCGCCGGTGACGACCGTGCCGCGGCCGGTGATGGTGAGCACGTTCTCCACCGACAGCAGGAACGGCGCGTCCAAGTACCGCTCCGGCATGGGCACGTAGGTGTCCACGGCGTCGAGCAGCGCCTCGACGGACGCCGTCCACCGGGGGTCGCCCTCCAGGGCCCTCAGTCCCGAGACCCGCACGACGGGCACCGAGTCGCCGCCGTAGCCGTGCGCGGTGAGCAGCTCGCGGACCTCCAGTTCGACGAGGTCGGCCAGCACCGCGTCGTCGCCGTCTCCGACGGCGTCGGCCTTGTTGAGCGCGACCACGATGTGGTCGACGCCCACCTGCCGGGCGAGCAGGACGTGTTCGGCGGTCTGCGGCATGATCCCGTCCAGCGCGGACACGACGAGGATCGCCCCGTCGAGCTGGGCGGCGCCGGTGACCATGTTCTTGACGTAGTCGGCGTGGCCGGGCATGTCGACGTGCGCGTAGTGCCGGGTGTCGGTCTCGTACTCGACGTGCGCGATGTTGATGGTGATGCCGCGCGCCGCCTCCTCAGGGGCCCGGTCGATGCGGTCGAACGGCACGAACGTGCCGGCGCCGCGCTCGGCGAGGACCTTGGTGATGGCGGCGGTCAGGGTGGTCTTGCCATGGTCGACATGGCCCATCGTGCCGATGTTCAGATGCGGTTTGGTGCGGACGTACGCCGTCTTGGACATGGCGGTACCTCGAAGCCTCGTGGCGGTGGTGGGGACCCCGGTGTCCGGCCGACCCTCCCCCTGGGGGGTCCGCCGGAGTGTCCGGGGAGGGTCAGCTTCGGGCGCCGTCGGCGGCGGCCGGGAAGAAGAGGACGGCAGCCTTCGGCGCATCCGCGACGGCGGATGCTGCGAGGTGGAAGGCGTACCGGAACATGAGGCAGATCTTCGCCGACGCCCCGTTCCACGTCGAATGGTTTTCGGGAGTGGTGTGGAGACAACGACGGTGCGTCCAACGGCCTGGTGAGCAGGGCGGAACCGGCAGGGCGCGGGGCGGGGATTCACTCGGCTGTGACGCTGGTGAGACGCTCCATACGGCGATCACACACATTTGTCGGTTAGTGTCACCGGATGCTCGATGCCACCACCCGCTCTGGGGGCACCGCCACGGTCACTCCCCGGACCGCCGCAACGGAGCTCGCCGTCGCCACCGCCGGCGGGCCGGTCCCACCGGCCGCACCGACCGGGTTCGCCGCCCGCGTGACCAGAGTCCTGCTCTCGCCGTGGTCCCGGCTCTCCCTGCTCGTCGCCCTGCTGGCCTCGGCCGCGACCACGGTCCTGCTCTTCCAGCCGCAGCAGTTGCTCACCGACGGCTGGCCGCCACAGCTCGGTGGAGCCGCGGCGGCCGTCGCCTACGCGGTGGCCTACGGGCTGTGCACCGTCGCCTTCGTGCCGCGTCCGCTGCTGAACCTGGCCGCGGGTGCGCTGTTCGGCTCGCAGCTCGGCCTCGCCTCCGCGCTGGCGGGAACGGTGCTCGGCGCCGGGATCGCCTTCTGCCTGGGCCGGGTACTGGGCCAGGAGGCGCTGCGTCCGCTGCTGCGGGGCAAGTGGCTGAGGGCCGCGGACGGGCAGCTCAGCCGGCACGGCTTCCGCTCGATGCTGGCGGCCCGGCTGTTCCCCGGGGTGCCGTTCGCCGCGGCCAACTACTGCGCGGCGGTGTCCCGCATGGGCCTGCTCCCCTTCCTCCTGGCGACGGGACTGGGGTCCATCCCCAACACCGCCGCCTACGTGGTCGCCGGGGCCCGCGCCTCGACACCGACGTCTCCGGCCTTCCTGATCGCGCTGGCCTGCATCGCCCTGCCGGGGCTTGCCGGCGCGGCGGTGGCCTGGCGCAAGCGCCACCGGCTGCGCGGGCACTGACGGCGCGTTACACGGCCTCCAGGATCATGGCGTTGGCGAGGCCGCCCGCCTCGCACATGGTCTGGAGCCCGTAGCGCGCTCCGCGCTCCCTGAGGGCGTGGACGAGGGTGGTGGTCAGCCGGGTGCCGCTGGCGCCGAGGGGGTGGCCCAGCGCGATGGCCCCGCCGTGCACGTTGACCTTGTCGAGGTCGGCGCCGGTCTCCTGCTGCCAGGCCAGCACCACGCTCGCGAACGCCTCGTTGACCTCGAACAGGTCGATGTCCCCCAGGGAGAGCGACGCCCGGCGCAGCACCTTCTCGGTGGCGGGGATCACGCCCGTCAGCATCAGCAGCGGGTCGGAGCCGGTGACGGCGAAGCTGTGCAGGCGGGCGAGCGGGCGCAGGCCGAGGCGGGCGGCGGTCTCGGCCGAGGTGATCAGCACGGCCGAGGCGCCGTCGTTGACCGGGCTGGCGTTACCCGCGGTGACGTTCCACTCGATCTGCGGGAAGCGCTCGGCGAAGGCCGGGTCGTGGTAAGCGGGCCGGAGACCGGCGAGGACCTCCACGCTGCTCGCGGGGCGTACGCACTCGTCGCGCGAGACACCGTCCAGGGGCGCGATCTCGGCGTCGAAGCGCCCCGACTCCCAGGCCGCGGCGGCCTTCCGGTGCGAGGAGACGGCGAAGGCGTCCATCCGCTCCCGGGAGAGCGACCACTTGGCGGCGATCAGTTCGGCGCTGAT
The DNA here is from genome assembly GCF_036246005.1 of Streptomyces sp. NBC_01723. Classification (NCBI taxonomy): domain Bacteria; kingdom Bacillati; phylum Actinomycetota; class Actinomycetes; order Kitasatosporales; family Streptomycetaceae; genus Streptomyces; species Streptomyces sp. NBC_01723. Next base: position 1,228,061 of record NZ_CP109171.1, read on the forward strand.
GCCCTGCGGGACGAGTCCGTCCGGGTAGCGGGCCGCGACGCCGGGGCCGAAGGGGTCCGCGCCGGCCGGCACGTTCGACCACATCGGGACGCGGCTCATCGACTCGACCCCGCAGGCGACGACCAGGTCGTACGCCCCGGCCATGACACCCTGCGCGGCGAAGTGGACGGCCTGCTGGGAGGAGCCGCACTGCCGGTCCACGGTGGTCGCGGGCACGGACTCGGGGAAGCCGGCGGACAGCAGGGCGTAGCGGGTGGTGTTCATCGCCTGCTCGCCGACCTGGTCGACGGTGCCGCCGATGACGTCGTCGATCAGCGCCGGGTCGACGCCGGACCGCTCGACGAGGGTGCGCAGCGTGTGCGCGAGGAGTTCCACGGGGTGGACGTGGGCGAGGGCGCCGTTCGGCCTGCCCTTGCCCATCGGGGTGCGTACGGCTTCGACGACGACTGCTTCACGCATGCTGCGGGCCTCCGGCTGCCGGCGACTACCAGTGAGTAGGTTTTCTGGACTCACCGTAGCCCCATGCGTTGGAAAAACAAACCCTCCCCTATGCTGGGCGCCATGGCCGCCGCCCCCAAGAACCCGCGACCCTGCTCGATCGCCGACACCCTGGCGCTCGTCGGGGAGAAGTACTCCCTGCTCGTCCTGCGTGAGGTCTGCCTCGGCAACGGCCGCTTCGACCAGCTGGTCCGCAACACCGGCGCCCCGCGCGACATCCTCGCCACCCGGCTGCGGCGGCTCCTGGACGCGGGCATCCTGACCAAGCAGCCGTACAGCGAGCGCCCGCAGCGCTTCGAGTACCGGCCGACCCGGGCGGGACTGGAGCTGGAACCGGTACTGATGACCCTCATGGCCTGGGGCGACCGGCACCTGCGCGCGGACGACGACCGCCCCATGGTGATCGAGCACGTCTGCGGCAGCGAGCTGGTCCCGCGGATCACCTGCCGCGCCTGCGGCGACACCGTCCGGCACGAGGACCTGACCGCCCATCCGCAGGCCGACGGCTGGACCGTGACGGGCCCGACGGCCGCCTAGGAGACCTTTGACCCCTGTGGGCCGGACTTCACTTTGGGGCGCTACGCTGCCCCTCGGCACAGCCGGTCCCGATCATCCGACTTCGGGGTCCGGTGCGCCCATCGCCCTTTTCTCGCTCGGCACTTGGACTCCGTAATTTCATGTCTTGGTTCGAATCACTCATCCTCGGACTCGTCCAGGGGCTGACCGAGTTCCTCCCCGTGTCCTCCAGCGCGCACCTGCGCCTGACGGCGGCGTTCTCCGGCTGGCACGACCCGGGCGCCGCCTTCACGGCGATCACGCAGATCGGCACCGAGGCCGCGGTCCTCATCTACTTCCGCAAGGACATCGGGCGCATCATCTCGGCGTGGACACGGTCGCTGACCGACAAGTCGATGCGCCACAACCCCGACGCGCGCATGGGCTGGCTGGTGATCGTCGGCTCGATCCCGATCGGCGTGCTCGGCCTGACGCTGAAGGACCAGATCGAGGGGCCCTTCCGCGACCTGCGGATCACCGCGACGATGCTGATCGTCGTCGGTGTGATCATCGGCATCGCGGACCGGATGGCCGCGCGGGACGAGAAGGGCGGCCGGCACCGCGCTCCCCGCGCGCGCAAGGAGCTGGAGAACCTGACCGTCCGGGACGGCCTGATCTACGGCGTCTGCCAGGCGGCGGCCCTCATCCCGGGCGTCTCCCGGTCCGGGGCCACGATCAGCGGCGGCCTCTTCATGGGCTACCGGCGCGAGGCGGCGGCCCGGTACTCGTTCCTGCTCGCGATCCCGGCGGTGCTCGCCTCCGGGCTGTTCGAGCTGACGGACGCGATGGAGAGCGACCACGTCTCCTGGGGGCCGACGCTGTTCGCGACGGTCATCGCCTTCGGCACCGGATACGCGGTGATCGCCTGGTTCATGAAGTTCATCTCCACGAAGAGCTTCATGCCGTTCGTCTGGTACCGCATCGCGCTCGGCATCGTCATCATCGCCCTGGTCAGCACCGGCGCCCTCAGCCCGCACGCCGCGGAGTCGGCGGGCTGACCGCCACCGCTTCCGTAGCCGTCCGGTAGCGCACTGTCAGTGCTTGCCCCTAGGCTTGTCCGCATGTCCCCCGATTACACGACTCCTGGTTCCGTGCGCTCGTCCGCGGAACTGAACGAGAAGATCCGTGCGCTCTGGCACCGCGCGGGCGGGACCCTGTCGGCGCAGGAGCGTGTGGAGTACGAGTTGCTGGTGGTCGAGTGGGCGACCGCGATCCGCGGCGAGGTCATCGAGGCCGCCTGACCCGGAGCCGCCCGCCCGGCACCCGCCCGCCGTCAGCGCCCGCCGGCCACCCGGAGCACCGTCCCCGTCGTGTACGAGGCGTCGGGCGACATCAGCCAGGAGATCGCCGCCGCGATCTCCTCCGCCCGTCCGGCACGGCCCATCGGCACCGCCGCCCCCATCCGCCGCGCCCGGTCCGGCGCGCCCGCCGCCGCGTGCATCTCGGTGTCGATGACGCCGGGCGCGACCGCGTTGACCCGGACGCCGTCCGGCCCCAGCTCCTTGGCCAGGCCCAGCGTCAGCGTGTCGACGCCCGCCTTGGCCGCCGCGTAGTGGACGTACTCCCCCGGGCTGCCGAGGGTCGCGGCGCCCGACGAGACGTTCACGATCACACCGCTCCCCCGCGCCGTCATGAGCCGCGCGGCACGCCGGGCGCACAGCAGCACCCCGAGCAGGTTGACGTCCAGGACCCGGCGCAGGTCGGCGGTGTCGCTGTCGGCGAGGCGCCCCAGCGGCCCGGTCACGGCCGCGTTGTTCACCAGGCCCGTCACCGGCCCGAGCCGTTCCTCCGCCACGTCGAAGAGGCGCTCGACGTCGGCCTCGACCGCGGTGTCCGCGCGCACCGCCACCGCGCGTCCGCCCGCCTCGCGCACGCCCGAGACGACGGCTTCGGCGGCCGCCGAGTCCCGCGCGTAGCCCACGGCCAGGTCGTGCCCGTCCGCCGCGAGGCGCAGACAGGTCGCCGCGCCGATGCCACGGCTGCCGCCGGTGACCACGGTGATGGGTCGGTTCATGAGCACCTCCGATTTGATCGATCATCGATCACTCTAGGACGCGGAGAACGCCTTGCACATGCCTTGCGCACCATCGGCACCCGGTGTGATCAACTGAAATTCGCCCTCGTCGCGGGCGCACACTGTAGGCATCGGGGGGTAGGGAGGCGCCCATGAAGACGCTCGACCGCCGGCTCGCCTCCCCGTGGTGGCGCTCGGCCGCCGCCGTGCTCGCCGGAGCGCTGCCCGTACTCGCCTTCCCGGGCCCCGCCCTGTGGTGGTGGGCCTGGTTCGCGCTGGTCCCCTGGATCCTGCTGGCCCGCACCGCCCCGACCGGGAAGCGGGCGGCGTACGACGGGTGGTGCGCCGGCTTCGGCTTCATGCTCGCCATGCACCACTGGCTGCTGCCGAACCTGCACGTGTTCACCTTCGTGATCGCGGCGCTGCTCGGCGCGCTGTGGGCGCCCTGGGGCTGGCTGGTGCGGCGGCTGCTGGGCGGCGCACCCTCGGCCGGCCGGGTCGCGGTGGCGCTCCTGGTACTGCCGTCGGGCTGGCTGGCCGCGGAACTGGTCCGCTCCTGGCAGGGGCTCGGCGGCCCCTGGGGGATGCTCGGCTCCAGCCAGTGGGAGGTGGCCCCGGCGCTGCGGCTGGCCTCGGTCGGCGGGGTCTGGCTGCTGAGCTTCCTGGTGGTGGCGGTGAACGTCGCCCTCGCCGTGCTCGTCGCCGTCCGCCGGGCGCGGGTGCCCGCGCTGGCCGGGCTCGTCGCCACCGCGGCCGCCACCTCCGCGGCCTGGGTCTGGTCGCCGCGCCCCGACACCGACGAGCGCGCCGCGATCGCCGTGGTGCAGCCCGGCGTCGTGGAGGGCGCGGCCAGCGCCGACCGGCGCTTCGACCGCGAGGAACAGCTCACCCGCGGGCTCACCGACCGGGACCTCGATCTGATCGTCTGGGGCGAGAGCAGCGTCGGCTTCGACCTGGACGACCGGCCCGACCTGGCCCGCCGGCTTGCGGCGCTGTCCCGGGAGACCGGCGCGGAGATCCTCGTCAACGTGGACGCGCGGCGCTCGGACAAGCCGGGCATCTACAAGAGTTCGGTGCTGGTCGGCCCCGACGGCCCGACCGGCGACCGGTACGACAAGATGCGGCTGGTGCCCTTCGGGGAGTACGTGCCGGCCCGCTCCCTGCTCGGCTGGGCCACCTCCGTCGGCGAGGCGGCGGGCGAGGACCGCAGGCGGGGCACCGAGCAGGTGGTGATGAAGGTCGGGGACGGGCTGCGGATCGGCCCGATGGTGTGCTTCGAGAGCGCCTTTCCCGACATGAGCCGCCAGCTGGCCGCCGACGGCGCGGAGGTGCTGGTCGCCCAGTCGTCGACGTCGACGTTCCAGCACACCTGGGCTCCCGAGCAGCACGCCTCGCTCGCCGCGCTGCGCGCCGCGGAGACCGGCCGGCCGATGGTGCACGCGACGCTGACCGGCGTCTCCGCCGTGTACGACGCGAACGGGAAGCGGATCGGCTCCTGGCTCGGCACCGACGCGAGCACCGCGCGGGTGTACGAGCTCCCCCTCACGCACGGCACCACGCCGTACGTGCGTCTCGGCGACTGGACCGTGCACGCGGCGCTGGTGATCCTCGCGGCGTGGGGCGCCGGCGAGGGCGTTCGGGCGGTGCGGCTCAGGCGGAACGCTCGTGGACCGCGCGTACCACCCGCTCGCACAGATCGTGGGTCTCCAGCGCGTCCCGGGCACTGAGCACCCGCCCCGCGCGCACCGCGTCGAGGAAGGCGAGCACCGCCTGCTCGATGCCGCGCTGCCGGGCGACCGGCACCCAGTCGCCGCGCCGCCGCACGGTCGGCTGGCCCTTGTGGTCGATCACCTCGGCGAGGTTGACCACCTGGCGCTTGGTGTCCTGGCCGGAGACCTCAAGGATCTCCTCCGCCGAACCGCTGAGGCGGTTCATGACGCCGAGCGCGGTGAAGCCCTCCCCGGCAAGCTGGAGCACGACGTGGTGCAGGAGGCCGTCCTGGACGCGGGCACGCACGGTCACGTCGTCGACCGGTCCCGGTACCAGGAAGCGGAGCGTGTCCACGACGTGGATGAAGTCGTCGAGGATCATCGTGCGCGGTTCCTCGGGCAGCCCGGTGCGGTTCTTCTGCATGAGGATCAACTCGCGCGGGTGCTCGGCGCACTGCGCGTACCCGGGCGCGTAACGGCGGTTGAAGCCGACGGCGAGGCTGGTCCGCCGCTCCTCGGCGAGGGCCACCAGCCGTTCGGAATCGGCGAGTTCGTAGGCGAGCGGCTTGTCGACGTAGGTCGGGACGCCGGCTTCCAGGAGCCCGGTCACGATCTCGGGGTGGACGGCGGTCGGCGCGTGCACGAACGCGGCGTCGAGGCCCTGGGCGAGCAGTGAGCCGAGGTCGGCGTGGCGCTGGGTCTCGGGCAGGCGCAGTCCGTCGGCGACCCGGGTGAGGGTGGCGGGGGTGCGGGTCTGCAGGTGCAGTTCGGCCCCCGGCAGGGCGGAGAGCACCGGCAGGTACGCCTTCCGCGCGATGTCGCCGAGTCCGATGCAGCCGACCTTCACGGGGTGTGCTCCTCTATCGTTCGCCGGTCCGGGTCCGCGCTGAAGCATACGGGGGCTGCGGTGGCCGCCAGTCGGCGATGCCGTCGAAGCCCCGCAGGAAGAGGCCGGGTGCCGCCCTGGACAGCGCGAGCAGCGCGGCGTCACGGGCCGCGATCCCGGCCCGGCTGGTCATCAGGTTGAGACGGGCGACCCGGACGGCCTGGCGGGCGACGGCACCGGCCCGGGGCTGCCGGGCGGCCGTGTAGGCGGCGAGGTCCCGGCTGTGGTGGGCGAGGACGACCGCGTCCTCGACGGCCTGATTGCCGCCCTGCCCGAGGTTGGGCGGCATGGCGTGCGCGGCGTCGCCGAGCAGGGCGACCCGGCCGCGGTGGTAGGCGGGCAGCGGTGCGGCGATGTGGTGCACGTCGTGCCGCAGGACGTCCTCGGGGCGGGCCGCGGCGAGCACCGCGGGAATCGGGTCGTGCCAGTCGCCGTAGCGGTGCAGCAGCTCCGCCCGCTCGTCCGCCGCGTGTCCGCCGGCCGCGGTGACGGCGGCGGCGTAGGCGTAGGCCCGGCCGTCCTTGAGCGGGTGTGTGCCCCAGATGCGGCCCCGCCCCCACGTCTCGTGGGAGGCGAACTCGACGCCGGGCAGCGGGATCACGACCCGCCAGGTGGTGAAGCCGGAGTAGACGGTGCCGGGGTGGTCCGGGAACAGGGTGCGGCGTACGGCGGAGTGGATGCCGTCGGCGGCGACGACCAGGTCGGCCTCCCACTCGCCGTCCGCGGTGCGCACCCTGGCCGGGCGGTCGTGGTCGCCGGGGTCGGTGAGCATCGCGTCGGCGGCCGTGCGGACGGCGTCCGGGGGCAGCCGCTCGGACAGGCGGTCGATGAGGGTGGCCCGGTGCAGCAGCACCAGCGGGCCGCCGAACCGGGCCGCGGCGGCCTCCGCGCTGGACCGGGAGAGCCAGCGTCCGCCCGGGGTGCGCAGTCCTCCGTCGCCCTGCCAGGCGGCGAGGTCGCGGATCTCGTCGCCGAGGCCGATGACGTCCAGCGCGCGCAGGGCGTTGGGCGACAGGGAGATGGCCGCGCCGATCGGCCGCAGGGAGGGGGCCCGCTCCAGGACGGTGACCCGCAGTCCGTCCTGGTGCAGGGCCACCGCCGCGGTGAGGCCACCGATGCCACCGCCGATCACGACGGCCCGCCTTGTCCGTGCCATGGCTCTCCCCACCGTTCTCTTCACTACAGATGTAGTAACTTCTGCCACCGACTGTACTACAGCCGTAGTACCGTCCGGTAGGTTGACCTCCATGCCCCCCTCGACACCGGCCTCCGCGGCCCCCGCCACCCCCGCCGCCGCCTCCCGCGCCGACCTGGTCGCCGACGCCGCGCTGGCCCTGCTCGCCGAGCGCGGGATGCGCGGGCTGACGCACCGCGCGGTCGACGAGACGGCCGGGCTCCCGCAGGGCTCCACCTCCAACCTCGCCCGCACCCGGCAGGCCCTGCTCGAACTGGCGGTGCGGCGCCTGGCCGACCGGGAGGAACGGGTGCTGGCGCTGCACGAGATGCCGGACCCGCGCGCCGGCCTCGACTCCCTGGTGGACGCGCTGGCACTGGCGACGCACCGCGCGCTGACCCTCAACCGGGAGCTGACGCTGGCCCGCTACGAACTGGCCCTGGAGGCCACCCGCCGCCCCGAGCTGCGGGCCCACTTCGACGCCGCGGGCGCCCGATTCCGGGAGCGGCTGGGCGGTCTCGTCACGGAGCTGGGCTCGCCGGACCCGGAGCGCCACGTGCTCTCGCTGGTCGCCTGGGCGGACGGACTGATGTTCAGCTGCGTGGCCGGCAGCTTCCACGCCGAGGTGCCCGGCCTCCAGGACGTGCGGTCGGGACTGCGGGAGATCCTGGACGGCATGCTGGGCGGCTGAAACTCCCTGGCGCACGGGGACGGCGCCGGGCGAGGATGCCGGCATGACTACCGAACGCCGCGAGCCCGACACCGACGCCGACGAACGCACCATGCTGGAGGGCTGGCTCGAGTACCACCGCCAGACCCTCGCCTGGAAGTGCGAGGGCCTGACCGACGAACAACTGCGCACGGCCTCCGTGAGCCCGTCGGGACTGACCCTGATGGGACTGGTCCGACACATGGCGGAGGTGGAGCGCAGCTGGTACCGCAGGGTGCTGGCGGCCGAGGAGGCGGGCCCGATCTACTACTCGGACGCGGATCGGAACGGGGAGTTCCGGGTGACCGCGTCGGACACCTGGCAGGAGGCGCGCGCGACCTGGCAGGCCGAGATCGAGACGGCCCGGCGCAACGCGGCCGGCTTCTCCCTGGACGACATGGGCCGGGGAAAGCACGCCCGCACCGGTGAGCGCTTCAACCTGCGCTGGATCCACACCCACATGATCGAGGAGTACGCCCGTCACAACGGGCACGCCGACCTGATCCGTGAGTGCCTGGACGGTGCCACGGGCGACTGACGTCACCCCCGACGGCCACCGGGCCTCCGTACGGGGCCGGAGATCACCCGTGCGGGGCAACCTCCGCTTGTCAGGCGTCGTGGAACGGACCCGAACCAGCAGAGTGACGCGGGTGCATCGAACGAGGACCACAGCGACGCTCCTGGTGACCTTGGCCGTCAGCGCCCTGACCGGCTGTACGACGGTCCACGCCCCGGCCGCCGCCGACCCCACCCCGGCGGACGCCCGCTCCCAGGCGCCGCGCCCGGACGGACCGGCCGAACCGCGGGCCGTACAGGCCCCGGCCCGGGAGGCGCTGGAGATGATCGGCCCCTCGCCGACCCCGGGCCGCGGGGCCCGGGAACTGCGCGGTACGGAACCCCCGGCCGCCGGGCCGCCCCGGCAGGAGACCCCGGCCGCCCGGGCCCGCCCCGAACCGCGGCCACGGCCCGCCCGGCCCGAGACAGCGGCGCGGCCCGAACGGCCGAGGGTGCCGGGCCCCGAGGCCCCCGCGCTCCCCCACGCTCCCTCGACCGGCCGGGACACCAGCCGGAACGCGGACGTGTGCTCGCTCGGCAAGCGGTACGGCGGCTGGCGCCCCGGCAGCCCGGAATCCCGCATCTGCGAGCAGGCGTACGGCCCCTGAGCGGGACGGCGCACGGGCGCCACGCATGCCTAGGGCCGCTGCCGCGGTGGCCTCGGCCATCCGCCGGGACGGTCGGGCCCGTCCGTACCACGGCCCGCGCCGTCCAGGCGGCGCTCCAGCCGGCCGATCGCCGCGCGTACACCCTCGCCGTAACGGTCGGGGGCCAGTGACTCGGCCGCGCCCCGGGCGCGCCGCAGGTGCAGGCGGGCGGCCTCGCGGTGGCCGAGGCGGTCGTAGTCGTCCGCGAGGTTCAGATGGAGCGAGGGGTACAGGGCGCGCGCGGCGAGCCTGCCCTCCTGGCGATCGGCGAGCGGGTCCCGGGTGATCTCCTCGGCGGCCGCCAACGCGCGCAGGTCCCAGGCCAGTTCGTCGCCCGGGTCGTCCTGGGTGTCGGCCAGGTAGTGGGCCAGCGTGCACCGGTGCAGGGGGTCGCCGTGCTCGCCGATCTCCGCCCACAGGCCGAGGAAGCGGTCCCGGGCCTCCTCGCGGTCGCCCGCGTGATGCAGCATGACGACCTGGCCGATGCGCGTCAGCACGGCATCCGGCGCCGCCTGCTCCCGTCCCTTGGCCACCACGTCCTCCGTGCCCTCGTCGGCTGTCACGACCGACGGTAGGGCCTGTCCGGCGGATCATGCCGCAGACGCGGGGTCTGGCACGCCCATCTGCCGCGTTGCCGTCGGTTGCCGGGGCTCCGCCCTGTCGCCCTCCTCCGCCTTGCAGCTGGACGCACCAGACCCCGCTCACCGGCGATGATCATGCACTGTTCCTTCCCTGCGACCAGATCCGCCGGACAGGCCCTGACCGCAGGCGGCCACGATCCCGCTCAGGCCGCACCGGGAGGCACGGCCGGCCGACGGCGGACCCGGCCCGCGGCTCCGGGTCACTTCAGGTTCGGGATGGTCCAGTCGATCGGCTCGTGGCCCTGGGCCGCGACCGCCTCGTTGATCTGCGTGAACGGACGCGAGCCGAAGAACTTCTTCGCCGACAGCGGGGAGGGGTGCGCGCCCTTGACCACCCTGTGCCGGGTCTCGTCGATCAGCGGCAGCTTCTTCTGCGCGTAGTTGCCCCACAGCACGAACACCGCCGGGTCCGGCCGGTCGGCCACCGCGCGGATCACCGCGTCGGTGAAACGCTCCCAGCCGCGGGCCTTGTGCGAGTTCGCCTCACCCGCCCGGACCGTGAGCACCGCGTTGAGCAGGAGGACGCCCTGCTCCGCCCAGGGCATCAGATATCCGTTGTCCGGGACGGGCGTGCCCAGCTCCGCGTGCATCTCCTTGTAGATGTTCCGCAGGGACGGCGGGACCTTCACCCCGGGCCGGACGGAGAAGCACAGCCCGTGGCCCTGGCCCTCGCCGTGATACGGGTCCTGCCCGAGGACCAGCACCTTGACCCGGTCGTACGGCGTGGCGTCCAGCGCGGCGAAGACCTCCTCGCGCGGCGGGTAGACGGGGCCGTTCGCCCGCTCCTCCTCGACGAACTCCGTCAGCTCCTTGAAGTAGGGCTGCTGAAGCTCGTCGCCCAGCACCTCGCGCCAGGACTCGGGCAGCATGGCGGTGTCGGTCACGTCAACTTCCTTACGCTGTGCGGTCGCTTTCCACTCCTCACGAACCTACCGGCGACCACTGACAACCGGGCCGCCTACCAACTGGTCTTCCGGGAGAGCCGCCACATCATCATGATCGTCGACGGGTCCATGGCCTGCTCCGCGCCCGAGATGTCGGCATTCGCGGCCACGTACTGCTTGCCCTGCCACAACGGCAGCAACCGCGCGTCGTCCAGCATGATCTGCTGCGCCCGCTCGAACTCCCGCTCCACGTTGGCCCGGTCGCTCTCCCGGCGGGAGCGCGGCAGCAGCTCACCGGTGATCTCCGGCGCGGGGTAGGGCGTACCGAGCGCGTTCTGCTCACCGACGAACGGGGCGATGAAGTTCTCGGCGTCCGGGAAGTCCGGGGACCAGCCGCGACCGAACACCGGATACTCGCCCTTCTGGTAGCCCGTGACGTACGTCTTCCAGGGGCGGCTCTTCAGGGTGACCTGGAACAGGCCCGAGGCGTCGAGCTGCCGCTTGATCTCCTTGAACTCCTTCGCCGTCTCGGAGCCGTAGCGGTCGGTGGTGTACCAGAGGGTGAGCGGGACGCGCTCGGTGATGCCCGCGCCGGTGAGGATCTCGCGGGCCTTGGGGACGCTGGGGTCGCCGTAGTCGTCGAAGAAGCCCGTGGTGTGTCCGGTCAGGCCCTTGGGGACCATCGAGTACAGCGGGTCGACCGTGTCCTGGTAGATCGTGTGCGCGATCGCCGCCCGGTCGAGCACCTGGGCGACGGCCCGGCGGACCTCCTTGCGGCCCGCCCACGGGTCCTCGGGATTGAACACCAGGTAGCTGATCTCCGTGCCGCTGCCCTCGACCAGCTGGAGTTCCTCGTCCCTGCCGGCCTTGCCCTGGAGCGTGACGACGTCGTCGGCCGCGAGTCCCCGGTACGTCACCTGGATGTCGCCGTCGCGCAGCGCCTTCACCATGCCGGCGGAGTCCTTGAAGTAGCGGATCGTCACCGCCTTGTTCTGCCGGTCGGCGAAGCCGTCGTAGCGGTCGTTGCGCACGAGTTCGGCGCGCTCGCCGTCCTCGTACGACTCCAGCGTGTACGGACCCGAACCCACGACCTGGCCGTCCTCGCGCAGCTCGTTCGCGGGGTAGCTGCCGGGCTCGACGATCGACATGGCGGGCGTGGCGAGCACGAACGGGAAGGTGGCGTCGGGCTTGTTGAGGTGGAAGACCACCTCGCGCTCGCTCGGCGCCTGGACGCGTTCCAGGCTGCCCAGCAGTCCGGCGGGGCCGCCGTTGACGTTGATGTCCTTGATCCGGTCGATCGAGTGCTTGACGGCGCGCGCGTCGAGCCGGTCCCCGTTGGAGAAGGTCAGGCCGTCGCGCAGCTCGCAGCGGTACACCTGGTTCGTGGAGTCGGTGAAGGCGCACTCCTCGGCGGCGTCGGGCTGGGGCGCGGTCGCACCGTTCGGATAGCTGAGGAGCGTCTGGTAGATGTTCCGGAACAGCTCCCAGGAGCCGTCCCAGGAGGCCGCCGGGTCCAGGGTGCTGGGCGCGCTCGTCGTCCCCACGGCGATCGGCCCCTCGTCCTCGGAGCTGTCGGACGACAGAATGCCGCAGCCGGTCACCAGCGACGATATGGACACGATGGCCGCCACCCGACGCAGGCCTCGGTTCCGGTTGAACACGCGCACGCTCCTCGATCCGCCGTGCCAAGGGTCGGCAGACCATACCGCAGCGCCGCGCCACCTGAACCCCCTTCTGAACAGGGGTTTTGATCATTTGGCGATGACTACGTTGTCATCCTCCCGGCGGTCTCGAAACGCGGACACGGGCGCCGTTTCCGTCAACGGCGCCCGTGTCACGGGCCGGTCCTCAGTGCTGTCGACAGGCGAGATCAGGCCACGCCGGCGTTCAGGAAAATGCCTCCGTCGACGACGAGGGTCTGACCGGTGACCCAGTCGGACTGCGCCGAGGTGAGGAAGGCGGCGGCACCGCCGATGTCGGAGGGCACGCCCAGCCGGCCCAGCGGGTAGCCGGCGGCCGCCTCCTCTTCCCGGCCCTCGTACAGGGCGGCGGCGAACTTGGTCTTCACGACCGCCGGGGCGATCGCGTTGACCCGCACCTTCGGCGCGAACTCGTGCGCCAGCTGCGCGGTGAGGTTGATCAGCGCGGCCTTGCTGACGCCGTACGCGGCGATGAAGGGCGAGGGCGAGAGGCCCGCGACGGACGCGATGTTGACGATCGCACCGCCGTTCTCCTTCTGCCAGGCGTGCCAGGTGCGCTGGGCGAAGCCGAGCGCCGAGATCACGTTGGTCTCGAAGACCTTCCGCGCGACGTTCAGGTCCAGGTCGGCGATCGGCCCGAACACCGGGTTGGTGCCGGCGTTGTTGACCAGGAAGTCGACGCGGCCGAAGGCCTCCATCGTGCGCTCGACGGCGACGGCCTGGTGGGCCTCGTCGTGCGCCTTGCCGGCGACACCGATGACCCGGTCGGCGCCGAGCTTCTCGACGGCCTCCTTGAGGGCGTCCTCGTTGCGGCCGGTGATGCAGACCCGGTCGCCGCGCGCGACGAGCGCCTCGGCGACGCCGTGGCCGATACCGCGGCTGGCGCCCGTGACGAGCGCGACCTTGCCGGAGAGTACGGGGAGTTCAGTCATGTCCGTGTTCCCTAGTGTCCGTGTTCTCCGTGTCCCTAGTCGAGCGGTCCGCCGGCCACGTACAGCACCTGGCCGGAGACGAAGCCGGCCGCCTCGCCGGTGAAGAAGGCGATGGCGTTGGCGATGTCGTCGGGCTCACCGACGCGGGCGACCGGGATCTGGGTGGCGGCGGCGGCCTTGAAGTCGTCGAAGCCCATGCCCACGCGGTCGGCGGTGGCCTTGGTCATCTCGGTGGCGATGAAGCCCGGAGCGACGGAGTTGGCGGTGACGCCGAACTTGCCCAGCTCCTTGGCGAGGGTCTTGGTGAAGCCCTGGAGACCGGCCTTGGCGGCGGAGTAGTTGACCTGGCCGCGGTTGCCGAGCGCGGAGGAGGAGGACAGGTTGACGATGCGGCCGAAGCCGGCGTCCACCATGTGCTTCTGGCACGCCTTGGACATCAGGAAGGCGCCGCGCAGGTGCACGTTCATGACGGTGTCCCAGTCGGAGACGCTCATCTTGAAGAGCAGGTTGTCGCGGAGTACGCCCGCGTTGTTGACGAGGATCGTCGGCGCGCCCAGCTCCCCGGCGATCCGCGCGACGGCCGCCTCGACCTGCGCCTCGTCGGAGACGTCGCAACCGACCGCGATCGCCTTGCCGCCGGCCGCGGTGATCTGCTCCACGGTGTCCTTGCAGGCGGCCTCGTCGAGGTCGATGACGGCGACGGCGCGGCCCTCGGCGGCCAGTCGTACGGCGGTCGCGGCACCGATGCCGCGCGCGGCTCCGGTGACGACGGCGACCCGCTGCTCAGTGGTGGACATTGCTGCTCTCCTCGTCCTGGGGATGCGGCCCGTGCGGAGCGTGCGCCCTTGGGTGAGCGACCGCTTAGTACCTTCCGCAGACGTGACGCTAGAAGCCCTGGCACCCGGTGTCAACGGGACACCGGGCCGGTGTGATCCATTACCCGGGCTCCCCGGTGCGTCACCATCCCCGGCCTACCCGATCGGACCAGCGCTGCGCGCCCCCGGGCCCCCGGGCCCCTAGCGTCGAAGCGCGAGCCACTCGTGGCCGGAAAGGAGACGTCCATGCGCCGTCTAACCGGTGCCGCAGGCATAGCCGTCGCGATAGCCGCGATCGTGCCGATGGCCGACACCGCACACACCCAGGAACTGGACTCCCGGAGTCTCACCCAGCAGCAGGCGGGCCAGGCCGCCTTCGAAAGCGATCCGAACGCGCCGGACGCGTTCACCGAGGACCTGTTCGCCCCGGACCCACTCGACCAGGGAGAACCCGACGGCAGCGACTTCGGCGCGGGCTCGTTCGACCCTGGTGGTAACGACCCTGGCGGTAATGACCAGGGCGGAAACGACCAGGGCGGGTTCGGCGAGGGCGGAGCCGACCAAGGCGGGTTCAACGACGGTCGGCACGACGAGGGCCGGAATGATCAGGGCGGTTTCGACCAGGGCGGTTTCGACCAGGGCGGGAACAACGGCGGCCGGGACGAAGACCGGGGCGACCAGGGCCGGCAGGTGGAGCAGAACCAGCGGGTGGAGCAGAACCAGCGCGTCGAGGTGCAGATCGCCTCGCTCCCGACCACCTCCTCGACCTCGGTGCCGCTCCCGGTCACGCCCGCACCGACCACCGCCACGAGTCCGTCGGCCTCCCCCACTGTCACTCCGACGCGCGGCACCCAGGGCGGCCTGGGTGGCTCCTTCAGCGGCGGGCCGAGCCGCTCGGACATCGCCATCGGGCTGGGCTGCGTGGCCAGCGCCACGCTCGCCGCCGGCTACGCGCTCAGGCGCCGCCGGCGCGCCTGACCCCCGCAGCGGCTCCGGGCCGGAGCGAACCCGCCCGGCGTCACCGCACCAGCAGGTCCAGCAGCCGCTGCGCCTCGGCCGCCGGATCGGCGGTCAGGCCGGTGTGCACGGGGCCCGGCTGGACGATGGTCGAGCGGGGCGCGATCAGCCAGCGGAAGCGGCGGCCCGGATCGTCCTGGGCCGCCTGGCCCGCCGCGTCCCCGCCGGTGCACACCCTTTCCACGGCGCGCAGCGCCGCACGTACGCCCGGCAGGTCCACACCCGAGTCGAGGGCCAGCAGCCTGGCTTCGTCGAGGTGGGTGCGGGCACCGACGTAGGACTTGGCCCGGCAGTACACGAGGACGCCGGCGTTGACGCACTCCCCGCGCTCGACGCGGGGTACGACCCGCACCAGCGCGTACTCGAAGACGTGGCGGTCGCTCACCGCTCCCCCTTGACGCGTTCGTGAATCGTGGCGGCCCGGGCGAGCAGCGGCCGGGCATAGGCCCGCCGCAGGTCGTCGGGGGTCGCGAAGCCGGGCTCGTCCCGCAGCCACACGTCCGGGATCCCGGCGGTGACCTCCGCGAGGAGTTCCTCGGTGACCAGCGGCGCGAGCGCGGCGGCGGCCGAGCGGACGTCCGGCGAGAAGCGCGCGAGGGCGTGGTCGGACGCGTCGTAGGGGCGGGCCGCGGAGGCCTCGGCCCCGGGCCAGTTGTGCTGCCAGATCATGGTCGCGCCGTGGTCGATGAGCCATGTCTCGCCCCGAAGGCGCAACAGGTTGGGGTTGCGCCAGGACCGGTCGACGTTGTTCACCAACGCGTCGAACCAGACGATCCGGCCGGCCTCCTCGGGGCTCACCTCGAAGGCGAGCGGGTCGAAGCCGAGCGCGCCGGAGAGGAAGTCCATGCCGAGGTTGGTGCCGCCGCTCGACTTGAGCAGTTCCTGCACCTGCTGGTCGGGCTCGCCGAGCCCCAGGACGGGATCGAGGTCGACCGTCACGATGCGCGGGACGCGGAAACCCAGCCGCCGGGCCAGCTCACCGCAGACCACCTCCGCGACCAGCGTCTTGCGTCCCTGCCCCGCGCCGGTGAACTTCAGGACGTACGTCCCGAGATCGTCGGCCTCGACGAGCCCCGGCAGCGAACCGCCCTCGCGCAGGGGCGTGATGTAGCGGGTCGCGGTGACCTCTTTCAGCATGTTCCCGGGCCATCCGTCGGTGAATCTGCGTCGCGCATGCAGTGAGCATAGTGATCCGGGCCGGTCGTCACGCCTCGCCCTCCGCGTACCGGTCGAGATGGCGCCGCAGGCTCGACTCCAGATGCTCGCGCATGGCCTCCGACGCCCGTTCGGGACTGCGCCGCAGCACCGCCCTCAGGATACGGTCGTGCTCGATGACGGTGGCCGGACTGCCGCCCGAGACGGGGCTGAGCCGGAAGAGGTGCAGGTGGGTGTGGAGCCGCTCCACCGCCGCGGCGAGCATCGTCCGCCCCGACGCGACGGCCAGCGCGTCGTGGAACCGCTGGTCCAGCACCGCGAAGCGCCCGTACTCGGCATAACTGTGCCCCTTGTCCGGCAGCCCCTGCATCTCCTCGACCACGGCCTCGATCCGGTCCAGCGCCGCCTCGCCCACGTGCTCGGCGGCCAGCGCGGCGGCCCGCGGCTCCAGCAGCAGACGCATCTCGAAGAGTTCCTCCACCCCCTGCCGGGTGAGCAGTTCGGTGGCCCGGTATCCGGAGAGCGACCGCTTCACCACCAGTCCGTCCGACTCCAGGCGGGCGAGCGCTTCGCGCACCGGCGTCGCCGAGACTCCCAGGGACCGCGAGACGGACTCGATACCGACCCGTGCGCCGGGCTGGATCACGTGGTCCATGACCATGGCCTTGACCGCCTCGTAGACGCTGACCGTCAGCACCGACATCGTTGCGCTCTCCCCTCGGGAACGGCATCGGCCGATCCACGACCTCGCCCCCTCTGTTCTATATGATCTGACGCGATCACCGTCGCGAACAGCGAGTGGGCCGCTTCATCCACGCGCCATCACCCGACCTTCACCTTCCACCTCGATCTGCACACGATCGGCCGAAAATCGGGACTCTACGCAGTCGAGCAGCCACTCGCTCCGGTACGACCCTTGACGTGACCGCCACCACTGCCCCAGCATCGCGGGCAACGAAATCCTATTTGATTCTAGTGGGGCAGCCTACCTGGCGGCGGACCTCGCCCTGATGGCCGACGACCCGGCCACCCAGGAGTGGTGGCGCCGGACAGCGCCCTGTCAGCACCCCGTCGAGGAGGCCGCGCCCGGCGAGTGGTGGGCGTCCATGACGCAGGTCTACCTCATGGAGTAGCGCACCCGGCCTGCCGAGCCCGACCGCACCGACCCCGCGGCACCGCCCGTGCCGCGACCGCGAGGAGAACACGTGAAGCTGCTGCGCCTCGGCGCCACCTGCGCCGAACGCCCGGCCGTCCCGGCCGTCCTGGCCGTCCCGGCGGTCCTGGCCGACGAACGGGACGTCCGTCTGGAGCCGTCCCCTCGGTGGGACCTGGGCAAGTCGTGCGAGACGTTCAACCCGACCGGCCCGTCCAAGGCGCGGGCCGGTGAGACGGTGGAGCCGGAGATCGGCGGTCTCGGCCGCCGGCGTCGGACCTTCGAGGACGCGTGAGGACGGCGATGAAGACCCACCCCGCGGCCCGCATCACGGACGTCGAGGTCGTCGACGTCCGGTTCCCCACCTCGCGTGAGCTGGACGGCTCGGACGCGATGAACCCCGACCCCGACTACTCGGCCGCCTACGTCGTCCTGCGGACCGACGCGGACGACGGCCCGCGGGGGCGTCTCGAGGGGCACGCCTTCACCTTCACCATCGGACGCGGCAACGAGGTGCAGGCGGCGGCCGTCACCGCGCTGCGCCCCCATGTCGTCGGCCGGTCCGTGGAGGAGGTGTGCGCCGATCCGGGAACGGTGAGCCGGGCCCTCAACGGTGACAGCCAACTGCGCTGGCTCGGCCCGGAGAAGGGCGTGATGCACATGGCCGTCGGCGCCGTGGTCAACGCGGTCTGGGACCTCGCGGCCAGACGGGCCGGCAAGCCGGTGTGGCGGCTCCTCGCCGACGCGGAGCCCCAGTGGCTCGCCGACCAGGTGGACTACCGCTACATCGAGGACGCCCTCACCCGCGAGGAGGCCGTGACCCTGCTCCGGGAGGGGAAGAAGGGCGCCGCCGAACGCGAAGCCCTGCTGCTGTCACGCGGATACCCGGCGTACACCACCTCCCCAGGCTGGCTGGGCTACTCCGACGAGAAGCTGGTGCGGCTCGCCAAGCAGGCCGTCGTCGACGGTTTCCCGCAGATCAAGCTCAAGGTCGGTGCCGACCTCGCCGACGACGTCCGCAGGCTGCGCACGGCCCGTGCGGCGGTCGGCCCGGACATCCGCATCGCCATCGACGCCAACCAGCGCTGGAACGTCGCCGAGGCCGTCGAGTGGACCAGGGCACTGGCCGACAGCGACCCGTACTGGATCGAGGAGCCCACCAGCCCCGACGACATCCTCGGTCACGCGGCCGTGCGCCGGGGCGTCGCGCCCGTCAAGGTCGCCACCGGCGAGCATGTGCAGAACCGCATCGTCTTCAAGCAGTTGCTGCAGGCCGAGGCGATCGACGTCCTCCAGATCGACGCGGCACGGGTGGGCGGCGTCAACGAGAACCTGGCCATTCTGCTGCTCGCCGCCAAGTTCCGCGTCCCGGTCTGCCCGCACGCCGGCGGAGTCGGGCTGTGCGAACTGGTCCGCCACCTCTCGATGTTCGACTTCGTCGCCCTGTCCGGCACCACCGAGGACCGGGTCATCGAGTACGTCGACCACCTCCACGAGCACTTCGACGACCCCGTGGTCATCACCGACGGCCACTACACGGCGCCCACCGCGCCCGGCTTCTCGTCCCGGATGCACCCCGAGTCCATCGCGACCTACCGCTATCCCGACGGCGTCTTCTGGGCCGCCGACCTCGCCGTACAGGAGAAGGGGACCCCCTCATGAGCGAACTGTCCGGACTCAAGGCCCTGGTGACCGGCGGCGCCTCCGGCATCGGCCGGGCCACCGCCGTCCTGCTGGCCGCGCGCGGTGCCGACGTCGCCGTCCTCGACCTCGACCCGTCGGCCGTGGACGAACCCCTGCGCGGCTACGCCGCCGACGTGTCCGACGACGCCTCGGTACGGTCCGCCGTCGCCGCCGCGGCCCACGAGCTCGGCGGCCTCGACATCCTGGTCAACAACGCCGGGATCGGCGCGACGGGCACGGTCGAGGACAACGACGACGCCCAGTGGCACCGGGTCCTGGACGTGAACGTCCTCGGCGTCGTCCGCACCACCCGGGCGGCTCTTCCCCTCCTGCGTGCCTCCGCGCACGCCGCCGTCGTCAACACCTGCTCGATCGCGGCCACGGCCGGCCTGCCGCAGCGGGCCCTGTACAGCGCCAGCAAGGGCGCGCTCCAGGCCCTCACCCTCGCCATGGCGGCGGACCACGTCCGCGAGGGCATCCGCGTGAACTGCGTGAACCCCGGCACGGCGGACACTCCCTGGGTGGGCCGTCTCCTGGACCGGGCGCCCGACCCGGAGGCCGAGCGGGCGGCGCTCAACGCCCGCCAGCCCATGGGCCGTCTGGTCACCGCCGAAGAGGTCGCCGCGGCCATCGCCTACCTGGCGAGCCCGGCCGCCGCGAGCGTCACCGGCACGGCCCTGGCCGTGGACGGCGGCATGCAGGGCCTCCGGCTGCGCCCGGAGGGACGGTGAGGGCGGCGCTCCTGGGAGGCAGCGGCGTGCCGGTCACCGCCCTCGGCCTGGGTGCCGCCGCCATCGCCGGACTCTACGAGGCCGTCGGCGAGGACGAGGCGGCGGCCACCGTGGAGGCCGCCTGGGACGCGGGCATCCGCTACTTCGACACCGCCCCGCACTACGGTCTGGGCCTCTCGGAGCGCAGGCTGGGCGCAACCCTGCGGACGAGGCCCCGGGAGGAATTCGTCCTGTCCACCAAGGTGGGCCGGGTACTCGAACCGCACGACGGCGGCGGCGACGACCGGGCCAACGGCTTCGCGGTACCGGCGTCCCACCGGCGCCGGTGGGACTTCAGCGCCGACGGCGTACGCCGCTCACTGGAGGAGAGCCTCACCCGCCTCGGGCTGGACCGCGTGGACCTGGTCCTGCTCCACGACCCCGACGAGCACGGTGAACAGGCCTTCCGGGAGGCGTACCCGGCGCTGGAGGAGCTGCGGTCGCAGGGGGTCGTCCGGGCGATCGGCGCGGGGATGAACCAGAGCCGGATGCTGACCCGGTTCCTGACGGACACGGACGTCGACGCGGTGCTCTGCGCCGGGCGCTACACCCTGCTGGAACAGGGCGCCCTGGAGACGCTGCTGCCGGCCGCGTCCGCCGCCGGCAAGAGCGTGATCGTCGGCGGTGTGTTCAACTCCGGGCTGCTGGCCGACCCCGCGCCCGGCGCCACGTATGACTACGCGGCGGCGCCCTCGGACCTCCTGGACCGGGCGGTGCGGATGCGCGCGGTGACCGAGGCGCACGGACTGCCGCTGCGGGCCGCCGCGCTCCGCTTCCCCTTCGGGCATCCGGCGGTCGCGTCGGTCCTCGTCGGTGCGCGCTCGGCGGCCCAGGTCGTGGACGCCGTCGCACAGGTCCGCGGGCCCGCCCCCGGGGCCGTGTGGGACGGTCTGCGGGCTCAGGGCCTGCTGGCCGGCGGAGTGCCGGTGCCGGAGCCGGTGCTGGATGGGAGGCCGGGGTGACCGTCATCGACGCCCACCACCATCTGTGGGATCTCGCCGCGCGCGACCAGGAGTGGCTCGACGGCCCCGGGCTCGCCCCGTTGCGGCGCTCCTTCGTCGCCGCCGACCTGGCGGCCGCGGCCGGCGCCGCGGGGGTCACCGCCACGGTGCTGGTGGAGACGGTCAACGTCGCCGAGGAGACACCCGAGTTGCTCTCCCTGGCCGCGCACAGCGACCTGATCGGGGCGGTCGTGGGGTGGACCGATCTGACGGCCCCGGACGTCGCCGACGCACTCGACGCGCTGCGGTCACTGCCCGGTGGTGACTTCCTGCGCGGGATCCGCCACCAGGTCCAGGGCGAACCCGACCCCGACTGGCTGACCCGCCCGGAGGTCCTGCGCGGCCTGCGTGCCGTCGCCGGGGCCGGACTCGTCTACGACCTGGTGGTGCTGCCGCACCAGCTGCCCGCCGCGGCGCGAGCGGCGGCCTCGGTGCCCGGCCTCACCTTCGTCCTGGATCATCTCGGCAAGCCGCCGATCGCGTCCGGGGCACTGGAACCCTGGGCCGGGCGGGTACGGGAGCTGGCCTCACTGCCCAACACGGTGTGCAAACTCTCGGGCATGGTGACCGAGGCCGACTGGTCGTCATGGACGGCCGACGACCTCAGGCCGTACGCCGACACCGTGATCGACGCCTTCGGCCCCCGGCGGCTGATGTTCGGCTCCGACTGGCCGGTGAGCACGCTCGCCGGGGGCTACGGCGCGGTCGTCGACGCGGCCCGGACGCTCACCGCCGCACTGGAACCGGCCGAGCGGTCCGAGGTGTGGTCCGGCACCGCTCGGCGCGTCTACCGCGTCCCCGGCGCACACCCGGGGTGACGGGGAGGGGCCGCACCGGCGTGCCGGTCCCTCCTCTCACTCCTCGTCGAACCGGCTCAGCTGGCGTTCGAGGCTGCGGTCGAGGTGCTCGGCCATCGCTTCCGCGGCGTGCTCGGCCCTGCGGCGCAGGATCGCCCGCACGATGCGTTCGTGTTCGCCCAGGGTCGGATCGTCCGCTTCCTGGATGTCCTGGACGTTGCTGAGCCGGAAGATGTGCAGGTGCGTGTGGAGCCGCTCCACCGCGTCCGCGAGCAGCGGCCGGTGGGCGGCTTCCGCGACGGTGTCGTGGAAGCGCTGGTCCAGCGCGGCGAAGTCCCGGTAGGAGGCGTACGGCCCGGTGGGCCCGGGGTGGGCCTGCATGCCCTCCAGCGTGGCCTCCAGGGCGTCGAGCTGGCTCTCCTCGGCGTTGTGCGCCGCCAGGGCCGCGGCGCGCGGCTCCAGGAGCAGCCGCATCTCGAACAGCTCCTCCACCCCCTGGCGCGTGAGCAACTCGGTCGCCCGGTACCCGGACAGCGAGCGCTTGACCACGAGCCCGTCGGACTCCAGCCGGGCGAGCGCCTCGCGCACCGGGGTCGGTGAGACGTCCAGCTCACGGGCCAGGGCCTCGATGCCGACGCGGGCGCCCGGAGCGATCTCGTGGTCCATGACCTTGGCCTTGATGTCCTCGTAGACACTGTCGGACAGAACCTGACGGACCGGCGGGACGGACGGGTCGTGCGCCGGCATCCGGGTCTCCTACTGGTCGGTGCGGTGGGGGCTGGGGCCATCAGCAGTTTAACGATGTGAGGGCGTCCGCCCTCCCTCCATCCCCAGCCGTCGATCAAATAGGAAACGGCCTCAGATCCCAACTCGGGGACAGAGAAGACACCAGGCAAGCACAGCGGATCAGGATAGCCATCTTGATTTTTCCTATAGGAATCGCGTCGGAGGTGTTGACAGCACCCCATCCGTCCGGCTGCACTGCCGCCTGTCGCGGAGTCCCCCGTCCTCCCCCTCGCAAGGAGCCGCATCCCCATGTCCGATCGCTCCCGCACCCCCTCCCCCGCCGCCGACGACAGCCCTTCCGGCGCGGCTTCGCTGGTGCCGGAGAGCGAGGCGGTCACCCTCTGGTACACGAAGCCGGGCGCCGAGGAGAAGGTGATCGAGGAGGGCCTGCCCATCGGCAACGGCAGGCTCGGCGCCCTGGTCACCGGCCACCCGTCCCGGGACGTCCTGGTCCTCGCCGACGCCACCCTGTGGACGGGACACGCCAACGCCGCGCTGCAGTCCGACGGCCAGTTCCCCTACGGCACCGAGGACTTCGGCACCTTCGGCATGCTGGCCAAGGCGTACGTCGACATCCCCGCCCACACCACCGCCGCCGTCGGCGACTACCGCCGCACGCTCGACATGAGCAACGGACTGGTGACCGCCACCTACGAGTCCGGCGGCGTAACCTACCGCCGCGAGGTGTTCTCCAGCCACCCGGACGACGTCGTCGTGGTGCGCCTGTCCCAGAGCGGCGGCGGCTCCTACACCGGCTCCCTGACGCTGGCCGGGACACGCGACGAGGAGGTGACCGCCGACGCGGGCGCCGCCGAGGCGTCCTTCGCCGCGACGTTCACCAACTCGCTGAGGTACGCGACCGTCGTGAAGGCGGCGAGCGAGGGCGGCACCGTCTCCGCGACCGGCACGAAGGTGACCTTCAGCGACTGCGCCGAGGTCGTGCTGGTCGTCTCGGGCGGCACCAACTACAAGGCGGACGCGTCCGTCGAGTACAAGGACGCTGACCTCGTTCCGCTCACCGTCGCCCGCGACAAGGCCGCCCGGGCCGCGGGGGCCGGCGGATCGGCGCTGCTCGCGGGCCACGTCGCCGACTTCCAGCGGCTGCAGAAGCGGACGACGGTGAACCTGGGCAGCTCCAGCGCCGCCCAGCGTGCCATGGAGACCCCCGCCCGGCTCGCCGCCCGCGCCGCGGCGGGCGCCGCCCCCGACCCCGAGCTGGAGGCCTCCTACCTGGAGTTCGGCCGCTACCTGACCATCTGCGGCTCCCGGGACGGCCTGCCCACCGGCCTCCAGGGCCTGTGGCTCGACAGCAACACCCCGGCGTGGATGAGCGACTACCACACCGACATCAACGTCCAGATGAACTACTGGCTGCCCGACCGGGCCGGGCTGCCCGAGTGCTTCGACGCCTTCACGGACTACTGCGTGGCACAGTTGCCGGGCTGGCGGGCCACCACGGAGGCCCTCTTCCAGGACCCCCGCAACGGCTTCCGGAACACCTCCGGCAAGGTCGCCGGCTGGACGCTCGCCATCTCCACCAACGTCTGGGGCGGCAACGGCTGGTGGTGGCACCCGGCCGGCAACGCGTGGGTGTGCAACTCGCTCTACGAGCACTACGAGTACACCCAGGACCCCGCGGACCTGGCGAAGATCTACCCGCTGCTGAAGGGCGCCTGCGAGTTCTGGGAAGCGCGACTGATCACGACGACGGTGGCGGGGCGAGAGGTCCTCGTCGACGACCACGACTGGTCACCGGAGCACGGCCCGCGGAACGCCCGCGGCATCACCTACGCGCAGGAACTGGTCTGGCAGCTGTTCGAGAACTACCGGGAGGCCGCCGCCGAGCTGGGCAGGGACGCGGCGTACGCCGCCACGGTCGACGGTCTCCGGAAGAAGCTCCACCTGCCCGGGGTCGGTGCCGGCAGCGGCCGGCTGGAGGAGTGGATGAGCGAGGACGACCTCGGCGAGACCACGCACCGCCACCTGTCCGCACACATGGGCCTCTTCCCCGGCGACCGCGTCAACCTCCAGGACTCCCCCGCCTCGCTCGTCGGCGGTGCCACCAGGCTGCTGGAGGCGCGCGGCATGGACAGCTTCGGCTGGGCCACCGCATGGCGGTCCATGTGCTGGGCACGGCTGAAGCACGCCGACAAGGCGTACCAGTGCGTGCTCACCGTCATGAAGCCGTCCGTGGACTTCGGCAACGGCACGGCGGGCAACTTCTTCGACATGTACTCGTTCGGAGGCAGCTCCGTTCTCCAGATCGACGCGAACTTCGGCACACCGGTGGCGATGATCGAGATGCTGGTCCAGTCCCGCCCGGGCCGCGTCGAGCTGCTCCCCGCCCTCCCGGACGCTTGGGCCGCCACCGGATCGGTCACCGGGATCGGCGTACGCGGCGGCTTCACGGTCGACGTGGCCTGGAAGGCGGGGCAGGTCACCACCGCGACCCTGCACGGTGCCCCGGGCCGCACCACCACCGTCGTCCTCGGTGACCGAAGCCGCCGGGTCACCATCCCCTCGTCCGGTTCCGTGACCGTGTCGCCACCGGCGCACACCGCCGACCAGCGGTGAATCCCCCGGCGGCGTTCTGAGCCACCCGTCGACAGCGAATCGACAGCCGTGTTTTACGCCCGCCCGACCGCCGAACCGACAGCATCACCGCACGGTCTGAACAGCACGTGCCACGGGGCCGTACCTCTCGGCAGATCATCACGCATCCCCCCGAAGGGAACCCCAGCATGACCAGCGCATCGTTTCATCCCGCCGCCGGACCGGCCCGTCGTACCGTCGTGGCGGCGGCCGGAGCGGCGGGGCTCACCGCCGTGCTGGCGGCGTGCGGAGGCTCGGACGAGGACGCGTCGAGCGACACCGGCAGCGCTTCCTCGGGCTCCCCGTCCGCGGAGGCGGGCGGCGGCGAGGACGCGGGAGCGGGGGCCGCGCTCGCGGCGACCGCCGACATCCCCGAGGGCGGCGGGATGGTCTTCGCCGACCAGAAGGTCGTGGTCACCCAGCCTTCCAAGGGCGAGTTCAAGGCGTTCTCCGCCACCTGCACCCACCAGGGCTGCGCCGTGAAGAGCGTGTCCGACGGGGTCATCAACTGCCCCTGTCACAACAGCAACTTCTCCATCACCGACGGCAGCGTGCAGAGCGGTCCGGCGCCCAAGCCGCTGCCCGCCGTGCAGATCACGGTCAGCGGGGACTCGATCCAGCTGGCCGGATGACCGCGGCCCAGCGCCGGGGCCGGAAGATCATGATGACCCCCGGCGAGCTGGAGGCGTTCCTCACCACCCAGCGCACCTGCCGGGTCGCCACGGTCTCGGCCGACGGCGCCCCGCACGTGAGCACGCTGTGGTTCGCCTGGGACGGTGCCTCGATGTGGCTGTACTCGGTCGTGCGCAGCAGGCGCTGGACCGATCTGCGGCGCGACCCGCGGGTGGCGATCGTGGTGGACACCGGTGAGGAGTACGACGAGTTGCGGGGCGCGGAGCTGTCCGGCCGGGTGGAGTTCGTGGGGGAGGCACCGCGCACCGGTGAGCTGTGTGCCGAACTCGACTTCCCGGAGACGCTGTTCGCCCGCAAGAACTTCGGTCTGGAGGAGATGCCCCACGACGGCCGGCACGCCTGGCTGCGGCTGACGCCGGAGAAGGTCGTCAGCTGGGACTTCCGCAAGCTGGCGTCGCCGTAGCGGACTCCGTCGGCTCTGGCCTTCACCGTGGCGGACTCAGTCCGCCTGTCCCACCTTCGCCGCGGTCGCCCGCAGCGCGTCCACCGCCGCCCGGATCGACGGGCGGCGGTCCGCGTCCGCGCGCCACACGACGTACACGTGCCGGCGCACCCGCTGCTTCAAGGGGACGGTGACGACCTCCGCGGGCATCGGCTGGCGCCCGAGCAGGGGCGCGATGCACACGCCGAGCCCCGCGGCGACCAGACCGAGCTGGGTGTGGGTCTCGGCGGCACGGTGCCCGACGATCGGCTCGATGCCCTTCGAGCGCAGCGTGAACATGAGCCACTCGTGGCAGAACTCGCCCTCGCCCCAGGTGATCCACTCGTCCTCGGCGAACTCGGCGAGGTCCACCTCGTCCCGGCCCGCGAGCCGGTGGCCGGCCGGCATGGCCACGTCGGCGGGGTCGTCGAGGAGCGGCGCCTTGACCAGGCCGTCGGGCAGCGGCATCGGCTTGTTGTACCAGTCGAGGACGACGGCCAGGTCGAGGTCGCCGCGGACCACGCCGTTGATGCCGCGTTCCGGTTCCAGCTCGCAGGAGCGCAGGCGCAGCGCGGGGTGCTCGGTGCGCAGGGCGGCGAGAGCCGTGGGGAAGAGCCCGCGGGCGGCCGTCGGGAACGCGGACAGCCGCAGCTCGCCCGCCACCTGCCCGCGCTGCGCCTCCAGGTCGGCCTGGGCCAGCTCGACCTGGGAGAGGATGCGGGCCGCGTGCTCGGCGAGCAGTCGGCCCGCGTCGGTGAGCCGCACCCCGCGCCCGTTCTTGGCCAGCAGTTGCTGTCCGGCCTCGCGCTCCAGCTTGGCCATCTGCTGGGAGACGGCGGAGGTGGTGATGTGCAGACCGGCGGCGGCGCCGCTCACCGAACCGTGCCGGGCGAGGGCGTCGAGGGTGCGCAGGCGCTCCAGGTTCAACATGTAAGCAACACTACGAGATACTCGGTGCGAAATCTCGATTGTGCTACGAGGAGGATCTGTTCCATCGTTGCTCGCATGAGCAGCAGTGGTACGTCCTCGCCCGCGGCCCGTCGCGTCCTCGACTGGCGGCTGCGCTTCGGGTTTCTCTCCCTCGTCTGGGGTTTCAGCTTCCTCTTCATGAAGGTGGGGACGGAGGGTTTCGCCCCGTTCCAGGTCACGCTGGGGCGGCTGGCGTTCGGTACGGCGGTGGTCGCGGCCGCGATGGCGGTGAAGCGGGAGCGGCTGCCGCGCGGTGTCTGGACCTGGGTGCATCTGACGGTCGCCGGGTTCCTGCTGAACGCGCTGCCGTTCTCGCTGTTCGCCTTCTCGGAACTGACGATCCCGTCGTCGCTCGCCGGCATCTGCAACGCGACCTCGCCGCTGTGGGGCATGGCCCTGTCGCTGGTCGCCCTCTCCGAGGACCGGCCGACGCGGCGCCGGGTGGCAGGGCTCGGCATCGGGTTCCTGGGCGTCCTGACGGTGCTGGGCGTCTGGCAGGGCTTCGACGGACTGGACGTCACGGGCACCGCCCTGGCGCTGCTGGCCTCCCTCAGCTATCCGGTCGGCTGGATCTACGTGCGCCGCACCCTGGCCGGCTCCAGCCACTCCCACCTCTCACTGACGGGTGCCCAGCTGGGCCTCGCCACGCTGCAACTCGCGGTCGTGACGCCGCTGTTCACCTCGGTCCCGACCGGTTTTCCCGTGCTGTCGGTCGCGGCCCTGGGCGTCCTCGGCACCGGGCTCGCCTTCCTGATCCAGTACGACCTGGTCGCGGAGGTCGGACCCACGACGGCCCAGATGGTCACGTACTTCACCCCCGTCATCGCCACCGCGGCGGGCGTGGCGCTCCTCGGCGAGTCGCTGTCCTGGTCGACCCCGGTCGGCGCGGTCGTCGTCCTCGCCGGGGCGGCGCTGACCCAGTCGCGGCCCAGGGCCGCCGGATCGCCCACGGTCGCCCCGGTCCCGGAACGCGAGGACACGAGGCTCCAGGAGCGCCCTCGGACCACCGCGTCTCAGACGTAGCTCCGCGAGGCTTCCGCCCCCGGCCCCACCGCTGCCGCAACCGCCGCCGCCAGCGGGCCGATGTCCTCCTCGGACAGCGTCGAGACCGTGATCCGGATGCCCGGCGGGGCACTGACGCGGAAGCGCGCGCCGGGGGCCACGGCCCAGCCGGCGTGCAGCAGCCGGGCGACGGCACCGGTCTCGTCCGGCACCGGGATCCACACGTTCATGCCGCTGCGGCCGTGCGCGGCGACCCCGTGGTCCGCGAGGGCGGCGAGCAGCGCGTCCCGGCGCCGCCCGTACACCGGCGCGACCGCGTGCGCGTCCACCGCGCTGCCCGCCCACAGCAGGGCCACGGCCCGCTGGGTGACATGGCTGACCCAGCCGGGTCCCAGCCGCTGGCGGCCGCGGACCCGGTCGAGCGTGACGGGGTCCCCCGTGAACACGGCGAGCCGCAGGTCGGGCCCGCAGGCCTTGGCCGCCGAGCGGACGAAGGCCCAGCTGTGGGTCGTACCGGCGAGGGGGTGCGGGGGCAGGTCGACGATGCGGTGGCCGTGGTCGTCCTCGATCAGCAGGGTCTCGGGATGGTCGCTCAGCACGGACCGCAGGTCGGCCGCGCGCGCCGCGCCGACGGCCGCGCCCGTCGGGTTCTGCGCGCGGACCGTGACGACCAGCGCGCGGGCGCCGGCCGCCAGCACCCGGCGTACGTCCTCGGGCAGCGGTCCCTCGTCGTCCACGCGGACGGGGACCGTGCGCAGTCCGAGCGCGGGGACCAGGTCGAGGAGGCTGCCCCAGCCCGGGTCCTCCACGGCGACGGCGTCGCCGGGTCTGAGGTGGGTCGCGAGTACCCGTTCCATGGCGTCCAGCGAGCCGGACGTGACCACCACGGGCCCGTCGGGCACACCGTCGGCGTCCAGTTCGGCGCGGGCGACGCCCGCGAGTTCCGCGGTGACGGCCGCATGCCCGTACATCACCGGATGCCGGTCGCCCTGCTCGGCCGCCGCGGCGAACACCGGGCCCAGCGCGGGCAGCAGTGCCGGGTCCGGATTCCCGTCGGAGAGGTCGCGCACCCCCTCGGGCACCTCCACCCGGATGAACTCGCGGCCCGTGGTGGCGGGCTTCGCGCGCACCCGGCTGCCCCGGCGCCCGGCCGTCTCGATCACCCCGCGCTCGCGCAGGGTGCGGTAGGCGGCGGCGACGGTGTTCGGGTTCACCCCGAGCCGCTCCGCCAACTCCCGCATCGGCGGCAGCGGTTGCCCCGGCTCCAGATCCCCCGAGCCCACCGCACGCTCGACGCTCGCGGAAATCTCCGCTGCGCCCCGTCCTGCGATCAGATACTCTCCTAGCACAAACAGCATTATGCACTAGTGCAATGGAGAACGCCATGCAGGGGACCGCGCAGACGCCGTCGCAGCCCGCGACCACCTACCCGTCCACCGACCGCACCGTCCCCACCCGCTCCCCCGACCGGGCCTCGTACGACAGGGAACTGGTGCACGCGATACTCGACGAGGGCTACGTCTGCCATCTCGGCTTCGTCCGGGACGGTGCCCCTGTGGTCCTGCCGACCCTCTACGGGCGGGTGGGCGAGCGGCTCTACGTACACGGTTCGACGGGCTCGCGCCCGCTGCGGATGACCGGCGCCGCGGACCCGGGCCTGCCGGTGTGCCTGACGGTGACCCACGTGGACGCGCTGGTGCTGGCCCGCTCCGCCTTCCACCACTCGATCAACTACCGGTCGGTGGTGGTGCACGGCACGGCGTACGAGGTGACGGACCCGGAAGAGCGGCGCACCGCCCTGGACGCCCTGGTCGACCACGTCGTCCCCGGCCGCTCACGGGACTCCCGGCCCGCCAACAAGAAGGAGCTGGCCGCCACCGCCGTGATCCGCCTCGACCTGAACGAGGTCTCCGCCAAGCTCCGCACCGGCGGTGTGAACGACGAACCGGAGGACCTCGCCCTCCCCCACTGGGCGGGTCTGGTCCCGGTGCGCAAGGGGTACGACGCCCCGGTCGCCGACCCGGACCTCGACGCCGGCACCGCCCTGCCCGGCTACCTGTCGGCCCTGTGATGCTGGTCCACCCCTGGGACGCGCCGCGGGACGACGACGAGTGGCGCGACTGGCTCGGGGCACACGACTTCGGCCAGCTCGCCGTCAACGGCCCGCCCGGCGAGCCGCCCCACGTCCAGCCGCTGCACTTCGCCTTCGACGCCGCCCGCGGCGCCCACGGCGAGGTGGTCACACACCTGGCCCGGCCCAACCCGCTCTGGTCCGCGCTGGAGGCCGACCCGGTCGTCCTGCTGAGCGTGGTCGACGACTACGTGTACGTCCCCGGCCCCTGGCAGGCCGCCCCGGAGGGGCCGCCCGAGCACGGTGTGCCGACCAGCTTCTACGCGGCCGTCCAGCTCCGCTGCCACGCCCGTGTCGTGGACGATCCGGGTGAGAAGGCCGACCTGCTCAACCGCCAGGTCGGCCACTTCCAGCCGGACGGCGGTTCCGCGCGGGCCGCGGCGGGCGAGGCGCCGTACGGCAGGCTGCTGTCCGGCATCCGCGGGCTGCGGCTGGAGGTGACCGGCGTACGGGCGAAGTTCAAGTACGCCGGCAAGCGGACCGAGGAGGTCCGGGACCGGATCGCGGTCGGGCTCGCCGAGCGTGCCGGCCCGCGCGACGCCGAGGCCCGGGCGCACCTCGCACGGCGCGGCGGGATCTGACCGACGGCGCCGGAAGACCGCCCGTGGGGCCGCTCGCACCGAGCGGCCCCCGGTCGTCAGGCGGGCGCCGGCCGCGTCCGTGCCGCCTTGGTCTCCGCCACCGCGAGCCCCGCCACCGAGCCGAGCATCAGCAGCGTGCCGGCCAGGGTCGCCGCCGTGAGGTGCTCCCCGAGCAGCAGGACGGCGAGCGCCGCCGCGCTGACCGGCTCCAGGAGCATGATCACGGAGACGGTGGCGGACCGGACCACGGCCGCTCCGGCGAAGTAGAGCCCGTAGGCGAGGGCGGTCGGCACGGCGGCGACGTACGCGAGCAGCAACCCGAGGCGGACCGGTTCGGCGGTGTGCGGCAGCAGCCCCTCGGCGAGGGCGAGCGGCAGCAGGCACAGGCTGGTGACGGCGAAGGCCCCCACCGACGTGCTGCCGGCGTCCGCCCCGCCGTGGCGGCCCCACCAGCGGGTGAGCAGTGTCATCACCGAGTACCCGGCGGCGGACAGCAGCGCGAGGAGTACGCCCGACAGGCGGACGGTCGTGCCCCCTCCGCCGAGGACGAGCACCACGAGTCCGGCGAGCGCGCCGACGACGGCGGTGGCACCGCCCAGTCCGAGGTGCTCACCGAGGGCGAGGCGCGCGCCGAGCGCGATCAGCACCGGCCCCGCGCCCAGGGTGATGACGGTCGCCACGGCGAGCCCGGTGGACTGCACCGCGGCGAAGTAGGCCGTCTGGAACACCGCGAGACCGAGACCGGTGACGAGCGCCCGCCGCGCCTTGCGGGCGAACGGCTCGGCCACGGCCGCCCTCCGTCCACGCGGACGCAACGGACGGACGGCGAGCAGCAGGACGAGCCCCACGGCGCAGCGCCAGAAGGACAGGGCGACGGGGCCCATGTCACTGGACCGGTAGACCAGCGAGGCGGCGGCACCGGCGGTGCCCCAGGCGACACCGGCGACGATCAGATAGAGGAGGCCACGCCCGACGGGCAGGCCGGAGACGGCATTCGACACGAGTTCTCTCCGCAGACGCGCACGAGGCGCGGACGTTCGGAGCGGCCCCGGGGCTGCCGGGGGCGCGAGGACTGCGTCTGCGGGCAGCACCGTCCGGCCCGGCGACCACGCGCCGGGCTCGTCACAGGGGCCCGCCTCAGGCGGCCGGAGGCGGGAGGACGAGTGCGTCGGAGTGCATGATCCGCACCCTAGGTGTATTGACCACGAGCGTTGTTAACAGGGTCGAGATCTTGATCATGGCGAAGACCTCCGGTGTGGTGGAGGTGTCTAGGCTTCACCACACGGAGGTCTTCGTGTCCCACCGTAATGCCCGTCTTACCGTTCACGGCAGACGAATCCTGGTCGAACGCGTCCTGTCCGGCCGTCCCGTCGCGCACGTGGCCGCGGAGATGGGTATATCCCGTCCTACAGCCCACAAGTGGGTCCGCCGCTGGCGGACCGAAGGCGATGCGGGGCTGCACGACCGTTCCAGCAGGCCCCGCACCACTCCACACCGCACGCCGTCTGCGGTCGAGGCCCGGGTCTGCCGACTGCGTTCCGGGCGCAAGCTCGGCCCGGCACGCATCGGACCGATCCTGGGTCTTCACGCCTCGACCGTCCACCGCATCCTGGTCAGGCACGGTCTGAACCGTCTGGCCTGGCTCGACCGGCCCACCGGCGAACCGATCCGCCGCTACGAGCGAGCCAGAGCGGGCGAGCTGGTCCACGTCGACATCAAGAAACTCGGCAACATCCCCGACGGCGGCGGATGGCGGACTGTCGGCCGCGCGGCCGGTGACCGCAACCGCCAGTCCACCACCACCGAGCGCAAGAGCTGCACACCGGTAATCGGCTACAGCTACATCCACTCCGCCGTCGACGACCACTCCCGCCTGGCCTACAGCGAAGTCCTCACCGACGAGCGCAAGGAGACCGCCGCCGGCTTCTGGCAGCGGGCGAACGCCTTCTTCGCTGCTCACGGCATCACCGTCGAACGGGTCCTGACCGACAACGGCTCCTGCTACAAGTCCAGACTGTTCACCCAGACGCTGGCCACCGCGGGCATCACCCACAAGAAGATCCGGCCCTACCGGCCGCAGACCAACGGCAAGGTCGAACGCTTCAACCGCACCCTGCTCGACGAATGGGCCTACCTGCGGCCCTACACCAGCAACACCGAACGAACAGCAGCCCTGGCAGACTTCCTCCACACCTACAACCACCACCGCTGCCACACCGCACTCGGAGGCCAGCCACCAATCAGCCGCGTGAACAACGTTGCGGGTCAATACACCTAGGCCGCCGTTCCCCGCCGGGACAACTCCCTTTCCTCCCCGCCGCTCGCCACCGGTTCCGCGGAGCCCTTGGCGGGCGTCGAGGACTGGGCGATGAAGGCACCGGCCAGCACCACGACGCCGCCGACGATCTGCGGGGCGGAGAGGTGCTCGCCGAGCAGCACCCAGGCCAGCACGGTCGCGACGACCGCTTCGAGGCAGGCCACGACGCCGGCGACCTGCGGAGACAGCCGGCGCACGGCCACCACGCCGGTGACGTAGGCGAGGACCGTGGCGACGAACACGATCCAGGCGAGCAGCAGGGCCGCTGCGACCGGGGTGCCGTCCATGGGGGCGGTGTGGCCGAGGACGGACCACTCCATCGACCAGGGGCGGGCCACGACGGTGAGCACGGCGGCCCCGACGAGCAGGCCGTAGGCGATCACACCGAGCGGGTCGGGGGCCTCGTCACCGGCTTCGCTGCCCTGGTCGGACAGGACGAAGTAGCCGACCTGACAGCAGGCGGCGCCGAGCGCGAGCAGGAGTCCGACGGCGTCGAAGCGCAGGCCCGACCAGACCTCCACCACACAGGCGAGACCGCCGACCGCGAGGACCACGCCGAGTGCCGCGGCCCGGGTCACCGGCCGCCGCTGCACGAACCGGACCCAGCCCAGGACCAGGGCGGGCGCGAGGTACTCGACGAGCAGGGCGACGCCCACCGGGATGCGGGAGATGGCCGCGAAGTAGCAGGCCTGCACACCGGCCACGGCCAGCAGGCCGAACCCGGCGAGCAGTCCCGGGCGGCGGCGCAGCAGGTCGCGGTGGCGCACGGCGAGCGGCAGCATCACCAGGGCGGCGCCGGCCACCCGCAGCCAGACCACGTGGAGCGGGTCGAGACCCGCCTCGATGAGCGGCTTGGCCGCGACTCCGGAACCGCCGAAGGCGACCGCGGACGCGAGCGCCAGGCCGAGCCCGGTCCCCTTGCCGCGGCTGCCGCGAGCGCTGTCAGACGTATGCACCGGCACATGATGACAGGGGTCGACATGACCGTCACCCCCAATGACACCTGTCTCACCGACTGGACGTCCGGGGCGGGGGCGGGGTTCGCCGGTCGGCGACGGACGGGGGCCGGCGGCACCTGAGGCCGAGCAGCCGAACCCCGGGGCTCAGGACGCCGGTTCGAAGTACTGGTCCACGTCGGCGACCACCGTGCGCGGCTCGACGGCCACCCGGGCCAGGATCTCGACGGCGCGCGCCTGCGGGTCCGCGACCAGGGCGGCGAGCAGGTCGACACCACAGGCCCGGACGTGCCCGCGCCGTGCGGCACGCGCACCGGCCTCCTCCATGGCCGCCGCGGCCAGCGGCGACAAACCGGCGACGCCGGTCACGAGGGGGACGGCTCCGGAGTCCTCGACGGCGCTCTGCCAACGGAGGCCGTAGCCGATGCTGCGCTGCACGAGGTAGCCGAGCAGCCGGGCGATCCGGGGCCCGTCCCCGAGCACCGCCCGGACCTCGCCGTCGGATTCCAGGAGGGAGTGCAGCAGATGGGCCGTGTCGACCTGCCGGTCCCCGTCCCGCACCGCCCGTCGGCGGGCACCGGAGACCGCCGACGCCAGTTCCGCGGTGAACCGGTGATCGAGGTCGGTGCCGTCCGGGCGCCGGGCGTCCTGCTCGCCGGCCGACTGCCGGGGGATACGGGGTTGCACATCTCCCAGCTCACCAGTCCCGGACGTGCGCGTCATCCCCGAGGGGGAGCATTTCGGCGTCCCACACAGAGTGGACCCGCACGGCCGGAATCTCCTCCTTGCGGATGAGATCAAGCCGTTTCGCCCGCGCACGCGAAGGTGCCCCCCGGATCACTCCGCGGGGCACCCCGGCACTCCGTCAGTCCTCGTCGGCGAGGATCAGGTACAGCTTCTTGCGGGCGTCACCGATGACGGTGAGCGCCTTCTCACGCTGCTCCTTGCTGCCGGTCTTCCAGACCTGCCCGAACGCCTCCATCAGCCCGAACCCGGCCTGCCGGATGTCGTTCAGGGCCTCCCAGTCGACGCCCCGCGAGGCCTCTTCCCAGGGCGCGTCGGGGCCTTCCCCGGCCGCGGCGCGACCCTCCTCGGTGAGCGCGAACAGCTTCTTGCCGCCCTCGCTCTCGCTGGCGATCAGGCCCTCGTCCTCCAGCAGCTGGAGGGTGGGGTACACCGAACCGGGGCTGGGCTTCCACGCCCCGCCGCTGCGCTCGGCGATCTCCTGGATCATCTCGTAACCGTGCATCGGCCGGTCCTTCAGGAGGGCCAGGATCGACGCCTTCACGTCGCCCCTCCGCGCCCTTCCCCTGGGCCCGCCGCGCCCTCGACCACCCCAGGGGCCGCCGTGACCGAAGCCCGGCCCGAACGGACCACCGGAGCCGCCACCGGGACCGCCCGGCCCGAAGGGACCGAAGGCCGCACGCCGCCCGTCGAAGCCACCACGGCCGTAGGGGCCGCCTTCGCCGCGGCCCTGTCCACCATGTCCACGCTCGTATCCGTGGGTACGCATCGCAATCACTCCATTCAGTCGTTGATCTGTCGCGATGCCTCAACGATATATCGGAACCTATCGCAGAGCAAGCCTCCGTTTCGCTTCCCGAGCCCTGACGGCTGAACGGTCGGATGTCCCGCACCGGCCCGCGACCCACGTGAAACCCGGTCCAGCGACCGGCGATTGGCCTTGGCCCGCGGCGCCGCGCGACGTCTAGCGTCGGGGCATGCGTATCCGAATCGTCGACGCCTTCACCGACCGGCCCTTCGCCGGCAACCCCGCCGGGGTCCTGCTCCTCGACGCCTTCCCGGACGACGACCGACTGCAGCGGGTCGCCCTGGAGGTCAATCACGCCGAGACGGCGTTCGCCCACCCCCTGCCCACGGGCGGCGAGGCCGACTGGGCGCTGCGCTGGTTCACGCCGGCCACCGAGGTCGCGATGTGCGGCCACGCGACCCTCGCCACGGCCCACGTGCTGCGCACCACCGGCGCCCACGAGGGCCCGGTGCGGTTCGCC
Organism: Streptomyces sp. NBC_01723; assembly: GCF_036246005.1. Taxonomy (NCBI): domain Bacteria; kingdom Bacillati; phylum Actinomycetota; class Actinomycetes; order Kitasatosporales; family Streptomycetaceae; genus Streptomyces; species Streptomyces sp. NBC_01723. The sequence continues at coordinate 1,263,816 of NZ_CP109171.1, forward strand.
ACCCGCAGCGGCGTCCTCGTCGCGACGCCTCACGAGGACGGCTCCGTCACCCTGGACTTCCCGACCGCGCCGCTGACTCCGGTCGAGCCCCCGGCGGGCGTCGCCGAGGCCCTCGGCGCCGAGCCCCGCACCGTCCTCGACACCGGGCCGAACATCGGCGACCTGCTGGTCGAGGTCGCCGACGAGGGGACCGTGCGCGCCCTGACGCCGGACCACAAGGCGCTGGGCGCCCACTCCGAGCGGGGCGTCATCGCCACCGCACGCGCGGACGACCCCGCCCAGGGGTACGACTTCGTCTCCCGCTGCTTCTTCCCGAACGTCGGCATCGACGAGGACCCCGTCACGGGCAGTGCCCACACGGCCCTCGCGCCCTTCTGGTCCGGGCGACTGGGCCGCCCCGCCCTCACGGGGCTCCAGGCATCGCCCCGCTCCGGCCTGGTCCGCACGGAGCTACGGGGCGAGCGCACACTGCTCAACGGCAGTGCGGTGACGGTGATCGAGGGCGAACTGCTGGCCTGACCGGCCGTCGGGACGGGGCGGGGAGTCTCACGCGCCCGCCACCCGGGACGGACGGTACTGCTCATGCGCCGCGTCATCCGGCACGCGCACGCCGTTCCCCGCCCCGCGCGCTCACGCCGTCGGCAGCCAGCCCACCTTGCCGGCCAGCAGCGCGTATCCGACGAAGGCCCCGATGTCGAGCAGCGAGTGCGCCACCACCAGCGGACCCACGCGCCCCCAACGGCGGTACAGGTACACGAAGACGACGCCCATCACCATGTTGCCGATGAAGCCGCCGATGCCCTGGTAGAGGTGGTACGACCCGCGCAGCACCGAGCTGGCCGCCAGCGAGGCGCCCGCGCTCCAGCCGAGCTGGTCGAGGCGGCGCAGCAGATAGCCGACCACGATGACCTCCTCCAGGACGGAGTTCTGCACCGCCGAGAGGATCAGTACGGGGTACTTCCACCACACGTCGGGCAGGGCCTCGGGCACCACCGTGAGGTTGAAGCCGAGGCCACGGGCGGCCAGGTAGAAGGCGATGCCGGTGCTGCCGATGACGGCGGCGACGGCGGCCCCGCGACCCAGGTCGGGCCACGGCCGGGTGCGGTCGAAGCCCAGGGCGCGCAGGCCGCTGCCCTCCCGGAGCAGGAAGTGCGCGACGAGGGCGACGGGGACGAGGGCCGTGGTGATGCCGAAGAGCTGCCAGGCCAGGTCCAGCCAGGGACGGCCGGGCGCGGCGGAGGCGTTGAGGGTGGCCGCCTGGTCCTTGAGCCCGCCGGGCCGGGTGACCGAGCCGATGAAACTGATGAGGGCGGACACCCCGCTCGCGCCCAGCGACAGCGCCAGGACGAGCAGCGTCTCGTCACGCAGGGTCCGCCGTGAGAGCCGCTCCGGGGGACCCTGCTCCCCGACGACCGGCTTGTGAGGGAACGAATCGTCCACCGGGCCCGCCTCCGCCATGCACACCTGCCTCCAGCTGGGACGTCACAGCTTGCCCGATCAGTATGGGACGGTGCGCGGCGGGGCCCGGGGCCGACCCGGCGTCGGCCCGGTGCGGGTCAGCCCAGCGCCGCCGGCTCCGGCAGGCCCACCGGCCACAGGTGCACGGGATCACCCTCGCGCATCAGCTCGACGTACCGGCGGGTCGTGGCGGCCAGCGCGTCCTCCCGGGACAGCCCCGCCTCCAGCCCCCGGTGGAACGTGGCCGCCTGCCACGACGCGCCGTTGACCCGGCGCCGGCACCGCTCCTCGATCACACCGAGGTACAGGTCCCGGTCGGCGGGCTCCACGCCCCACGCGTCCAGCCCCGCCTCGGCGAGCGGCAGCAGTTCGTCGCGTACGAGGACGGCGGCGTCGACCTCGGTGGTGCCGCCCAGCCGGCCGCGGCGGGGCCACTCGAAGCGGGCGTCGATGCCGTGCCGGCACGCGGCCTCGAAGTTGGCGGCGGCGGCCTCGAACGGCAGCCGGGTCCACACCGGCCGGGGCTCCTCGGCGAGCGCGCGCACCACACCGTAGTAGAAGGCCGCGTTGGCGATGACGTCGGTGACGGTGGGTCCGGCGGGCAGGACGCGGTTCTCCACCCGCAGGTGGGGGACGCCGTCGGCGATGTCGTAGACGGGGCGGTTCCAGCGGTAGACGGTGCCGTTGTGCAGGACGAGTTCGGCGAGCGAGGGCACTCCCCCGGCGTCCAGGACCTCCAGCGGGTCCTCGTCGTCGCAGATCGGCAGCAGCGCCGGGAAGTACCGCCGGTTCTCCTCGAACAGGTCGTAGGCCGAGGTCACCCAGCGCTCCCCGAACCAGGTGCGCGGCCGGACGCCCTGGGCCTGGAGCTCGGGCGGGCGGGTGTCGGTGGACTGCTGGAACAGCGGAGGGCGCGACTCGCGCCACAGCTCGCGGCCGAACAGGAACGGCGCGTTGGCGCCGACGGCGATCTGCGCGGCGGTGACCGCCTGGGCCGCGTTCCACACGTCGGCGAAGCGGTCCGGGGTGACCTGGAGGTGCAGTTGCACCGAGGTGCAGGCGGCCTCCGGCGCGATGGACTTGGAGGTGCAGGTCAGACGCTCGACCCCCTCGATGTCGAGGGTGAAGTCCTCGCCGCGGGCGGCCACGATCTGGTCGTTGAGCAGGGCGTAGCGGTCCACGGCGGAGAGGTTGGAGGAAACGAGATCGTCCCGGTCCAGCGTCGGCAGAATTCCGATCATCGCGATTCCCGCGTCGACCTCGCCGGCCTTGCGGTCCGCATATGCCAGGGACGTACGGATCTCCTCGGCGAGCCGGTCGAATACCCGGCCACCCAACCGGTGGGGAGCGATGTTGACTTCCAGGTTGAACATGGCGAGTTCTGTCTGGAAGTCCCGACTCGCGATGCGTTCGAGGACTTGCGCATTCAACATTTTCGGCATCCCGTCCGCACCGACGAGATTCAATTCGATCTCCAGCCCCATCAGGTTCTTCGGTTCGTCGAACCGCTTCTCCGCCAGAAGCCGCTCCAGACCCGTCAGGCACCGCTGCAGCTTCTCGCGGTAGCGCTGGCGATCGGACAGGTCGAACTGACCTGCCACGACCTTCTCCCCCATGGAAGCTTCCCTTCTGAGAGCGGCAGTCGAAGATCCGGCCGCCGGTGGCCGGTCAGGTTGGATGATGCCCAGCCGAAGCGATCGATAACGTCCCGCGGCGGCCCGGCACCCGCTACGCTGTGCCGATGTGACCGGTGGCACATTCACCAGGCATGGCGCGTGGAGCAGTTTCCGGGTCGGGTAACTCGTGAAAAACGCCGACGACAATTGGCCGACCGCTCGGTGAACATTCCCCGAGGTCACCGTCGTGCACCCGCCTCGAAATCCGGAGAAATCCCGCATCTCCACGACCGAATGCAACCTTGTACTGGTTGCCGGTATCGGCTAGCCGAAACACAGTCTGAACACGTGTCGTATAAACTCCGCGAACAAGGCAGAAGACCGGCGCCCACGGTCGAAGGATGCCGTCGTCGAGCTGACACGCGGCAGACCTCACCCCCTTCTCGGTTCCCGGACCCCGGCCCCTGCCTCCCCAGCCCCGTGAGCTGACAGCGTCGTCCGCCCCGCTCCGCCCTCGCGCCACCGTGCCTTCGAATGAGAGGCGACCCACCATGCCCCTGCGTGTCCCGCCGGCCCCCGCGCCCGCCCTGCGCTCCGTCCTCACCGCCCTCTCCTCGCCCACCGCGGTCCGGGAGGCCCGGACTCCCTCGCTGCTCGGCGCCCAGGGCCCCGTCGCGCCCGAACTGCCGCTGCCCGTGCACGTCCTGGACCGGGTCACGGCGGACGGCGCGACGGGGACGCGGCTGGCCGGGTGGCGGTTCCTGATCCGCTGCGGCGAACGGGCGGTGGCGGCCGCGGAGACCATGCTGACCCCGGACGGCTGGGCGTTCTCGCACTTCTTCGAGGGCCCCTACGTCGCCTCGACCGAACGCGCGCTGCGGCAGGCCGAGTCGGTGCCCCAGTCCTACCAGCCGCGTCTGCTGTCGGTCCCCGAGCTGTACATGCTCACGCTGTGGCTGCACGGCGACTGCGCCGCGGACGCCGCCGCCGGGCACCCCGCCGCCGCCGACCTGCTGATTCCGCTGGCGCCCGCGCCTCCGGGCATCGCGGCCCACCGTCCGCACCGGGTCGCCGAGCTGCTGCCGGTCCTCACGCACCGGGTGACGCCGACGGGGCTGCTGGGCTCGCCCGCCTGACCCGCATCGTTCCACCCGCGCGGACTAGTCCCATTCGGCCATGCCGAACCACCCGAAGTGACAGTGCAGTTGGGCTGAACCGTCCGCGCGGGTGATGCGTCATCAACCTGTGAGAAGCGGTGCTGCGAAATACCTGCGGATCGGCGCCCGTGGGGCAACACTGGGTTCGGACCGACTTAAACATACGGGGGGCGGCCATGAACAACGCTTCACGCCGCGGGACAGACAAGACAGCAGACTCACCCATCACCACAGACCGAGAGACCCCACTCATGTGTCAGCACCAGCCACCGTGCCCGTCAGCCGACTCCGCCGACCGGGAATCCGCCCGCCTCGTGGCGCACCACCCGGAGCAGGGCTGGAGCCTGCTGTGCAACGGCGTCGTCCTCTTCGAGGACACCGGTGAGCTTCTGCCGGACGGCCAGATCATCGCCCCGCACCGCCCCGTCGGCGCGGGTCTGATCACCGCCGCCTGAGCACCCGCCGGCCGGGGTGACATCACTCCGCCCGGCGCACCATGGGGCCGGCCCGCAGCCACGGTTGCGAACCGGCCCCGACGCGTGTCCAAGGCTGATCACTCCCCGTAATCCGCCGTGCCGACGCGGTCATGGCCGCCTCCCCCAAGCCTCGGGCCCGCCCACCGGGAGGGGTGACGGCTGGGTGGTGGGGCACCCCGTATACACCCCGCCACACGACATCCTGGCGCTGTATCGCGTTACACCCAACGCCCCGGGTGCCCTGCACAGCTTCCATCCCAGGGCTACGGTGCCGCCCATGAGCCTGAGCATCCGCAACCAGCTCCCCGGCACCGTCACCACCGTCACCCCGGGCGAGGCCATGGCGACGGTCAAGGTCCGCCTCTCCGGCGGCCAGGACCTCACCTCGGCGATCACCCGGGACGCCGCCGACGACCTGGCGCTCGCCGCGGGGACCGCCGTCCGGGCCCTGGTGAAGTCCACGGAGGTCGCCCTGGCCACCGGGCGCGTCGAGAGCCTCTCGATCCGCAACCGGCTGCCCGGCACCGTCACCGCACTCACCACAGGGGGTGCGATGGCGTCCGTCGGGATCGCCGTCGAGGGCGGCGCGCTGACCGCCGTCGTCACCAACGAGGCCGCCGAGGACCTGGGCCTGTCCGTCGGCGCTCCCGTCGTCGCGCTGATCAAGTCGACGGAGGTGTCGCTCGCGACCGCCTGACACGACAGGAGGCTCCGTACCGACCCGATGGGCGGTACGGAGCCTCCTGTCGTAACGGGCGTCTGGGGGATCAGTCCTCGTAGGCGTCCAGCGGCGGGCAGGAGCAGACGAGGTTCCGGTCACCGAAGGCCTGGTCGATGCGGCGCACCGGCGGCCAGTACTTGTCGGCGGCGGACACCCCGGCCGGGAAGACGGCCTCCTCGCGCGTGTACGCGTGCTCCCACGCACCGCCCAGGGCCGCGGCGGTGTGCGGCGCCCTCCCCAGCGGGTTGTCGTCGGCGGGCCAGGCGCCGGAGCCGACCTTCTCGATCTCCGCGCGGATGGCGATCATCGCCTCGCAGAACCGGTCCAGCTCGGCCAGGTCCTCGGACTCGGTCGGCTCGATCATCAGCGTGCCGGCCACCGGGAAGGACATCGTCGGCGCGTGGAAGCCGTAGTCGATCAGCCGCTTGGCGACGTCGTCGACGCTCACGCCGGTCGCCTTGGTCAGCGGGCGCAGGTCGATGATGCACTCGTGCGCGACCAGCCCGCCGGGGCCGGTGTACAGCACCGGGAAGTGCGGCTCCAGCCGCTTGGCGATGTAGTTGGCGGACAGCACGGCCACCTGCGTGGCGCGCTTGAGGCCCTCGCCGCCCATCAGCCGCACGTACGACCAGGAGATCGGCAGGATGCCGGCCGAGCCCCACGGGGCGGCCGAGATCGGTCCGACGCCCGTCTGCGGGCCTGCCGCGGGCTGCATCGGGTGGTTGGGCAGGTACGGCGCCAGGTGCGACCGTACGGCCACCGGGCCGACGCCGGGGCCGCCGCCGCCGTGCGGGATGCAGAACGTCTTGTGCAGGTTCAGGTGGGAGACGTCGCCGCCGAAGTGTCCGGGCTTGGCGAGGCCGACCAGGGCGTTGAGGTTGGCGCCGTCCACGTAGACCTGACCGCCGGCGTCGTGCACCCGGCCGCAGATGTCGGCCACGTGCTCCTCGAAGACACCGTGCGTGGACGGGTACGTGATCATCAGCACGGCCAGCTCGTCACGGTACTGCTCGATCTTGGCGCGCAGGTCCTCGATGTCGATCTCGCCGTCCTCGGCGGTCCTGACGACGACGACCTTCATGCCGGCCATCACCGCGCTGGCCGCGTTGGTGCCGTGCGCGGAGGACGGGATGAGGCAGACGGTGCGCTGCTCGTCGCCGTTGGCCCGGTGGTACCCGCGTACGGCGAGCAGGCCCGCGAACTCGCCCTGCGACCCGGCGTTGGGCTGCAGCGAGACCTTGTCGTACCCGGTGACCTCCGCGAGCCGCTCCTCCAGCTCACGGATGAGGGTCAGGTAGCCCTGCGCCTGCTCGGCGGGCGCGAAGGGGTGCAGCGCGCCGAACTCGGACCAGGTGACCGGCTCCATCTCGGTGGTGGCGTTGAGCTTCATGGTGCAGGAGCCCAGCGGGATCATGCCGCGGTCCAGCGCGTAGTCCCGGTCGGCGAGGCGACGCAGGTAGCGCAGCATCGCGGTCTCGGAGCGGTGCTGGTGGAAGACGGGGTGGGTCAGGAAGTCGTCCGCGCGCAGCTGCGCCTCGGGCAACGTCTCCGCGGTCTCCCCGTCCAGCACCTCGATGTCGCCCTCGACGCCGAAGGCGTGCCACACGCCGCCGACCTGGGCGCGCGTGGTGGTCTCGTCGCAGGCGAAGGAGACGTGGTCGGCATCGACGAGCCGCAGGTTGATGCCGTTCGCGCGGGCGGCGTGCACGATCGCGTCGGCCCGGCCGGGCACCCGCGCGGTCACGGTGTCGAAGTAGGCGCCGTGGACGATCTCGACGCCGCCCGCGGCGAGGCCCGCGGCGGTGATCGAGGCGTACCGGTGGGTGCGCCGGGCGATGGCCCGCAGGCCCTCGGGACCGTGGTAGACGGCGTACATGCCGGCCATGACGGCGAGCAGCACCTGGGCGGTGCAGATGTTGCTGGTGGCCTTCTCGCGGCGGATGTGCTGCTCGCGGGTCTGCAGGGCCAGGCGGTAGGCCTTGTTGCCGTCCGCGTCCACGGAGACGCCGACCAGGCGGCCGGGCAGGCTCCGCGCGAACTTCTCGTGCACGGCCATGTAGCCGGCGTGCGGCCCGCCGAAGCCCATCGGTACGCCGAAGCGCTGGGTGGTGCCCACGGCGATGTCCGCGCCCAGCTCGCCGGGCGAGGTGAGCAGGGTGAGGGCGAGCAGGTCGGCGGCGACCGTGACGAGCGCGCCCAGCTCGTGCGCCCGCTCGACGACCGGCTTGATGTCGCGTACGGCACCGGAGGCGCCCGGGTACTGGAGCAGGACGCCGTTGATCTCCCGCTCGGCGATCTCGGCCGGGATGCCCTCGCTCAGGTCGGCGACGACGACCTCGACGCCGGTCGGCTCGGCTCGGGTCCGGATCACGGCGATGGTCTGCGGCAGCACGTCCGCGTCGACCAGGAAGAGGCCCTTCTTGTTCTTGCCCATGCGCCGGGAGAGCGCCATCGCCTCGGCGGCGGCGGTGCCCTCGTCCAGCAGGGAGGCACCGGAGGTGGGCAGGCCGGTCAGCTCGGCGACCATGGTCTGGAAGTTGAGCAGGGCCTCCAGGCGGCCCTGGGAGATCTCGGGCTGGTACGGCGTGTACGCGGTGTACCAGGAGGGGTTCTCCATGACGTTGCGCAGGATGACCGGCGGGGTGAAGGTGCCGTAGTAACCGAGGCCGATCATGGAGTCCAGGACCTGGTTGCGGTCGGCCAGCGAGCGCAGCTCGGCCAGTACCTCGGCCTCGGAGCGGGCGCCGGGCAGGTCCAGCGCGTCGGCGTTCTTGATCACATCCGGCACCGCGGCGGCCGTCAGCTCGTCGAGCGAACCGTAACCGACCTGCGCGAGCATCTTGGCCCGGGCCTCGTGGTCGGGGCCGATGTGGCGCTGCTCGAACGGCGCTGCCTGTTCGAGTTCGGTGAGCGGAGTGCGGTGGGCGGTCATTGCGGAGGCCTCCTGGTCTGACGACCTGCGAGGGGCACCACGGCGCGGGTACCCGGACGGCCTCCCCCTCTGTCATCTCAACCTGAGAGCTTCACCGGGGCGGCCCGAGGGCGTCCCGGCTTTCACCGTCGGTGAGAGCGGAAGCCGTCGACACCCGCTCTGCTTTCCAGAGTGACCTCGTCCGTGCGGTACGTGAGCCTGAGAGATTCCGGGGAGGATTTGCTCCTTCGGCGCCTCCGATGATGTCCGGAGGACTCTCCCGCGCGGGGTCAGCAGCCGTTTGCCAGCGTACCAGCGAGCCCGCGGCACGAACCTTCGAGTGGCCGACCGGCCATATGTAGTTTTTTGTAGTACTTACGGATGATTCGGCGGCTGGTGTGCGATTCCAGTGCGACCAAGTGGAGGGCCCGTGCGTACTGACATCGACCCGCGGAACCTGATAGGCCGCAAGGCATTCGACCGCGACGGCACCAGGATCGGCACCGTGGACGAGGTGTACCTCGACGATGCCACCGGCGTGCCCGAGTGGGCGGCCATCCGCACCGGCCTCTTCAGCAGGGACGCCTTCGTACCCCTGGAGCCCAGCGAGCTGGTCGAGGGCGCCCTGCGCGTGCCCTTCGCCCGGGCCCTGATCAAGGAGGCACCGGACTTCGGCGTCGGCCGCCACCTCTCGCCGGAACAGGAACTCCAGCTGTACCACCACTACGGCCTCGACGTGGCCGCCGCTCCCCCGCTCCCCGACCACGACTTCGGCAAGCTGGCGGGCAAGGGCAACGAGGAGAGCTGACGCACCGCCCCCGCGAAAGACGCGGAACGTACGCGACGCACGGCTAGCCGGCCACCGGTCTGGCCGGCCCTTCGCCGGGTCTTCGCGTCTCGGACGGAACCAGCGGCAGCGGATCCGCGGGCGTCAGCTCCGGGTCGTCCATCGGAAAGGTCCGTACCCGCCCGGTCCGCGAGTACGGCGTCTCGAAGCGCACGGTGACCCGCCCCAGCCCGCTCCCCTGGACCCACCCGTGCCCGAACCGCGCGTGCCGCACGTCGTGCCCCGACGGCCAGCGGCGCTCCGCGGGTGCCGGGCGGTGCTCCGCGGCGGGCTCGGTCTCCGGCTCCTCGGCCAGTTCACCGGCCCTGCCCCCCGCCGCCTGCGCGAACAGGTCCTCCTGCGTGTAGTCGGCCAGGCCGCTGACGCCGACCCCGAGCAGCCGCACACCGCCCGTGGTGTCCACCGAGTCCAGCAGCCGGGCGGCGGCCTCCCGCACCACCGCCGGGTCGTCCGTGGGCCCGCGCAGCGTCTCGGAGCGCGTCAGCGTGGAGAAGTCGTATCTGCGCACCTTGAGCACGATGGTCCGCCCGGACAGCCCCGACGCGCGCAGCCGGCGCACACACCGGTCGGCCAGCCGGCCCACCTCCACGCCGACCCGCACCCGGTCGTGGATGTCCACGTCGTAGGTGTCCTCGACCGACACGGACTTGGTCTCCCGCTCGGCCACCACGGGCCGCTCGTCGAGCGCCAGGGCCATGGCGTACAGGCCGTGTCCGTGCGCCTTGCCCACCAGCCTCACCAACTCGTCCTCGCCCGCCTCGGCCAGTTCCCCGACCGTGGTGATGCCGGCCCGGCGCAGATGGTCGCCGGTCGCCGGGCCGACGCCGGGCAGGGTCCGCACGGACATGGGCTCCAGCATGGCCCGCTCCGTCCCCGGCGGGATCAGGACCAGCCCGTCGGGCTTGGCCTCCTCGGAGGCGATCTTGGCCAGCATCTTGGAGGCGGCCAGTCCCACAGAACCGGTGAGGCCCGTGACGGCGCGGATGTCCGTGCGCAGCTGCGTCCCGGCCAGCCGCGCCGACGCCGCGTCCCAGGCCGTCCCACCGGCCTCCAGGTCCACGAACGCCTCGTCCAGGCTCAGCGGCTCCACCAGCGGGGACAACTCCCTGAGCAGCCGCATCACCTGTTCGCTGATCGACCGGTACAGCTCGAACCGCGGGACGAGATACGCGGCGTTGGGCGCCAGCCGCCTGGCCTGGCCCATGGGCATCGCCGAGTGGACGCCGAAGACGCGCGCCTCGTACGAGCAGGTGGCGACGACGCCTCGCGGCCCCAGGCCGCCGACCACCACGGCCTTCCCGCGCAGACTCGGCTTGGACGCCTGCTCCACCGAGGCGAAGAAGGCATCCATGTCGAGATGCAGGATCGTGGGCGCGGTTCTCACATCTCCGATGCTGCCCTACGCCACTGACAATGCGGCCGCCACCGGACGGCCCGCGCGCCGGGCGGACCGGCGCGCCGCTCAGACCGCCCTGTTGCGGCGTCGCGCCAGCTCGTCCGCCGGATTGTGCCCGACCAGGGTCTCCCCCGTGTCGATCCGCTCGCCGTGCAGCTGGGACAGCGCGCTCTCCACGTCTCGCCAGACCACCCCGACGGCGATCCCGAAGATGCCCTGACCGCCCTGGAGCAGGGCGTGCACCTCGTCGGGCGAGGTGCACTCGTAGACCGTGGCGCCGTCGCTCATCATCGTCATCCGCTCCAGGTCACGGAAGCCGCGCTCCCGCAGGTGCTGGACGGCGGTCCGGATGTTCTGGAGGGACACCCCGGTGTCGAGGAAGCGTTTGACGATCTTCAGCACGACCACGTCGCGGAAGCTGTACAGGCGCTGCGTGCCCGAGCCGTGGGCCGGACGCACGCTGGGTTCGACGAGCCCCGTGCGGGCCCAGTAGTCGAGCTGCCGGTAGGTGATGCCGGCGGCCGCGCAGGCCGTCGGCCCGCGGTAGCCGATCTCCTCGGACGTCATGGACGCCGCCCCTCCGCTGGTCGGCACGGCGGCCGGCCGCTGCGGAGCGGAATCGGGCGCGCCTGCCTGCTGGGCGTACCCCCCGCCCGCGCGGAGCCGAGAGTCCTGGGGAGGGTACGGACCACTTGCCCCGAGACCGTGCCCGGGGCCACCCCCAGCCGTACCGTCGCCGCTGATCCTCACGCCGACCTCCGTCCTTGACCTGCCTCCTCGAAGGTAGGCAGTCACCAAGGGTGCGTCAACGATCGCCACACTCGGCACGCCGAGTGATAATCACCCTAAGAGTGGTTTCGCGTGCCCTGATTTGGGGAAACCCTACTGGTTGCTCGTCCCGAAGTCCTCCGGCGAGATCTGGTCGAGGAACTCGCGGAACTTCTCCACCTCGTCCTCCTGCTCGTCCGGGATCGCGATGCCCGCGTCGTCGAGGACCGTGTCGCTGCCGTAGATCGGCGTCCCGGTGCGCAGGGCCAGCGCTATGGCGTCGGAGGGCCTGGCGCTGACCTCGACGCCGCTGGCGAAGACCAGCTCGGCGTAGAACACCCCGTCGCGCAGGTCGGTGATGCGTACCTCGGTGAGCTCCTGGCCGACGGCTTCCAGCACGTCCTTGAACAGGTCGTGGGTCAGCGGCCGTGCCGGAGCCATGCCCTGCTGGGCGAAGGCGATCGCCGTCGCCTCGCCCGGTCCGATCCAGATGGGAAGGTAGCGGTCGCCTCCCACCTCGCGCAGCAGCACGATCGGTTGGTTGGAGGGCATCTCGACCCGGACACCTACGACATCGAGCTCGTTCACACAGCAACCCTAGGCCGTGCCCGGGACGTTTGGGTAGTCGGGCCGGGATCGACTGGGCGATCCGGGGCTCCGAACAGGCCCGTTTCAGGGAAGCCGCACGCCGAGCGCGGTCTGTACCAGCGCCGCGTGCAGCTTCACCGCCAGGCCCGCCAGCTCCTTGGTGCGCGCTTCCGCGTGTGCCCTGGTCTGGGGGTTGCGGTGTCGTTTCAGCGGGGCGACCACCTGGTCCACGAGCCCGGCGTCCCGGTCGGCGGCGGCCTTCATCACCCGCAGGTGCCTCGGCTCGATCCCGAAGCGCCCCAGCTGCGTCACCAGCGACGCCACGGTGACCGCCTCGGCGTCGTACGCCCCGTCGGGCAGGGGGGCGAGGAGCCCGTAGGACTCCCACTCCTTCAGCTCCTGGTCGTCGATCCCGGCCGCGGCGAGCAGCTCGTCCCGTCCGATCCGGGCGACGGTCGGGCTCTCGGCGGCTTCCGCAACCGCTTCCCCGTCCCGCTGCCGGCCGACCGTGGGCAACGACACCGCCTCACCGCGCTCCACGGCGTCCAAGTGCTCACGGATGACCTTGAGCGGCAGATAGTGGTCCCGCTGCATCCGCAGCACCCGGCCCAGACGCTCCACGTCGTGCGCGCTGAACTTGCGGTACCCGGCCGGGGTCCGCCGGGGCTCGACGAGGCCCTCGGACTCCAGGAAGCGGATCTTGGAGATGCTGATGTCGGGGAACTCGTCACGCAGCACGTTCAGCACCGTGCCGATGCTCATCAGCCCACTGTCCGTGGCGGCGGCGCCGTGACCGGCACCGCCGCTCGGTGTATGCAGCATGGACCTTCCCTGGAGGTTCGGGTCAGTAACCCCGCTGGCTCGCGTAGAACACCAGCCGGTACTTGCCGATCTGCACCTCGTCACCGTTCGACAGGGCGACCTGGTCGATGCGCTCCCGGTTGACGTACGTGCCGTTCAGGCTGCCCACGTCGGCGACCGTGAAGGAACCGTCCGGACTACGGCGGAACTCCACGTGCCGGCGCGAGACCGTCACGTCGTCCAGGAAGATGTCGCTCTGCGGGTGACGCCCGGCGGTGGTCAGCTCACCGTCCAGCAGGAAGCGGCTGCCCGAGTTCGGACCGCGGCGCACGACCAAGAGCGCGGAGCCGAGCGGCAACGCGTCCACGGCCGCCTGCGCCTCGGGCGAGAGCGCCGGGACCGCGGTCTGACCGGTGACCTCGGCGTCGTACGCCTCGAGACCCGAGATGGAGATCGTGGAGGTCGTCTCGGAGGCACGCTCCGGAACCGCGCCGGCACGCAGCGGGGCACCGCAGTTGGAGCAGAAGCGGCTGTTCTCCGCGTTGCGGTTGCCGCACCTCGTACACACCAGGGCCGACATGGACGGATCCTCCTGCCGCGGCTGCCCCGCCGGGGCGTTCGACGCGTACGGACCGGGGTTGAACCCTCCACCCGCACCTGAGGTTGACGGTTGCCCGAAACCTATGCCGCCGGACTGTGCAGGGTCAACAGACGGCGCGCCCTGACCACCGGGAATGTCACCGCCCGGACCACCCACCTGGTCCCGGAACATCGGGCGTCGGCCCTCCGCGTCGGGCTGGGCGCGATGGCGGGCGGTCGCGTTGTCACTGCCCTCTCGCGCGCTCTTGCCGAACAACTTCGCAAACAACTTCACGGGCGATTCCCCTTGACCGAAACAGACCCGCCCGTGGGGCAGGACGAACCCTGACTGACCGTACTGACCGACCCGGACATCTTCACAACGTCCGTCTCCACCAGACAGTTTCCACCACGCACCACCCAATCGGTGCGCCGACCCCCCGCAACCTCATGCCCTAGCCGGACGTCCCCCATGCACCGCCGGTTCACTGGGAGGACGACCGAGCGTAGTCAGGCCGCTCCGCCGCTCGCAAGGCGTCCACGACGATCTTGCTCGACCGCTCAACAGTAACGGTGGCCTGTTCTTTTTCCAGAGTCTGCACCACGCCTCCAGGAATGTTGAGAGCCGGTTCGAGGTCCTGCGGCTTGCCGATGACCTGGAAACGATAGGGCGCGTTGATCTTGTTCCCGTCCACGCTCACGGACTTGTCGGAGTCCGCGAGGTAGGTGCCGGCGACGACCCTCACACCGTTCACCTGGATCGCCTCCGCGCCCGCCGCACGCAGCTCCTGGATCGCGTCGAGCAGCATGTCGGCCTCGACCGCTCCCTTCGTGTCCTGGACCGTCACCGTGATGCCGGGCCCCTGCGCGGCCACGGTGCCCGCGAGGATGCCCAGTTGCCGCTCCTTCTCCAGCGTCTGCTTGCGGGCCTCCTCCGCCTGGTCGGAGCTGTTCTCCAGCTCGTCGCGCTGCTTCTCGAGGCCCTGCTTCTCGTCTTCAAGACGCTGAGTACGGTCGTCCAGTTCATCGAGGATGCGCACCAGATCCTCCTGCCGGGCACCGCGCAGCGCGCCGTCGCTCTCGCTGTTCGACGCCACCTGGACCGCGAGCCCGAATCCCAGCCCGAACAGGAGCAGGGCGACGATGAGTTGGGCCCTGGTCAGGCGTGGCGGCCAGAGGCCCTTGAGCAGCCGCTCCCGGCCGCTCGGCCCGCCCTGCACCGGCTGCGGCTCCTCGGGAGTGTCGGCGCCGGGGGCGTCCTGCGCCGGCGCCACCTCGTCGGGCAGTTCCTTGCGCAGCCGGTTCGCGGGCTGCTCGTCGTGGTCGCTCATCGGCCTCACGCCCGGAAGACGTGGCGTCGGATCGCCGCGGCGTTGGAGAAGATCCGGATGCCGAGAACGACCACGACACCGGTGGACAGCTGGGCACCGACGCCCAGCTTGTCGCCCAGGAACACGATCAGCGCGGCCACGACCACGTTCGACAGGAAGGACACCACGAAGACCTTGTCGTCGAAGATGCCGTCGAGCATGGCCCGCAGACCACCGAAGACGGCGTCCAGCGCCGCCACGACGGCGATCGGCAGGTAAGGCTCCACGGCCGCCGGCACCTCGGGCCGGACCAACAGTCCGGCCACGACTCCCACGACGAGGCCCAGTACGGCGATCACGATGTGCCCTTCTCGGTTATCGGCTGTGCTGTACGTACGATCACACTCGGTGCGGCGGGCAGCCGAAGGTCCTTCGCCACGGAGATGGCCGTCCGGATGCCGTAGTTCTCCTGAAGGGCGTGCAGGTACAACCCGTCGGCGCTGTCCTGGAAGGTGCTGCTCAGCCGCTCGCCGCCGCCCACCGCCAGCACCGTGTACGGCGGCACCAGCGGCCTGTTGTCGACCAGTATCGCGTCACCGGCGGCCCTGATCGCCGACAGTGCCGTCAGACGCTGACCGTTGATGGAGATCGCCTCGGCGCCCGACTCCCACAGCCCGTTGACCACGCGCTGCATGTCCCGGTCCCGGACCCGGCCGGTGTCGGAGAACCCGGAGGTGCCGCGCGGCTGCCCGTCGCCGCCCGTGCCCACGTCCTTGGCGTCGTTCACCACGAGCTTCACGCCCGGGCCGTGCACCTCGACCGCGCCCGACAGGATGCCCACCAGGTCGGCCCGGTCGCCGGCGCCGCTCTTGTCCAGCGCCTCGCGCTGCCGCGCGCCCACCTCGTCCCGCAGCTCGTCGACGCTCGTCTCCAGCTTGTCGGCCGCCGAGGTCTCCCCCTCTATGCGGTCGATCAGCTCCTCGCGCTCCTTGGCGACCACGGGAGCGGCCACCCGTGCCTGAGCCGCGCCGACCGTGACGACCAGGGCCGCCAGCACCAGGCCGGCGGCCAGTCCGAGCTTGGCCCGCAGGGTCTTCGGCATACCGCCGCCGCCCTCGGCCTTCTTCCGCTCGGCCGCCTCGGCGTAGCCGTCGTCGAGGCTGTGGTCCATGACGTTGGTGAGCAAGGACATGGACGCGTCCGGGCGCGCGGGCCGCGTGGATGTGCTCCGAACGGGGGGTTGCTGCGGCATGCCGCACATCGTCGCACGTCGCCGCCACTACCTCCGAATGGCCCCACCGGCGTGCCGGACAGGCCCCCTTGGGGACACTTGTCCGGCACGCACGCGTGCGGTGTGGTCTAGCGGCCGGCGCTGTCCACCACCGCGGCCCACTCGTCCAGCAGCGCCTGCGCGGAGGCGTCGTCCGGACCCTCGGCCCACAGATGGGTCACCGCCTCGGCCGGGTCGGGGAGCACCATCACCCAGCGTCCGTCGGCCTCCACCACGCGCACACCGTCGGTCGTGTCGACCGAGCGGTCCCCTGCGGCCTCGACGACGCGCCGCATCACGAGGCCCTTGACGGCCCACGGAGTCGCCAGGTCACGCTTGAGGACGTGCGCCCGCGGGATCCGCGCATCGATCTGGCTCAGCGTGAGCTGCGTCCGCGCGACGAGCCCGATCAACCGCACGAACGCCGCCGTGCCGTCGTAGACACTGCTGAACTCGGGGACGATGAAGCCGCCCTTGCCGTCGCCGCCGAAGATGGCCCCTTCCTCACCGCCGACCCGTGTCAGGTCGTCCGGCGAGGTGGTCGTCCACTCCACCTGGGTGCCGTGGTACGCGGCGACCTGCTCGGCGATCCTGGTGGTCGTCACGGGCAGGGCGACCCGCCCGCTGCGCCTCTCGGCCGCGATCAGGTCGAGCAGCACCAGCAGCGCCCGGTCGTCCTCGATGATGCGGCCCTTCTCGTCGACCAGCGACAGCCGCTCGCCGACCGGGTCGAACCGCACCCCGAAGGCCGCCCGGGAGGACGCCACGATCTCCCCGAGCCGCACCAGCCCCGACCGCCGCACGTCGGCGGTCTCGGTCGGCCTGGACTCGTCGAGTCCGGGGTTGATGGTCAGCGAGTCGACACCGAGCTTGCCGAGCAGACTGGGCAGCACCAGCCCGGCACTGCCGTTGGAGGCGTCGACGACCACCTTGAGGCCGGAGTCCGCGATCCCCGTGATGTCGACGTTCCGCAGCAGTGATCCGGTGTACGAGTCGAACACGCTGGACGGGAAGTGCAGGTCCCCGATCTCGCCGGGGAACGCGCGCCGGTACTCCTGCCGCGCGAACACCCGGTCGAGCTTCCGCTGGCTGCCCTGCGACAGGTCGGCGCCCTGCCCGTCGAAGAACATGATGTCGACGGAGTCCGGCACCCCGAGGGTGGTCCGGATCATGATCCCGCCGGCACTGCCCCGCGCGGTCTGCTGCCGCGCCACGGGCAGCGGTACGTTCTCCAGGTCGCGTACGTCGATGGCGCTGGCCTGCAACGCGGAGATCACCGCCCGCTTCAGCGCACGGGCACCACGGGAGTGGTCACGGGCCGTGGTGACGGTGGAGCCCTTCTTCAGGGTGGTCGCATAGGCGCCGGCCAGCCGTACCGCCAGTTCCGGCGTGATCTCCACGTTCAGGATGCCGGACACGCCCCGCGCCCCGAACAGATGCGCCTGGCCCCGGGACTCCCAGATGACCGAGGTGTTGACGAAGGCTCCGGCCTCGATGGTCTTGAACGGGTAGACCCGCACGTTGCCCTGGATGATCGATTCTTCGCCGACCAGGCATTCGTCGCCGATGACCGCGCCGTCCTCGATCCGCGCGGCACGCATGATGTCGGTGTTCCTGCCGACCACGCAGCCCCGCAGATTGCTCTGCGGGCCGACGTACACGTTGTCGGCCACCACGGCCTTGTGGAGAAAGGCGCCGCTCTTGACGACGACGTTGGAGCCGACGACCGTGTGTTCGCGGATCTCGGCGCCGGCCTCGACCTTCGCGTAGTCACCGATGTACAGCGGCCCCCGCAGCACGGCGTCCGGATGCACCTCGGCGCCTTCGGCCACCCAGACGCCCGGAGACATCTCGAAGCCGTCGATGTCAACGTCGACCTTGCGTTCCAGAACGTCGGCCTGGGCCTTGACGTAGCTCTCGTGGGTGCCGACGTCCTCCCAGTAGCCCTCGGCGACGTAGCCGTAGACGGGCTTGCCTTCCTTCATCAGCTGCGGGAAGACGTCGCCGGACCAGTCCACGGGCACATCGGGGTCGACGTAGTCGAAGACCTCGGGCTCCATGACGTAGATACCGGTGTTCACCGTGTCCGAGAAGACCTGGCCCCAGGTCGGCTTCTCCAGGAAGCGCTCGACCTTGCCCTCTTCGTCGACGATGGTGATGCCGAATTCCAGCGGGTTGGGCACGCGTGTCAGACACACGGTGACGAGCGCGCCCTTTTCCTTGTGGAAATTGATCAGGTCGGTGAGATCGAAGTCGGTCAGGGCATCGCCGGAAATGACGAGGAAGGCATCGTCCTTCAATGCCTCCTCGGCGTTCTTGACGCTTCCGGCGGTACCGAGTGGCTTCTCCTCATTGGCATACGTGAGCTCCATCCCGAGCTCTTCGCCATCACCGAAGTAGTTCTTGACCAAGGAGGCCAGGAATTGAACGGTGACGACGGTCTCGTTGAGCCCATGCCTTTTCAACAGCCGCAGCACATGCTCCATGATCGGCCGGTTGGCCACCGGCAGGAGCGGCTTGGGCATGCTCGAGGTCATGGGACGAAGGCGGGTGCCTTCGCCTCCAGCCATCACGACGGCCTTCATGTCGGAAGCGTCCTCCTCTAAGAGACGACGGTTAAGCCGACTTCACCCGTCCAGGGTCCCGCACTTTTCCAGCGCGGGCCATCCGGCCACTGGGCCGCACCATCTGGGAGTTCAATCGGCAGTGGCGTCCGCACGGACCAGGCGGCGGACCTGCACCACGTAGAGAACACCTGCCCACCAGTACAGGGTTGTACCCCATCCGGCGAACGCCCATCCGAAAACAGCGGCGAGTGACGCGATCCACCCGCTGCCGTCGCTGAGCAGCAGCAGGGGGAAGGCGTACATGAGGTTGAAGGTGGCCGCCTTGCCCAGGAAGTTCACCTGTGGCGGCGGATAGCCGTGCCGACGGAGGATGCCCACCATCACGAGCAGGACCGCCTCGCGGGCAAGAAGTACAAGTGTCAACCAGAGTGGGAGGATCTCCCGCCAGGTGAGGCCCACCAGCGTCGACAGGATGTAGAGCCGGTCCGCCGCGGGGTCCAGGAGCCGCCCGAGGCTGCTGATCTGGTTCCAGCGCCGCGCGAGCTTCCCGTCCAGGTAGTCACTGACCCCGCTCAGAGCCAGCACCAACAGCGCCCATCCGTCGCTCTGCGGGCCGCCGAACTCGGGGCGGAGGATGAGCCACAGGAAGAGCGGCACGCCGGCGAGGCGCGCCATGCTCAGGATGTTCGGGATGGTGAGGACCCGGTCGGTCTGCACGCGGGTCTCCTGGACCTCCACGCGGGGGCCTCCTGGTGGGAAACGAGCCAATGATGCTCACTGACCTTACCTCAACGCAAAAAAGCTCTGGCTCTCGGGCTGTGTGCCCAAGAGCCAGAGCTCTAAAAGGAGTTCGGCGGCGTCCTACTCTCCCACAGGGTCCCCCCTGCAGTACCATCGGCGCTGTAAGGCTTAGCTTCCGGGTTCGGAATGTAACCGGGCGTTTCCCCTACGCTATGACCACCGAAACACTATGAAACAGACAACCAGCCGCCCCTGTGACCGGGGGCGGGTTGTTCGTGGTTTCAGAACCAACACAGTGGACGCGAGCAACTGAGGACAAGCCCTCGGCCTATTAGTACCGGTCACCTCCACACCTTGCGGTGCTTCCAGATCCGGCCTATCAACCCAGTCGTCTACTGGGAGCCTTAACCCCTCAAGGGGGTGGGAGTCCTCATCTCGAAGCAGGCTTCCCGCTTAGATGCTTTCAGCGGTTATCCCTCCCGAACGTAGCCAACCAGCCATGCCCTTGGCAGGACAACTGGCACACCAGAGGTTCGTCCGTCCCGGTCCTCTCGTACTAGGGACAGCCCTTCTCAAGACTCCTACGCGCACAGCGGATAGGGACCGAACTGTCTCACGACGTTCTAAACCCAGCTCGCGTACCGCTTTAATGGGCGAACAGCCCAACCCTTGGGACCGACTCCAGCCCCAGGATGCGACGAGCCGACATCGAGGTGCCAAACCATCCCGTCGATATGGACTCTTGGGGAAGATCAGCCTGTTATCCCCGGGGTACCTTTTATCCGTTGAGCGACGGCGCTTCCACAAGCCACCGCCGGATCACTAGTCCCGACTTTCGTCCCTGCTCGACCCGTCGGTCTCACAGTCAAGCTCCCTTGTGCACTTACACTCAACACCTGATTGCCAACCAGGCTGAGGGAACCTTTGGGCGCCTCCGTTACTCTTTAGGAGGCAACCGCCCCAGTTAAACTACCCATCAGACACTGTCCCTGATCCGGATCACGGACCCAGGTTAGACATCCAGCACGACCAGACTGGTATTTCAACGACGACTCCACCCACACTGGCGTGTGAGCTTCAAAGTCTCCCAGCTATCCTACACAAGCCGAACCGAACACCAATATCAAACTGTAGTAAAGGTCCCGGGGTCTTTCCGTCCTGCTGCGCGAAACGAGCATCTTTACTCGTAGTGCAATTTCACCGGACCTATGGTTGAGACAGTCGAGAAGTCGTTACGCCATTCGTGCAGGTCGGAACTTACCCGACAAGGAATTTCGCTACCTTAGGATGGTTATAGTTACCACCGCCGTTTACTGGCGCTTAAGTTCTCAGCTTCGCCTGGACGAATCCAAGCTAACCGGTCCCCTTAACGTTCCAGCACCGGGCAGGCGTCAGTCCGTATACATCGCCTTACGGCTTCGCACGGACCTGTGTTTTTAGTAAACAGTCGCTTCTCGCTGGTCTCTGCGGCCACCCCCAGCTCGGAGTGCAAGACTCGTCACCGGATGTGGCCCCCCTTCTCCCGAAGTTACGGGGGCATTTTGCCGAGTTCCTTAACCATAGTTCACCCGAACGCCTCGGTATTCTCTACCTGACCACCTGAGTCGGTTTAGGGTACGGGCCGCCATGAAACTCGCTAGAGGCTTTTCTCGACAGCATAGGATCATCCACTTCACCACAATCGGCTCGGCATCAGGTCTCAGCCGTATGCAAGGCGGATTTACCTACCTTGCGGCCTACACCCTTACCCCGGGACAACCACCGCCCGGGATGGACTACCTTCCTGCGTCACCCCATCACTCACCTACTAACCGCTTGGTTCGGCGGCTCCACCACTCCCCTCAACTCCGAAGAGATCAGGGCGGCTTCACGGCCTTAGCATCACGATGCTCGATGTTTGACGCTTCACAGCGGGTACCGGAATATCAACCGGTTATCCATCGACTACGCCTGTCGGCCTCGCCTTAGGTCCCGACTTA